>CANRYZ010000038.1 GCA_947644365.1 uncultured Oscillibacter sp. | reverse complement strand
AAAACTCCTACCGCAGCATCGCGATAGGAGCGGACGCCATCAAAGTCCTCAAAGGTATGGAGCGGAAAGACGAATACGTCTTCCCCTCTCCGTTTGGAGGCCCCATGTCCCCGGACAGCGTTCTGCACATGCTCCAGAGGGTGCTGAAACGGGCGGGGCTGGAGCGGATACGCTTCCACGACCTGCGTCACACATTCTCCGTGCTGGCGCTACAGAACGGTGTAGACGTGAAAACTCTCTCCGCCATGCTGGGGCACTACAGCGCTGGGTTTACCTTGGACACTTACGCCCATGTGACTACCTCCATGCAGAAGCAGGCGGCGAACGCGGTGGGGAATTTCCTCTCCGGCGCTCTCTGATGATTTCCGCTCCGAACTCTGGTATGGGTCACGGCTTGGGTCAACTGTCCACCGCAAAATCCAACCACCCGAAAAAGTACAGAGATCAAAAGAAAAACCACGGAAATTCAACGAATTTCCGTGGTTTTGGTACGCCCTGAGGGATTCGAACCCCCGGCCTTCTGGTCCGTAGCCAGACGCTCTATCCAGCTGAGCTAAGGGCGCACATCCTGTCCTCCCGGACAGCTTATTTATGTTACCACAAACATTTCCAAAATGCAAGAGTTTTTTTGCATTTTCCCCGGTTATTTTTTTAGCCTCTCACAGCGGACTCCGCCGCGCCTGGATCGCTTCCGCCAGCTTCGCCCCCATCCAGCCGGCGGCGGCCCCCAGCAGAGCGCCGCCCAGCACGTCGCTTGGCCAGTGGACATACAGGTACAGCCGGGAGAGGGCGATGGCCGCGGCTAGGCCCAGAGCCGGCTTCCACAGAGCGCTTCCCGACGCCTTCAGCGCAAAAACGGCGGCGAAGGACGCGGCGGTATGGCCCGAGGGGAAGGAGGCGTCCAGGGGCGGCGGGACCAGAAGGGTGACGGCTGGGTTGATGGCAAAGGGGCGGCCCCGGTCAAACAGGGGTTTTAACAGCAGATTGCAGGCGATGAGGTCCAGTACGAGGCCGCAGGCCACGGCGGCGCCCTGGCGGCGGGTCCGGCGAACGGCCAAAAGGGCCAGCGCCAGCAGAATCCAGATCTCCCCGTGGTCGCAAAGTTTGGTGACTGCGGGCATAACGGCGTCCAGAAAACCGCAGCGCAGGTGGGTCTGGATCCAGTCCAGAAGAGCAAGCTCCAGGGTTGTCATAACTTCTCCTTTAAATACGGATGAAAAGGGGCCAGGAGAAATTATACCAGCGCCGGAGGGGAGATACAACGCTTTTTTTTGAGATTTTTACCCGGAGGAAGAGCGCCCTCCGGAGGACCTGTTTCCTCCGGAGGGCACGCGCCTTTTATTTCAGCCAGCCGAAGAGGCCCGGCTTCTCCTCCTGGCCCGCCAGAAGAGTCCGGGCGGCGGAGAGCATTTGGGCCGCGTCGCCTCGGGTCACCGGCTCCTCCATGGTGAGACTTCCGAAGCTGCCTGCTGCCAGTACGCTGACGGCCTCCATATTCCCTACGGCCTGGGCTGCCCAGGAGGGGACTTCCTCCCGGTCCGCGTACCAGACGTCCAGCTCCACATTGCCCAGGTCCAGCACCCGGTCCAGGACTGTGGCGGCCTCGTTGAAGGTGATGGCGTCGCCGCCGCGGAAGGCCAGGCCCTCCGCCGTAGCGGTGCCCTGCATGACGCCGTCGGTTACGCCGGCGGCGGCGTAGGCCTTGGCCCAGGTGGGGATGGCCTCGTCGTCACAAAAGCCCGTCATGGTGACGGCAGTCACCTCCCGCCCGGAGGCCTCCATGACCATGGCCAGAAACTCCTCACGGGAGACGGGGCGATCCGGCTCGAAGAAGTATTGGCTGCCGATTTTGCAGCCGGTAAAGACGCCCTCCTCCGCCATCTCCTGGGCGGCGGCGGCCGCCGGACTGCCTTCGGTGTCCGCATAATTGACGCCGGAGCGGGTTTTCTGAATGGAGACCTTTACCTGGGCGGGCAGGGACGTGCGGCCGGCGCTGTCGGTGGCGGTGTAGGTGAAGCTGTCGCCGCCGGTGATGCCGTCGTCGGGGGCGTAGGTGAAGGCGTCTCCCTCAATGACCACCACGCCCTTCCTGGGCTGGTCCACCAGGGAGAAGGTCATCTCGCCGCTCTCGCCGCCGGCGGTCAGGAACTGGCCCCGGCAGGAGATGCCCCGATAGGTCTTGACCTCCAGATCCCGGGCTTGAGGGGCTCCCTCCTCAGCCTCGGGCTCCTCTGTTTTCTTTCCAAACAGCGCCGAGGCGCTGTTGCTCAGAACCAGGGCCGCCGCCAGGGCCAGAACGACGGTCCGTCTTGTGAAACTGCTTTTCAAGTGGCTTTCCTCCTGTTTTCATGGAATGTAGTGGTAGTGTCCGCCTCTTTCCAAAAATTATTCTCCGGCGGCACAGGCGCCGCCGGAGAATTTTTCAGGAGGGAATTGCGCTCACAGAAGGGATCGGCCCCGCCGGTCCATGGAGAGGGTTCGCTTTTTAATGTTGGAGACGATGCCCATGGCGGCGTACAGCGTGACGATGGAGGAGCCGCCATAGCTGAAAAAGGGGAGGGTGACGCCGATGGTGGGCATGACGAAGAGGCACATGCCGATGTTGATGACGGTCTGGTAGATCAGCATGGCGGCCACGCCCACGCAGACGCAGCATTGAAAGGAGGTCTGGCTGTTCTTTGCCACCAGCAGCACCCGGAAGATGATGCAGAGCAGGAGAAGCACCACCGCCAGGCATCCGATCAGCCCCAGCTCCTCGCCGCAGACGGCGAAGATCAGGTCCGTCCGCCGGGCCGGCAGGCTCTGGGGATAGGCGCTCTGGGTCTGGGATCCGTGCAGGTAGCCCTGGCCGAACACGCCGCCGGAGCCGATGGCCAGAATGCTCCGGGATTGCTGCCAGCCCACGCCCTTGGGGTCCAGACTGTGGTCGAACAGCACGTGGAAGCGGTTGACCATATATTCCATGGACTCTGGCACCAGGTCCAGGAACAGAACCGCCGCCACAGTCCCGCCGATTCCGGCGAACAGCACCACGAACCACCGCAGGGCGAAGCCCGCCGTGAAGGCCATGCACAGAAAGATGAAGAAAAAGGTGAGGGCGTTGCCCATATCCCCGGAGATGGCCACGTACCAGCCCATCAGGAGCAGGGTATGGCCCGCCGCCAGGAGGGCGGAGCGGAAGGATTTCAGGTCCCGCTTTTCCTCCCGCAGCCACTCCAGCTGCTTGGCCAGCAGCAGGGTGAAGGTGATCTTCACCACCTCCGCCGGGCCGATCTGGAAGGGGATGCCCGGAAATTTCAGCCAGGCCACGTTGCCGGTCTCGTGTCCCCTGCCCAGGGGGGTCAGCAGCAGGCCGATGAAGACGATGTTGAACACCACCAGCCATTTCCAGCGCTTCATCACGTTTTCCAGGTCCAGCATGGAGATAAAGATGTACGCGAAAATGCCCAGGACCATGCCGGCGCCCTGCACGCCCACATAGCGGATGATCCCCTTTGTTCCCAGGGAGTAGGTGGCGCTGAAAATCAGCACCATGCCGTACAGCGTGGAGACGCAGCAAAGCGCCAGCAGCACCAGGTCGGCCTGCTGGAAGAAATCTGCGAGAATGCTTTTTAACCGGTTTGCCATCGAAAGCTCCCTCTAAAGGCGAATTTTGACAAGTGCAGTATACCACAAATAAAAAATGCTGTAAACGCCGGAAATTTGTTTTTACACTCTGTTCAAAATGTGCTATACTGAATTGATACGTAAGATAAGGAGGGGCAGGCCGTGGAATTTCTCACCCGCAGCGAGGCGGAGACAGAGGACCTGGGCCGCCGTCTGGCGGAGCGTCTCGGTCCTGGGGCGGTGGTGGCCTACCGGGGAGGCCTGGGCATGGGCAAGACCGCCCTCACCCGTGGGCTGGCCCGGGGCCTGGGATGCGGAGAGCGGGTCACCAGCCCCACGTTCACGATTGTCAACGAGTACGAGGGCGGGCGGCTGCCCCTGTTCCACTTTGACATGTACCGCCTGGAGGGTCCGGAGGACCTGTTCGACATCGGCTGGGACGATTATCTGGCCCGGGGCGGCGTGTGCGCCGTGGAGTGGAGCGAGCGGGTGGAGGAGGCCCTGCCTCCGGAGACCGTCTGGGTCGCCCTGAGGCGCTGTCCGGAGCATGAGAATTGGCGGGCCGTCGCCGTGGAAGGAGTGGACCTCACATGAAGATACTGGCCCTGGAGACCTCCGCCAAGGCGGTCTCCGCCGCCGTGACGGAGGACGGGCGGGTGCTGGCCTCCGGCTTTCAGGACACCGGCCTCACCCACAGCCGCACGCTGATGCCCATTGTGGAGCACATCCTGCAAAACGCGGACCTCACCATGGCGGACATGGACGCCGTGGCCGTGGCCGTGGGTCCCGGTTCCTTCACCGGCATCCGGATCGGGGTCTCCGCCGCCAAGGGACTGGCCTTCGCGGCGGACAGGCCCGCCGTGGGGGTGTCCACCCTGGCGGCCATGGCCCGGAATGCCGCGTTTGCGGACGGGCTGGTGGTCTGCGCCATGGATGCCCGCCGCAGCCAGATCTACAACGCCCTCTTTGAGGCGAAAGACGGCGTGCTGACCCGCCTGACGCCGGACCGGGCCGTTGGCCTGGAGGACCTGGCGGAGGAGCTGCGGGGGGACCCGCGGCCCAAGACCGTGGTGGGAGACGGCGGGAAGCTGTGCGCGGAGGCGCTGGAGGCGGCGGGCGTCGCCTGCCGTCTGGCCCCGCCCCATCTGCTGATGCAGAGCGCCGTCACCGTGGCGCTGGAAGCGGAGGAGGCGGCCCGGCACGGCGGGCTGGTGTCCGCCCAGGAGCTGCTGCCGGTTTACCTGCGCCCGCCCCAGGCGGAGCGGCTGAGAAGAGAAAAAATGGAGAGTGGAGAGAGTGAGAAATGAAAAAAGTGAGACTTCCCTGTTTGGGCGGCTCTGGAAATGGCTGATCGGCCTGGCGGCATTGTGCCTGGCGGTCTATCTGGTGATCTGGTACATGCCCCGCTCGGAGGAGGTCTCCTGGTCGGGCACGGCGGTGGAGTACCGTATGGACGATATGGACTTTGCGGCGGAGCACGAGGCCGTCATACAGGGGACATACACCTGCAATCGTGCGGGGAAGCGGACCTTTGAGGGGAGCTTCTGGATCGACGGTTTGGATATCGACCCCGATGGACGGGCAAAATTGTCACTTGGGAGCGGGGAGACCCACTATGATGAGAGGGTCCAATTCTATGATGCTGCCGGACAGCCGGTGACGACCCAGGTCTACGATGTCCTCTGGGGCGTTGGCGGCCAGGGCGCGGTGGTGCGGCTGTGGGACGAGTATTATGCGGAGGATACGGGTGCCACTTTCGCTTTCGGTCAGGGCCGGCGGTTTCTCTGTGTCGGAACGCTGTCCCGGAGGGATGCCATTGTCCTTGTGGATACATTGAAAAAACAGATCCAGGGAATATAACGTAGAAGGAGAGATTGTTATGAGCGGCAAAGTACACGTCATGGACCACCCCCTGGTGGCCCACAAGCTGACCATCCTGCGGGACAAGAACACCAGCGTCAAGGACTTCCGGGAGCTGGTCAGCGAGATCGGGATGCTGATCACCTACGAGGCCACCCGGGACCTGCCCCTGACGGAGCGGGAGGTGGAGACCCCCATCTGCAAGACCACGGCCCCCACCCTCAAGGGCAAGAAATTCGCCGTGGTGCCCATCCTGCGGGCGGGCCTGGGCCTGGTGGACGGCGTGCTGCGGATGGTCCCCGGCGCCCGGGTGGGCCACATCGGCCTGTACCGCAACGAGGAGACCCTGGAGCCGGTGAAGTATTTCTGCAAGATGCCCAAGGACGTGGCGGAGCGGGACATTCTCATCGTGGACCCCATGCTGGCCACCGGCGGCAGCGCCGATGCCGCCATCGGCTTTATGAAGGAGTACGGCTGCACCAACATCAAGCTCATGGTGCTGCTGGCCGCTCCGGAGGGCATTGAGCGTATCCAGAGGTGCCACCCGGACGTGGATATCTACTGCGGCGCCGTGGACGAGAAGCTCAACGAGAAGGGCTATATCGTGCCGGGCCTGGGGGACGCGGGCGACCGGATTTTTGGAACGAAATAAAGTTAGGAGGCCGGGAGCGTTCGCTCCCGGCCTCATTTTGCCCTCACTCCGTCCCGGCTTCAAAGCCCTCCGGCAGGCGGAGAGGGTCCGTCCCATAGGGCAGGGTGAAGACGGGGACGCCCTCTGCCGCGGGGGCGATGGAGAACATGGGGAAGAAGAAGGTGAGGCCCTCCGCCGTCAGGTAGTAGTTTTGGGCGTTGAAGCGCCGGCGCAGGGCCTGCCGCCAGTCCTCGCGGTACCGGGAGACCCCCGCCCGCTCCTGGCGCTGGATCTCCTCCGCCGCCAGGGCCAGCAGGCGCTTTTTCCAGCCGCCGCGGGGCGGGAAGAAGGCGGAGAGCTCCACGGGGTAGCCGCCGTTTAAGTCCCAGGTGTCCCCCCGGCGGGTGAGCAGGGAGGGGCCGGATACCGCCGTCTCCCGTGACTGGGTGTACAGGCTCCACAGCCCGCCCCGGTTGTAGGTCACCTGGTATTTGAGCTCCGCCCGGAGGCAGGGCAGGGGGGCACTGGTCTCCAGCGCCTCCCGGTAGGCCGCCTCCGCCTGGGGCAGGAGCCACCGCTCGCAGTAGCGGAGGTAGGAGCGGCATTGGAGCTGATAGTAGCGGTGGATGCGCCGGGAGACCCGGTCCGCCGCCGGCACCGGCCGGGGGACCGCCACCGAGGCCGTCAGCACGGGGATGTCCTCCACCGTCCACTCCCGCTCCGCCGCAAAGGGCTCTGTGTACAGCTCTGCCAGACTGTCTCGCGCCATCTCCGCCGCTCCTCTCCCGTTCCAAATGAATTTATCCCAGTCTATGGAGGGGGACAGGAGGTGGTGCGGCGGCCGGGAAAATTTTGGTTTGGCCTCTTTACTTTCACGCAATGAAGTGTTAAAATACAAAAAGCGGGGGGAGCGCCTGCGGGCGCGTCCCTCTGCCCAGTACAACAGAGGCGTGGAGGCATACTATGGTCAAGATCGGCAAAAAGGAAAAGAGTGAGCTGCTGTATAAGGCCATTTTGCAGCTGAAGGACGAGCAGGAGTGCTATGACTTTTTTCAGGACCTTTGCACCGTGTCTGAGCTCCGGTCCATGGAGCAGCGGTTCGAGGTGGCGTCCCTGCTGGACGACGGTATGATCTACAACGACATTCTGGAGCGCACCGGGGCCTCCAGCGCCACCATCAGCCGGGTCAACCGCTCTTTGAGCTATGGGGCGGGGGGCTATGCCAAGGTGTTCGCCCGGATGAAGAAGAAATGAGCGGCTATGAGGCCCTGGCCTCCAGCTACGACGGGCTGATGGCGGACGGGGATTACCGGCGGCGGGCGGACTTTCTGGAGCGGCAGTTTCGGAAGAGCCGCGTTCCGGTGCGGAGCGTGCTGGATCTGGCCTGCGGCACCGGCACCATCGCCTGCCTTCTGGCGGAGCGGGGGTATCGGGTGACCGCCACAGACGGCTCGGAGGAGATGCTGACCCAGGCGGCGGCCAAGGCCGCGGGGCTGGAGGAGCCGCCGCTGTTTCTCCACCAGGCCATGCCCCGCCTGCGGCTGCTCCAGCCGGTGGACGCGGCGGTGTCCACCCTGGATTCCCTGAACTATCTGACAAGGACGCGGGACCTCCGGGAGACCTTCCGGCGGGTCTGCCGCTGGCTGCGGCCCGGCGGGCTGTTCATCTTTGACGTGAACACCCCCTGTAAGCTGCGGCGGATGGACGGGGAGATGTATATGGACGAGACGGAGGAGAGCTTCTGCGTTTGGCGGACGTTCTTCTCCGAGAGAGCGAAGATCTGCACCTATCAGGTGGACCTGTTCCGCCTGCGCCCGGACGGCGCCTGGGAGCGGGACTTCGAGGAGCACCGGGAGCGGGCCTGGGAAGCGGAGGAGCTGCGGCTTTATCTGGCGGAGGCCGGATTTACGGAGGTCTCCATCACCGGGGACCTGTCCCTGCGCCCTCCGGCGGCGGACGAGGACCGCTGGATCGTGCGGTGCGTGCGGAAATTGGAATAAGAATAAGGAGTATATCTCATGGGCGATCAGTTGGTGCGGGCGATCACAAAGGACGGAATGGTGAAGGCCGTGGCGGTCTCCACCCGGGACCTGACGGAGCGGGCCCGGCAGATCCACAGGACGCTGCCGGTGGCCACGGCGGCCCTGGGCAGGACGCTGGCGGCCGCGTCCATGATGGGAAACGCCCTGAAAGAGGATGGGGCCAGCCTGACCCTGCGCGTTCAGGGCGGCGGTCCTCTGGGCATTCTCCTGGCGGTATCGGACAACCAGGGCAACGTCCGGGGCACCGTGGACAACTCCGCGGTGGACGTGCCCCTGCGCCCCGACGGGAAGCTGGACGTGGGCGCCGCCGTGGGCTGTGAGGGCACGCTGACCGTCATCCGGGACCTGCATATGAAGGATCCCTATGTGGGCAGCGTGGGACTGCTGGGGGGCGAGATCGCCGAGGACCTGGCGGCCTACTTTGTGGAGTCCGAGCAGATTCCCACCGCCTGCGGCCTGGGGGTGCTGGTGGACCGGGATCAGAGCGTCCTGGCGGCGGGGGGATACCTCATCCAGCTGCTGCCCGGCGCCGGGGAGGACGTCGTCTCCAAGGTGGAGGGCGGCGTCATGGCCGCCGGCTCTGTGACGGGGCTGCTGAGTGGGCGCGCCGGCCCGGAGGATATGCTGCGGCAGGTGCTGTCCGATTTCGACCTGGAGATTCTGGAGCGCACGCCCATCGAGTACCGCTGCGACTGCAGCCGGGACCGGATGGAGCGGGCGCTGATCAGCCTGGGGCCGGAGGAGCTGAAAGCCATCATTGAAGAGCAGGGCGGCGCGGAGCTGACCTGCCGCTTCTGCGACAATGTACAGACCTTTACGAAAGAGGAGCTGAAAAACCTGCTGGCGGGGATGCGGAAAAATTTTTGAAAATTTCGTAAAATTGGGTTGACAGAAGGGGGGTATTTGCGTATAATAACTTTTGCCGTCTGACAAAAGGCGGTGAGTTGGGAGCATAGCTCAGCTGGTTAGAGCACCTGCCTTACAAGCAGGGGGTCACTGGTTCGAGTCCAGTTGTTCCCACCATGGTTTCATGGCCCGGTAGTTCAGTTGGTTAGAACGCTAGCCTGTCACGCTAGAGGTCGACGGTTCGAGCCCGTTCCGGGTCGCCATCTCCCACGGGATCTGAAATGATCCCGTGGGTCCCCTGGGGGTTGAAATTCCCCGCCGCGCTTTGTAAGCGCGGAGAAAGATTTGCCCAGATAGCTCAGTTGGTAGAGCAGTGGACTGAAAATCCACGTGTCGCTGGTTCGATTCCGGCTCTGGGCACCACTTTTGCGGGTACTGCGCAGACGTGGGCGGTTGGTCCGGCATATTCTCGCCGGGTCTGCCGAGCGCCGTTCCTTTGGCGCGAGGCTTTGTCGCTTACGGACGCGGCGTGCCCCTCATGCGGGCATAGCTCATCTGGTAGAGCGCCACCTTGCCAAGGTGGAGGTAGCGAGTTCGAGCCTCGTTGCCCGCTCCACAGGCGATTCCCACACAGATGTGTGGGAATCGCAATTTCAAAAAATAAGTGTGGACTTTTTCGGAAAAGCCGCATATAATATAGTGTAGTGACGGTGACATAGCCAAGTGGTAAGGCAAGGGTCTGCAAAACCCTGATTCCCCGGTTCAAATCCGGGTGTCACCTCCAGAAAAAAAGACACGCCATGCGGCGTGTCTTTTTTTCTGGAGGCGACCCACTTTTGCCCATGGGCGGGATGATTGAAATCCCGCAGGGGGAACCTGCGAAGATTCCCCACGCAGGCACCCCCTTCCTTGCGAAATTAGAGAGGCGCGCGCCGGATTTTCTTTGCTCTCCGGGAAAGGGAAGAAGTCCTTGAAAAAAACAGCCGGCGGATCGTTTTTATCCGCCGGCTGTTTTTTCGTGTCTCTTATATCTTAGTAATGTCCAGAGGACGCAAATCGGCGCTGCGGCCCTGGGTGCGGATGGTGAGCAGGGCGCGGGCGGTGTCCAGGGCCGTGACGCAGGGGACGGAGTGTTCCACCGTGGAGCGGCGGATGCGGAAGCCGTCGGTGTCGTGGCGGCGGCCCCGGGTGGGGGTGTCGATCACCAGGTCCACGGAGCCGGAGGCGATCATGTCCAGAATGTTGGGATGGGCCTCGGAGACCCGGGCCACCTTGCGGGCGGGGACCCCGGCGGCCCGGAGGGCGTCGCAGGTGCCGGGGGTGGCCAGGATCTCGATGTCCATGTCGGCAAAGCCCCGGGCGATGTCCACGATCTCGCCCTTGTCCTCGTCCCGGACGGTGACGATGATCCGGCCGCCCCGCTTGGGGGCCCGCATGTTGGCGCCCTTGAAGGCCTTCAGCAGCGCCTGGGGGAAGGACTCCGCCAGCCCCAGGCACTCGCCGGTGGACTTCATCTCCGGCCCCAGGCCGGTGTCCACGTCGGTGAGCTTTTCAAAGGAGAACACCGGCATCTTGACGGCGTAGTAGTCCGCCTCCCGGTAGATCCCGGTGCCGCAGCCCAGGTCCCGGAGCTTCGCGCCCAGCATCACCCGGGTGGCCAGATCGATGATGGGCACTCCGGTGACCTTGGAGATATACGGGATGGTGCGGGAGGAGCGGGGATTGACCTCGATGACGTAGACCTCGTCGTTGTAGATGATGAACTGGATGTTCACCAGACCGACGACCCCCAGGGCCCTGGCCAGGTCCCGGGTGTAGCGGAGGATGGTCTGCTTGTGCTTTTCCTCAATGTGCATGGGGGGATAGACGGAGATGGAGTCCCCGGAGTGGACGCCGGCCCGCTCGATGTGCTCCATGATGCCGGGGATCAGCAGGTCCTCGCCGTCAAAGACGCCGTCCACCTCCACCTCCCGGCCCATGAGGTATTTGTCTACCAGGATAGGGTGTTCCTGCTCTACCTGGTTGATGATGCGCATGAACTCGGTGATATTCCGGTCGTTGTAGGCGATCTCCATGCCCTGGCCGCCCAGCACGTAGGAGGGCCGCACCAGCACGGGGTAGCCCACCTCATGGGCGGCCGCCAGGGCCTCTTCGGTGGTGTAGACCGTCCGGCCCTGGGCCCGGGGAATGCCGCACTGTTGAAGGATCTCGTCGAACCGCTCCCGGTCCTCGGCGGCGTCTACGCCGTCGGCGGGGGTGCCCAGGATGGGCACGCCCATATCGGTGAGGGCCTGGGTGAGCTTGATGGCGGTCTGGCCGCCGAACTGCACCACGGCGCCCCAGGGGCGCTCCTGCTCCACCACGGCCTCCACGTCCTCGGCGGTGAGGGGCTCGAAGTAGAGCTTGTCTGCCACGTCGAAGTCCGTGGAGACGGTCTCCGGGTTGTTGTTGATGATGATGGTCTCGCAGCCCAGGCGCTTGAGAGCCCAGACGGAGTGGACGGAGCAGTAGTCGAACTCGATGCCCTGGCCGATGCGGATGGGACCGGATCCCAGCACCAGCACCTTCCGCCGCTCCTGGGGTTCTCCCGTGCGGTGGGGGGCCTGGGTGGAGGCGGCCAGCCAGGGGGCCATGGGAATACCGGGGGCCACCCGGCCCACCTCCGGCAGGCACAGAGGCTGGTCCGCCTCGTTCTCGCCGTCGTAGGTGGAGTAGTAGTAGGGGGTCTGGGCCTCGAACTCCGCGGCGCAGGTGTCCACCATCTTAAAGGCGGGCCGGATGCCGTAGGATTCCCGCAGGGCCTTGATCTCCCGCCGCTCCTTTCCGGAGAGGGAGGCGATCCAGGCGTCGGAGAAGCCCATCTCCTTGGCGGCGCGGAGGGTGTCCTCGTCCAGGTGGCCGTGGTCCAGGCGGCTCTCCATGTCCACGATGTTCTTAAAGCGGTCCAGGAACCACAGGTCGTACTTGGTGATCTTGTTGATCTTCTCCGGGGAGAAGCCCCGGCGCAGGGCCTCCGCCACCACGAAAAGGCGCTGGTCGTCGATGTTCACCAGCCGGTCCTCGATGTCCTCGGTGTACACCTCTCCCAGGCCGGACATGCGCAGGGACTTCACCGGCAGCTCCAGGGAGCGGATGGCTTTCATCAGCGCCCCCTCAAAGGAGTTGCCGATGGCCATGACCTCGCCGGTGGCCTTCATCTGCGTGCCCAGGGTCCGGCTGGCGGTGGTAAACTTGTCAAAGGGCAGACGGGGGAGCTTTAAAACGCAGTAGTCCAAAGTGGGCTCGAAGCAGGCGGTGGTCTTGCCGGTGACGGCGTTGGGGATCTCGTCCAGGGTGTAGCCCAGGGCCACCTTGGCCGCCACCTTGGCGATGGGGTAGCCCGTGGCCTTGGAGGCCAGGGCGGAGGAGCGGCTCACCCGGGGGTTGACCTCGATGACCGCATACTCAAAGCTGTCGGGATTCAGGGCGAACTGGCAGTTGCACCCGCCCTCGATCTCCAGGGCGGAGATAATGTCCAGGGCGGCGGTGCGGAGCATCTGGTACTCCCGGTTGGCCAGGGTCTGGGTGGGGGCCACCACGATGGAGTCGCCGGTGTGGACGCCCACGGGGTCGATGTTCTCCATGGAGCAGATGGTGATGACGTTGCCGGCGCCGTCCCGCATGACCTCGAACTCGATCTCCTTCCAGCCGGCGATGCACCGCTCGATGAGCACCTGGCCCACCCGGCTCAGCTGGATGCCCCGTCCGGCGATCTCCCGCAGGGAGGGCTCGTCGTAGGCGATGCCGCCGCCGGTGCCCCCCAGGGTGTAGGCCGGGCGGACGATCACCGGGTAGCCGATGGAGGCGGCGAAGGCGACGGCGTCCCGGACGCTCTCCACCACGTCGCTGACCACGCAGGGCTGGCCGATGGCCTCCATGGCGTCCTTAAAGCCCTGGCGGTCCTCCGCCTTGCGGATGGACTCCGGCGAGGTGCCCAGCAGCCGCACGCCGTATTTTGCCAGAATGCCCTGCTCGTGGAGGTTCATGGCCAGGTTCAGCCCGGTCTGGCCCCCCAGGGTGGGGAGGATGGAGTCCGGCCGCTCCTTCTCAATGACCTGTTCCACCGAGGCCAGATTCAGGGGCTCGATATACACGTGGTCGGCGATGTCCTTATCGGTCATGATGGTGGCGGGGTTGGAGTTTACCAGCACCACCTCCACGCCCTCCTCTTTCAGGGCGCGGCAGGCCTGGGTGCCGGCGTAGTCGAACTCCGCCGCCTGACCGATGACGATGGGGCCGGAGCCCAGCACCAGCACCTTTTGAATGGATGGATTCTTGGGCATTACCGCGCGCCTCCTTTCCGGGCGATCATCATCTCCACGAAGCGGTCAAACAGGTCCTCCGTGTCCTTGGGGCCGGGGGCGGCCTCCGGGTGAAACTGAACGGTGAAGCAGTCGGGCCGCCTGTACCGCAGGCCCTCCACGCTGCCTTCGTTGACGTTTACGTGGGAGATCTCCGCAACCTCCGGGTCCACGCTGTCCCGGGTCACCACGTAGCCGTGGTTCTGACTGGTGATGAAGGCCCGGCCGGAGGCCACGTCCCGGACGGGATGGTTGCCGCCCCGGTGGCCGAAGGTCATCTTCCGGGTGCTGGCCCCGGTGGCCAGGGCCAGCAGCTGGTGGCCCAGGCAAACGGCAAAGAGGGGCAGGCTGCTGTCGTACAGCGCCCGGACCTCCTGAATGATGCCGGCGTTGTCCGCCGGGTCCCCGGGGCCGTTGGAGAGCATCACGCCGTCGTAACCGCCCTCCAGGATGGTCCTGGCGGGGGTCTGGGCGGGGTAGACCGTCACCTGACAGCCCCGGTCCTGGAGGCAGCGGATCATGTTCTGCTTAACGCCGTAGTCCATCAGCGCCACCCGCAGGCGCTGCTCCGCGACGGCGGGGTACACCTGGGGGGCGGAGCGGGTGACCCGCTCCACGGTGCCCTCCACCCGATAGGCCCGGATGCGGGCCAGACAGTCCTCCACATGAAAATGCTCCGCACAGGTGATCATGCCGTTCATGGTCCCCT
>CANRYZ010000037.1 GCA_947644365.1 uncultured Oscillibacter sp. | reverse complement strand
CCTCTGGTGCTTTCTTTTCGTTACGTTGTTTAATTTACAAGGTGCATGCCGCCCTTTGCGGGGTGCTGATTAGTTTACCACAAAGGCGCAGGCTTGTCAACAACTTTTTTCAATTCCCGCAGGAATTTCCACAAGTTCCCGACAGCTTTGCTAGAATACCAGACAAAAAGCCGTTTGTCAAGAGGGAAATTCGATTTTTTTCGAAAAATTTTACGGGAGTTTTCCACAGTGAAAAGCGGCTCCCCTCGGCCTCAACTACATTATAAATATGTTATCCACAAGATATTGTGATGGTCTCTGTGGCGATACGCTCCCGGAAGGCCTCGTCGTGCTCCACAAACAGCATGGTGGGCTGAAACGTCAACAGCAATTCCTCGATCTGCATCCGGGACCAGACGTCGACATAGTTCAGCGGCTCGTCCCAGATATACAGGTGGGCGCTTTCACAGAGGCTCCGGGCCAGCAGCACCTTCTTCCGCTGCCCGGCGGACCAGTCCTCCATGGGCTTTTCAAACTGCTCCCGGGGAAAGCCCAGCTTCCGCAGAATGGCCAGCAGCAGCGATTCCTCCGCGCCGCTCCTCCGGATATACTCCCGCAGGCTCCCCCGCAGGTGGGAGGTATCCTGGGGCACATAGGAAATTGTCAGCCCGGAGAGTTTCACCAGCGTTCCCTCACCGGCGATCTCCTCCCCCAGGAGGAATTTCAAAAGCGTGGACTTCCCGCTGCCGTTGGCGCCGTCCAGCGCAATCCGCTGCCCCGGCTCCAATTGGAAGTCCAGCGGACCGCAGACCCGCCGCTCTCCGTAGAAAAGGGACATCTCCCGGGCGTCCAGCAGACGGCTGCGGGCCGTCAGCGGGCGGAGCTTCAAGGCCTCTGCCCGCTCCAGGTCCTGCAAAAGGCCCGCTTTCTCCTCCAGGGCCCGCTGCCGCCGGCTCTCAAGGGATTTGGCCCGCTGCATCATCTTGGCGGACTTGTGGCCAATGTAGCCCCGATCCGGCCGGAGGCCGGCGGTCCGGGTCCCCTTTTTGGAAGCCTCCACCTTGTCGGACCACCGGGAGGTCTGGGCCGCCGCCTGCCGCAGACGGCCCACCTCCTTTTGAAGCCGGTCGTTTCTGGCCTGCTCAAACTCATCCCGGCGGCGCCTGTTCTCCCACCAGGAGGAGAAATTCCCGCTCTGGACCTCCACGCCCGTCTTGTTCAGCGCCATCACATGGTCCACGCATCCGTCCAGAAAGGCCCGGTCGTGGGACACCAGCAGAAAGCCCCGCTTCCGCCGCAGGTACTCCGCCACCGCCCGCCGTCCCTGGACGTCCAGGTGGTTGGTGGGCTCGTCGATCAGCAGATACCGCTCGTCCCCGCAAAACAGCGCCGCCAGCAGGGCCTTGGTCCGCTCCCCGTTGGAGAGGGTGGAGAAAGGCCGGTACAGCGCCTCGGCCTCCACTCCCAGCAGCCCCGTCTCCCGCAGCAGCTCCCACTCCTCCGCCGTAGGGGCCGCCTCCTGGAGCACCTCCATGGTCATCCGGGACACGCCGCCGGGCTCATGGGGAAAATACACGCAGGGCGGCGCGCCGGAAATCCCTCCGCCGCAGGGATACTCCCCCAGCAGCAGACGCAGAAAGGTGGTCTTCCCCCGGCCGTTGCGGCCCAGGAAGCCCAGCTTCCAGCCGGTGTCAAACTGGAAGCTCACATTTTCAAATACATTATCATAGCTGCCCGGATAGGCAAAGGTCAGGTTCTCCACCCGGATCATAGACATACGGCATTCCTCCAAACGCAAAAAATCAGGCCGCAGGAAAGTCCCACGGCCCACAGCGCGACAGAGATGCCCCGCTCTCCGGCGGGCGTCTATCGTCCAGATGGCGCGAAAGGATGAAATTCTCTCCTGCTCCCGGCGCCGGACAGACCGCCCCCCATGGGACGTCTCCACGGCGCCTGTTCAAATTTCAGCAGGAAGCAGACTTCATCCTTTCACTCCTCTTCATAAATTCAGCGAAATCATCATAGCAGACTTTCTCCGGCCTGTCAACCGGCGGGAGACTCTTTTTCACTCTATTTTAGATTTGCTTTTCCGCCGGAAGTCTGGTACACTATGGTCAATCAAAAGCGCAGGTGGGAGCCGGCAGGCTCTCCCGCCGGCTCCCTATTCAAAAAAGCGGCGGTGCCGCGCCCAGGGGCGGACGCTGCGCGGAGCTGTTGACTGGGGGCACCCGGCCCGCTTGCACCATCCTATGCGGCGCTCCTGCCCCCTGTCACCGGCAGGATACGGCCCGTCCCCGCAGGTTTCCCAGATTTCAAAACAGAAAAGAGGAATTTTCCATGATTAAGATCGCGCCCTCTATCCTCTCCGCCGATTTTGCCAATTTAGAGCGGGACATTCAGCGCATCTCCGCCGCCGACTACGTCCACGTGGACGTGATGGACGGCGTGTTCGTGCCCAACATCACCATCGGCATTCCGGTGGTCAAGTGCATCCGCCCCACCACCTCCCTGCCGCTGGACGTCCACCTGATGATCGTGGAGCCGGTGCGGTACGTGGAGCAGTTCTGCGACGCCGGGGCGGACCTGGTGACGGTCCACGTGGAGGCGGACACAGAGGAGAACATCCACGCCGCCATCGACAAGATCCACGGCAAGGGCAAGCGGGCGGGCATCGTCCTCAAGCCCAAGACCCCCGCCGAGGCGGCCCTGCCCTTCCTGGAAAAGGTGGAGCTGATTTTGGTGATGACAGTGGAGCCGGGTTTCGGCGGCCAGAGCTTCATGGCGGATCAGATGGAAAAGGTCGCCGCCCTCCGGAGGCTGATCGACGAGAAAAATCCCGGCTGTGAGCTGGAGGTGGACGGCGGCGTGGCCCCGGGCACCTGTCAGACCTGCATCGACGCCGGGGCCAACGTGCTGGTGGCCGGCAGCGCGGTATACAAGGCGGAGGATATTCCCGCCCGCATCGCGGAGCTGAGAGGGAAGCAGGCCTAGATTCCGGCCAGCTCCAGGCCAATCGAGACGCCCGCCAGGAAAGACGCCCGGTCCTCCAGGCATCCGGTCTCAAACTGCCGGACCAGCAGGGATTCCAGCCGCCGCTCCTGTTCCACCGTCAGCGCGGCGCGGAAGGTCTCCCACTCCTCCTCCAGGCCGGAGGTACAGCGGCGGTATTCCCGGGTATTGAGGTAGTCCGCGGTCCGGTGCTCCTGGGCATAGAAATAAAGTGTTTCTATAAGAGTTTTCATCAAAAATCTCCCTCCAGTATTTAGACCTTTCGGTACAAATCAAATTATACATTAGACCGTATGGTCTGTCAAGGTTTTGGAGAAAAATATGGAACAATTAGCAAAAAATTTATTATCTCTCCGGAGCGCGAAGAGGCTCTCCCGTGACGTGGTATCAAAAGCAATCGGCATCTCCGCCAAGACCTACGAGCGGTACGAGAAAAATGAGCGCAATCCAGATGCGCCCGTATTGGTCAAACTGGCTGACTTTTACGGCGTCACTTTAGACCAGCTTGCAGGCCGCGCCCCTCTGCCGGACCAGGAGTCATAGCTCCTTAGAGGACAGGGCGGGACAGAGCCCGCCCCTTACTGGAAAAGGCCGATAGACACAGCAGCCATCCCGCACGGAGCCGACTAGGCGCGAAGCGCGGGAAGAGAAGAAAGTCCATGCGTCCACGCAGCAGGTTTCCTGCGCGCCCTTCCATCGAAGCGTGAGGCTTCCGCGAGTGCCAAAAGCGCCCTTTTCTCTTTTGGACCGTGCACGGCCCGTTTTCTCTTTTCGGCGCGGCGAAAAGAGAAAATGGGGGGTGCATCTGCCCAGCCATCCACATGGCTGAATCCCGCCCCGCCCGCAAGGGCGAGTACAATCCCCCGTCGCCCGAGGGGCGGCTCATCCCGCAACTCTATAAGAGGAGACCCTGCTTATGGAATACTTCCCCGCCCCCCTGGAAAGGTTAGTAGAACAATTCGCCCGCCTGCCGGGCATCGGCGGCAAATCCGCCCAACGGCTGGCCTTCTTTGTCCTGGGCCTGCCCGAGGAGGAGGCCCGGGCCTTCGCCGACGCCATCGTAGACGCCAAGCGCGGCGTCACCTGCTGTCCGGTGTGCCAGAATTTCACCGCCGGGGGCCTGTGCCCCATCTGCGCCTCCCCCAAGCGGGACGGCTCCACCATCTGCGTGGTGGCGGACCCCCGGGACGTGGCCGCCCTGGAGCGCTCCCGGGAATACAACGGCCATTACCACGTCCTCCACGGCGTCATCTCCCCCATGAACCACGTGGGGCCCGACGATCTCGCCGTCAAGCCCCTGCTGGAGCGGGTGGCCAAGGGGGGGATCGCAGAGGTCATCATGGCCACCAACCCGGACACCGAGGGGGAGGCCACGGCCATGTACATCGCCCGGCTCCTAAAGCCCTTCGACGTGCGGGTGACCCGCCTGGCGTACGGCATCCCCGTGGGCGGACACCTGGAGTTCGCCGACGACGCCACGCTGATGCGGGCGCTGGAGGGCCGGAGAGAGATGTGACAAAAATCAAGACCGCCCGGCGCGAAAGCGCCGGGCGGTCTCTTTTTGCCGAACCGGTCACATGAGATTGTAGAGAATCTTGGCCATCTGGCCCCGGGTGATGTTGTTGTTGGGCTTGAAGGTGTTGTCACCGTACCCGCTGATGATCCCCTGGGCCGCCATGGTCTGGATGTAGAAGGCCGCGTAGGCGGGGATCTTCCCGGCGTCAGTGAAGGTCAGGTCCGCCATGGCGTAGCCCTTGTCCTGGCTCCGCCCGATCATGGCCGCCGCCTGGGCCCGGGTCAGATTCCCGGCGGGGTTGAGGTAGAGCCTGCCGTCCTTGCCCTGGGTGCCGGTGACAATGCCCTCGGCGTACAGCGCCCGGATGGCCGGGAGAGCGGACTCGGGAATCTTGCCCAGATCCGCGAAGGGCACGGACACCCCCGTATACTTCGCCGGGTCCAGTTTCAGGCTGTTGTACAGCATCACGGAGAAGTCCAGACGGGTCAGGAGCTGGTTGGGGCGGAAGGTCCCGTCCTCATAGCCCTTGGAGATGTTGTGGTCGTACAGGTAGTCGCAGTAGTCCGCTCCCCAGTACGCCGCCGTGTCCCTGAATCGGCGCTCCGCGGCGGCGGCGGGGATATCCGCGGAGGCCCGGCCGATGTTGCCGGAGCCGTCCCGGGCGGTGATGGTGACCCGGTGGGCCGCGCCGTCCGCGGCGGGCAGGGCGGCGGAGACGGCTCCGGTCTTGCCGTTGTAGGTAAAGGCCAGGGGCGCACCATCATAGCGCACGGACACGGAGGCCTGGGACAGCACGCCGTCCACATCGTCGCTCACCGTGCCGGTGAGGGCGGCGCCGCTGACCTGGACGGTAACGGCGGGTACGGCGGCGTCCACCTGGCCGTCAAAGGAGGCGGCAAGATGGTCGATGTAAACCGTGCCGGTGCGGGCGGTCTCCGGGTAGGTGACGGTCTCGGCGCCGGTCTCCTCGTCGTAGGTATACACCGGCTCCCCGGCGCTGATCCGCAGGCCCTGGATGGAGAAGCCCATCTGAGGTAGCGCCACGGACACCTGCTTCCAGCCGGTGAAGTCCAGCGCGGCCGCGGGCAGGGCCTGGAGCTCCTCTCCGCCGTCGGTATACAGCAGGGACAAAACATTGTTGGAGCCGTCGCCATAGACCCACAGATTCAGGCTCGTATAGAGCTGCCGGTTCACCGGCGTATTCAGGAACGCCCGCCAATCCGCGCGGTTTTCCGCCGTCAGGGCGTAGTCCAGTCTGCCGGAGCCCTGGCCCAGCCGCACAGTCTCCGGGGCCGTGGAGCGGCTGAACTGGAGTCCCTCGCCAAAGAACCCGTCAAAGATGGTGGTCTTGTTCTCAAAGTCCTCCACCGGCAGGACGGAGAGGTTGGACACCGTCACCTGGATTGAGGCGCTCCGCCCTCCGGCGGAGACGGTGATGGTCCCCTCGCCGGGGAGGCCCGCGGTGAAATTTCCAAGCTCGTCAATGGTGCCGATATTGCCCTCCACCGTCCAGGTGAAGGCCTCCGGGTCCGCCTTCAGCGACTTGTGCTGGTAGGCGGCGGTGGCGCTGAGCTGCGTCACGGTGCCGGGGGCGGCCGCCAGGGTGGTGAGGGCGGTGCCGTCGGCGCTGCGGATGGCCAGGGCGTCCGGCGTGGCGACGGCGTAGACCGTCGTCTCGCCCGTCCTGCGGCCGCTGCCGGCTGTGACGGTCACCTCGCCGCCGGAGCGGGGCGTGGTCAGCACATTGCCGTCCAGGTCGCCGCCGTCGGCGCTCAGGCGGTAGCTCTCCGCCATGGGGATGAAGTTGGTGTCCACGGCGGAGGCGGAGATGTTTACCTTGCTGCCCGCCAGCACATACTGGTGGTCCGCCTGGACGTAGAAGTGGCTCAAAACCCCGGTGGGCTCATTGGGCGCCACCAGAAAGACCTGGTTGGAGACCTTGCGCTCGGCGCCGTCGGAGGGCCGGTTGGCGGTGCCCGCCTCCAGCTTGTCCGGCGCGGTAATCGCCAGGGTGGTGGAGCCGCCGCCGTCCAGGCACAGGGCGGTGACGCAGCCCAGCTCGATCATGCGCTTTGCCACCTGGTCCATGGACGCGCCCACGGAGTGGCCGGAGCGCCGGCCGTCGATGGTGTAGAAGATCACGGCGCCGTCGTACCGCACGCCCACGGCGGTGCGGGGATTCACGCCGGTGGGCAGACCCGCCACCACGGCGCCGTCCGCCACCAGGGAGTACAACGCCCCCACGGCGTACTCCACGTCGTTCCACTCCTCGCCGGCGGCGCTGGTCTCCAGGGTAATGGTGGCGCCCACGGGGATGTTCCGCAGGGCGTCCACGTGGTAGGCGTCGGATTTCAGGTTGGCGGAGAGCACAATCTGGTCCGGCCGCATCTCTGTGGCGGAGGCGGTCTCCTCCACCCGCTCCACCACGGCGGTGAGGGTCTCCCCAATGGAGAGGCGGCCCTCCTGAATGGTGCAGAGCACGTCCACCCCGGCCTCGGTGTTGCCCGTGGTGTGCTTGGCGTTGAAGTCGTATGTGTAAAGGTAGGCGCCGCCCTCGGAGACCCGGGCCTTGTTCACGGCGGCAAGCTGGCGGGAGACCTCCTCGCCCCAGCCCTCCGCGTCCATATAGCCCAGGCGGGCGGTGACCTTCACGCCCGGCTTGCCGATGGCGGCGGTGCCGTCGGAGCGGAAGCCGATGGCGTAGTAGCCGCCGTCGCTGCTGCGGAGCACTCCCTCGGTGACCACAAGGCCGATGGGCAGGCCGGTGTTGACGTTGTAAAAATCGCCGTTGATGCCCGCCACCACACGCCAGCCCTGGGCCTCCAGCTCCCGGGCCGCGGCGGTGACGGAGCTCCGGTCCGTGAGGACCTGGCCGTAGGCGACCATGGGCGTCACGTCCATATTGGGCGTGTATGTAATCAGGTTCTCCGTCCGGAGGTCGTTGTACGCCGCGCTCCAGAAGGTGTTGGTGGAGAGCTGGGTCTCCTGGTGCAGCAGCGTGTCCAGGGCCGTCAGGTCCTCGCCCATGGCGTCCGACGCGGCGGCGCTCACACCCAGGGAGAGGATCAGGGACAGCGCCAGGATCAGCGCCAGGGTTTTGCGGAAAAATACTTTCATAGCTTGCCTCCAAAAGGTCCCCCGGCGGCAGGGCCCCGCCGCCGGACGCGCCCCGCCATAGGGCGGGGTCCGGTCTACATAATACCTGTCCAGAATACCACATCCGGCGGACAAAGTAAATGTCGATTTGATTACAAAATTCTTCCTGTTCTATCAAAATCTTCCTTCATCCTACAAAAAAGACGGCTCTTCGGGAAAAAATGTTCCCGCCCGCCTGAAAAATCCCCTTGGAAATCGGAGCCGGGCGTACTATAATAGAGGCAAATCACAGAGGTAAAAAGGAGGTCTTCCCATGACCGTCACCGTGGACGCCGCCAGCTGCATCGGCTGCGGCATGTGCGCCTACGCCGCCCCCGGCATCTTCCGCATGGAGAACCGGGTCTCCACCGTCCTGCCGGAGCCCGACGAGACCCAGTACGACCGGGCCGCCGGGGCCGCCAACCGCTGCCCCGTCAACGCCATTAAGATCAGCAGATAGGAAACCCGCAAATGCGCCGGGGAAAAGCGCGGCCTTTTCGGCCACGCTTTTTCCGGCCTCTATTGCAGCAGGCGTCCCCCAGGAGACGGGGAACGGATGCACAATTTCAGAATAAACCCCAAAAAGGGAGCGTTGAATATGTCTGACACCTGTTTGGAAACCATCCGCCACACAGCCGATCAGCGGTATCGCCTGATCCGCGGCGCGATTTTCGGCCACATCATTGGAGACGCCCTGGGCGTGCCTGTGGAATTTGTACCCAGGCAAAAGCTGCAAAACCACCCTGTACGCGAGATGACAGGCGGCGGCAATCGGGGATACCCGGCCGGCACGTGGTCAGACGACTCCTCCATGACCCTGTGCGCCCTGGCCAGCCTGACGGAGTGCGGAGGCTTCAACAGCGCGGACATGATGGAGCGATTTGCCAGGTGGGCGCAGAACGGATATATGACCTCCACAGGAAAGGCCTTTGGAATCGGAAGAACCACCGCCGCCGCCATCTGCCGTTTTCTTCGGGGGGAGCGTCCTCCGGAATGCGGCGGGGCAGGCGAGAGAGACAACGGCAACGGGGCATTGATGCGGATACTGCCTGTGGTGCTGTTCAACTTCTTCTGCAAACCCAATGCGCCGGAAGAGGAAAAGCTCCAGGCCATCTATCAGGTATCCAGCCTGACCCATGCGCATCCCCGCTCTCAAACAGCCTGCGGAATCTATTCCTTTGTTTCCGAAGAACTGCTTCGCGCTCCAAACCGGTCTTCCATTGTGTCCGGATTGGAAAGGGCTTCGGAATTCTACCGGGAGGGCGAAGAGTATCCCCACTTTTCCAGACTCTTTTCGGAGAATTTTTCCTCGCTCCCAATCCAGGAAATAAAAAGCGGCGGTTATGTTGCAGATACGCTGGAGGCCGCCGTCTGGTGCCTGTTCAACAGCGATACATACAAAAACTGTGTTTTGAAAGCGGTCAACCTGGGCGGCGATACGGACACCATCGCCGCAATCGCCGGCGGCCTGGCCGGAATCCTATACGGCGATACGGCTCTGCCGGAGGCGTGGACCGCGCAGCTTGCGGACAGCGGGACAATCGACGCCCTGTGCAGAAATGCCGCGGAAGTATGGAGATGAGGGGTTCCCGTTCTATGTGCTTTCAGCTGAACACAGAATACTTTGACATTGCCGGAAATCAGAGCGGCATATTCGCGGTGTCGGATTTCCGCATCCCCTTTGAAATCAGTCCCATTGCATCGGACAAAAATACGCAGATCAAGAACTTCAAACATGAATTGCGCGCCGCCATCCAGGCGCTGAAGCCTCAAAATGACGAAATCCTCTTTGCGCAATACGCAGAGGATGCGGCGCACGGCCGCTTTTTCGATTTGGAAAATATGCTTTTCTACAATCCCGGCCCCTCGGCTTTTGGGAGCTGCGCGATTCATGGAATTGCTTTTTCAACGCTGGCGGATAAGCCCGCAAAGTGCCGGGAACACGGAGTTAAAAACCGGAGATATGCTTACTCTTACCGATGCCTGCCCCTGCCCGCCGCAGAATCCACCTTTTCCGATCTGCCGCTCATGGCAAAGTGGAACGGCGTTCCCCTGAGCGGTCATGAGGCCAATTCTCCGGCAAAATACTGGAAGGCGATTCGCCGCAGCAGAGACAAAGTGACCGCGTTTGAATACGCAGAATCTCCAATTTCAAGCTGTTTCGCGCTGAAAGTTCATCTGTATTTTCCCGCGCAGGTAAAGCTGGCCAATACGGTCAAGCCCCTCTTAGACGGCGTCATCTGCGCGTTTCACGGCGGAAATGTCCATGTGTCGGACTGCCTGACCGATTTCTGCGCACGCCACCATTGCGAGGAATTGTCGCGCCCGAACGATTTTCCCGCCGTCTTGGGTGAGCGTGAATTTATCCGCCCCTATAGAAACGGGCAGTCCTTTCAGTGGAATCCCGCGGACAACCTTTGTAAACTGGCGCTGGTCACAGTGTCCTATGGCGGCAAAACGCCATCTTTCAGCGGCGGAATCTACCGGCTGCAGAAAATCTAAGAGGAGGAGCCGGTTGGCTCCTCCTCCCTATTTCTCGCTGTCCTATGCCTTTTCAGCTCAGCACTTCTCCACCACAACGGCGGTGCCCATGCCGCCGCCGATGCACAGCGTGGCCAGGCCCTTCTTGGCCTCGGGACGCTTCATCATCTCGTGGACCAGGGTCACGATGATGCGGGCGCCGGAGGCGCCGACGGGGTGGCCCAGGGAGATGGCGCCGCCGTTGACGTTCAGCTTGGCGGTGTCAAAGCCCAGCTCCCGGCCCACGGCGATGGACTGGGCGGCAAAGGCCTCGTTGGCCTCCACCAGGTCGATGTCCTCGATCTTCAGGCCGGCCTTCTCCATGGCCTGACGGGAGGCGGGCACGGGGCCCACGCCCATGATCTTGGGATCCACGCCGCCCTGGCCCCAGCTGACCAGCTTGGCCATGGGCTTCAGGCCGTACTTCTCCACGGCCTCCTTGGAGGCCAGGACGATGGCGGCGGCGCCGTCGTTGATGCCGGAGGCGTTGGCGGCGGTGACGCGCTGGGTGCCCTTGTCCTCGGTCTCCTTCTTGCCGGTGACCTCAAAGGTGTGGACCACCTCGGGGTTGGGGGACTCAGGGCCCACGGGGAAGGCGCCCCGGAGCTTGGCGATGCCCTCGGCGGTGACGCCGGCCTTGGGGAACTCGTCCTTCTTGAACTCCACGATCTCCTTCTTGACCTTCACGGGCACGGGAACGATCTCGTCGTCAAAGCGGCCGGCCTTCTGGGCGGCCTCGGCCTTCTGCTGGGAGGCGGCGGCGAACTCGTCCTGCTCCTTGCGGCTGATGCCCCAGATGTCGTTGATGTTCTCGGCGGTGGTGCCCATGTGGTAGTTGTTGTAAGCGTCCCACAGGCCGTCCTTGATCATCTCGTCCACCAGCTTCTTATCGCCCATGCGGGCGCCCCAGCGGGCGTCGGGAGAGATGAAGGGAGCGGCGCTCATGTTCTCGGTGCCGCCGCAAACCACCACGTCGGCGTCGCCGGCCAGGATGGAACGGGCGCCCTCGATGACAGACTTCATACCGGAGCCGCAGACCATGCCCACGGTGTAGGCGGGGACGGAATAGGGGATGCCGGCCTTGATGGAGACCTGGCGGGCCACGTTCTGGCCCAGGCCCGCGGTCAGGATGCAGCCGAACATCAGCTCGTCCACCTGCTCAGGCTTTACGCCGGCGCGGTTCAGGGCCTCCTTCACCACGATGGCGCCCAGCTCGGCGGCAGGGGTGTTCTTCAGGCTGCCGCCGAAGGAGCCGATGGCCGTTCTGCAGCAGTTGACGATATAAAGGTCTTTCATGTTGTTCCTCCGTTTTATAAAAAATTTTGAATCGGCGGCTTCGAACCGCCATGGAGCACAGTGTCAGGGAGACGGGAGAGCTTTCGTTATTTTTTTGACAAACGTCGTCCCTCTACATCTCATATTTGCTATTATAGAGGGTATTCCCTGCTTCGTCAATGGGAAAGTATACAATTCCCGCTTTTCGTTAAAAGTTTGACAATATGCTCCCGTTTTTTCGTCATCTTGACGAAAAGCGCCGCCTCATTTTGCCCGCTCCTCCGGCAGCGCCCGGGCGGCAAAGGCGGCCGGGTCCAGGGCCTCATAGTCCGCCGTCAGCTTCACCGCCGCGCTCTCCGCGGCCCTTTGGAGCAGGTGGTCAAAATACGCCTCTTCCACGCCGCTCCGGTCCGTCTCCTCCCGCAGGAGAATGGAAAATCCCTCCTCTGTCTCCAGAATGCCGGAGCATTGCCCCGCCTCCAAAGCCTGGGCCGCCTCCTCCAGCTCCTCATCCAGCGTCCCGTCCCCCAGGGTGAGGGTACGGGGGCCCGCGGGATCGTCTCCCTCCGCCGCCAGGGCGGCGAACTCCGCCCGCCGGTCCTCCGCCGTGTTCAGCCGGGCAAAGGCCTCCGCCGCCCGCTGCCGGGCGGCCTCCCGGTCCTCCCCGGCGGCGAAGAGCGCCCGGTCCACCGTGATCCGCCCCTGCTCCCGGGCAAAGGCCTCCAACTCCTCCGGCGCCGGGGCCAGATCGCCGCCCTCCTGACAGTAGAGGCGGTACAGCTTGGCGTACAGCCTCCCTACGCCGGCAAGCTCCTCCATCCTCGCCCGGTCCAGCCCCATGTCCGCCAGGGCCTGGAGGTATGCCCCCTCCCCGCCGTACTCCGCCGTCTTTTCCGCCCAGGCGTCGTCCAGGGCGGCCCGGTCCTCCTCATCCAGGGTACAGCCGTGGGAATCCGCCCAATTCTCCACAGTGGCGTAGAGGACGGTGTCCGCCAGGGCCTGGTCCTTGACGTAATCCGCCAGGGTGCCCCCCTCCACGGGCGTGTTCCAGTCCAGCGGCAGTCCGGCGGAGCGGTACTGCTCCCGCAGCCGCCCGCAGCCGCGCTCCAGCCAGTGGAGATACCGCCACGCGGGCACCTCCCGGCCGTCCACCGTCAGCAGCACCGCGTCCTCCTCCACCCCGGAAGCCCGCTGAAAAAGCCCCTGGCCCCGGCTGTCCTCCTGACCGCCGCAGGCGGTCAGAGCAAGGCACAGCAGCAGGGCCAGGGCAAACACGTATCTTCTCATCGTTCCCGCTCCCCTCCTCACAGGTTGTCCTTACGACATCCTATGCGGCGGGCGGCGCGGTCATGATTCCTTTTTCTCCGCCTCTTCGGCGGCCAGACGCAGGTCCTCCGTCAGGGCCATGGCGGACTCCAGCACATCCTCGCCGGGGCGGATCTTCAGCGTCAACGCCGGGGTCTCCCCCGCCGCCAGCACCAGCCGCCGCCGGTACTTGGCCAGGCTGCACACCGCCGCCAGGGCCTCGGGCCGGAACACCTCCAGCTGGAAGCGCAGGGCGTCCCCCTTCTGGGAGATGTCCGACACCCCGGCCCTGGCAGCCGCCGCCCGCAGCAGGGCCACGTCCAGCAGGGCCAGCACGCTCTTGGGCGCCTCGCCGTAGCGGTCCAGCAGCTCGTCCAGGAGGTCCGAGGCGTCGTCGTCCGTGCGGATAGCGGCGATGCGGCGGTACAGATCCATCCGCTGTTCCGGGGAGGGCACGTACCGCTCCGGGATGTTGGCGTTCACCGTCAGGTCGGCGGAGCACTCCGTCTCGATCTGTTTCTCCTCTCCCCGCTCCTCCAGCACCGCCTCCTCCAGGAGCTTGAGGTACAGGTCGTAGCCCACGCTCATGAGGTACCCGGACTGCTCCGGGCCCAGCAGGTTTCCGGCGCCCCGGATCTCCAGATCCCGCATGGCGATCTTGAAGCCGGAGCCGAACTCCACGTACTCCCGGATGGCGGAGAGCCGCTTGTTGGCGATCTCCGAGAGGACCTTGCCGGGGCGGTAGGTCATGTAGGCGTAGGCCCGGCGGGCGCTGCGGCCGATGCGGCCCCGGATCTGGTGGAGCTGGGCCAGGCCCATGCGGTCCGCGTCCTCGATGATGAGGGTGTTGACGTTGGGGATGTCGATGCCGGTCTCAATAATGGTGGTGCACACCAGCACATCCGCCTCCCCGTCCACCATGGCCTGCATGACGGCGGAGAGCTCCTGCTCCCCCATGCGGCCGTGGCCCGTCACCACCCGGGCCTCCTCTCCCAGCAGCTTCTGGATGCGGGCGGCGGTGAGGTCGATGCTCTCCACCCGGTTGTGGAGGTAGTAGATCTGTCCGCCCCGGCTCAGCTCCCGGCGCATGGCGTCCTCCAGAATGGCCCAGTCGTGCTCGATGACGTAGGTCTGCACCGGCTGTCGGTCCGCCGGGGGCTCCTCGATGGAGGACATGTCCCTGAGACCCGAGAGGGCCATGTTCAGCGTCCGGGGGATGGGGGTGGCGGAGAGGGTCAGCACGTCCACCTGGCGGCTGAGCTCCTTGAGCCGCTCCTTGTGGGTCACGCCGAAGCGCTGCTCCTCGTCGATGATCAAAAGTCCCAGGTCCTTGAAGGCCATGCCCTTTTGCAGCAGCTTGTGGGTGCCGATCAGCAGGTCCACGCCTCCGGTCTGGACCTCCCGCAGAATCCGCCTGGCCTCCCCGGGGGCGGTGAACCGGGAGAGGACCTCGATGGTCACCGGGAAGTCCTTGAACCGTCCCCGGGCGGTGGCGTAGTGCTGTTGGGCCAGGACGGTGGTGGGCACCAGAATGGCCGCCTGTTTGCCGTCCAGCACGCATTTCATCACCGCCCGCAGGGCCACCTCCGTCTTGCCGTAGCCCACGTCGCCGCAGAGCAGGCGGTCCATGGGC
>CANRYZ010000036.1 GCA_947644365.1 uncultured Oscillibacter sp. | reverse complement strand
CCCGCCGCGGTCATGCGCCGGGCCAGGCCGTACAGCGGCGCGGCGCCGATGCCGCCGCCCGCCAGGACAGGGCGGGGCCCCGTGGCCGCCGGGCGGAAGTCAAAGCCGTTCCCCAGGCCGGAGAGCACGTCCAGCTCCGTGCCCGGGGCCATGCGCACCAGCTCCCGGGTGCCCTCTCCGGCCTCCTTCACCAGCAGGGTAAGTGCGTCCTCCGTCCAGTCGCAGATGGAGATGGGCCGGCGGAGGAATTTCCCCGGCAGGGCGATATTGACGAACTGCCCTGGGGCGGAAACGGCGGAGGTATCCCCGGTGAGGATCAGCTCCCACACGTCCCGGGTGAGCCTGCGCGCACTTTTCAGTGTAAAAATTGACTGTTTCACAGCGGCACCTCCTCTGTGTTTTGCAGGTCGTGGTAGACGATCTCCCCGCCGCAGAGGGTCAGGGCCACGGCGGCGGAGACGCCCCAGCCGTCAAAGGGGGTGGCCCGGCCCAGGGAGCGGAAGGAGGCGCTGTCAATGGCGTGGGGCCGGTTCAGGTCCAGCACCGTCAGGTCGGCGGGCTGGCCCTCCTCAATTTTTCCGCCGGGCAGGTTGAAGATCCGGCGGGGATTAACGCACAGGGCGTTTAAAAGCGTCGCAAAGGGCACCATGCCGGTCTCCACCAGATTGGTGTACAGCACGGGGAAGGCGCACTCCAAGCCCACGATGCCGTTGAGGCTCCCCCGGAGGCCCCCGGCCTTCTCCTCCGCTGAGTGGGGGGCGTGGTCCGTGGCGACGCAGTCCACGGTGCCGTCCAGCAGGCCCGCGATGAGGGCGTCCCGGTCCGCGGCGGAGCGGATGGGGGGATTCATCCTGAAGCGGCCCTCGTCCAGCAGGTCCTCGTCGCAGAGGACCAGGTAGTGGGGGCCGGTCTCACAGGTCACCGGCAGGCCCTCGGCCTTGGCGGCGCGGACCAGGGCCACGGTCTCCTTTGTGGAGACGTGGCAGATGTGATAGCGGCAGCCGGTCTCCCGCGCCAGCCGGATGTCCCGCTCCGCCTGTTTCCACTCGCTGGCGGGGTCGTTGCCCGGCAGGCCGTTCCGGCGGGCGAAATCCCCGTCGTGGACGGCCCAGCCCTTTGTCAGGAGGGATTCGTCCTCACAGTGGGCGGCGATGGGCCTGTCCAGCTCCCTGGCCAGCAGCATGGCCCGGCGCATCATGTCCTCCGACTGGACGCCCCGGCCGTCGTCGGAGAAGCCGGGGACATGGGGGGCCAGGCCCCGCAGGTCCGCCAGGGTCTCGCCCCGCTCCCCCCGGGTGACGGCCCCGTAGGGGTAGACCCGGACCCTGGCGTTTTTCTCAATCACGTCCAGCTGGGCCCGGAGGTGTTCCGGATCGTCCGGCACCGGGTTCAGGTTGGGCATGGCGCACACCGCCGTGTAGCCCCCGGCCGCCGCCGCGGAGGTGCCGGAGAACACCGTCTCTTTATAAGAAAATCCAGGTTCTCGAAGATGGACGTGGACATCGACGAAACCTGGAACCAGACAGCGGTTATGAAGTTCAATGACGGAAAAGCCTTCCTTTGGAAGGGAGGGGGATACGGAAACAATACGGCCGTTGGAAACGGCGACGTCCAGATCCTCAAAGCGTCCGTCCAAAAAGACGGCCCCGCCGGTCAGCAGCAGATCCATACGCGGACTCCTTCCTCCTTGCAGCTCTTTTGCCCGTTTCTCCGGGCCTGTGCGGGCTCATTTTCAAAGAGATATACTACCGGATTTTGGGAGAGTTGTCAACAGTTTTTCACAGGAGAAACTTTCCTGCCGCCGGCGTTCGATTTCTGTTGCAAAAGCTGGAAATCATTGATATAATAACGCTGATACATCATTTTTGCCCTCCTGCGGGCGGCGCTGTCCGGCCCGATGGGGCGAGAGGGGGTCGGGGACCCCCGATTTTATGACGAGAAAGGATGTCACACTATGCGCAAGAGCATCAACAAGATGGTTGGATACCGTGTGGTAGCGGCGTTGCTCTCCGTGGTGCTGTTCAGCGTTGTCACGACAGTGAACATCATGCGGATCAAGAGCGCGGAGGCGGACAACGCCAGCGCCTTCGCCCTGCTGAACCGCGCTCAGACCGCCGAGGCGGCCCACTACAAGTGGTCCAGCGGCCTCAGCAACGCCCTGTACGCCGGCAAGGAGTTCACCGGCAGCCTGGACCCCACCACCTGCGTTCTGGGCAAGTGGCTCTACGGCGAGGCGGGCACGGACAACGACAAGATCCTGGCCCTCCGCTCCCAGATGGAGCCCCTGCACAAGGAGCTCCACCAGTCCGCCTCCACGGTCCTGGAGATGCTGGGGACCAATCCCGCCCAGGCCCAGTCCTACTACCAGGAGACCATCCAGGCCAACCTCACCACTCTGGTGGGGCTGCTGGAGCAGGTGGTGGAGGAGGGCGCCGCCATCAGTGAGGCCAGCATGGCCACGGTGGAGGGCATTACGCTGATGATGAATATCCTGTGCCTGGTCTGCCTGGTGGTGGCGCTGGCGTGCCTGCTGAGCCTGGTGCGCTATGTGCTGCGCAAGGTGGTGCGCCCCATCCTGGAGATCACCAGCAGCACGGCCCCCCTGCAGGAGGGCCATCTGGACCTGGAGCTGGGCCGGTACGGCGACAATGAGCTGGGGGACCTGTCCTCCACGCTGGAGAAGTCCATGGCCCAGGTCCACACCTACGTGCGGGACATCAACGCCGTCATGGCCCAGCTGTCCCAGGGCAATTTCGACGTGCACACCTCCGTGCCCTACATCGGGGACTTCAAGTCCATCGAGGACTCCATCGACAGCTTTACCGCCACCATCTCCGCCGCCCTGGGCAAGATCAGCCAGGCCCAGGGACGGGTGTCCAGCAACGCCGACCAGCTCTCCAGCGGCGCCCAGGCCCTGGCCCAGGGCGCTACCGAGCAGGCCAGCGCCGTGGAGGAGCTCTACGCCACGGTGGACGATTTGAGCAAGAACGCGGCCCAGAACGTGAAGACCGCCGCCTCCGCCCAGGAGAACGCCCGCCTCACCGGCGAGCAGGTCACGGTCTCCAGCCAGCAGATGGAGCAGATGGTCTCCGCCATGGCGGACATCACCACCGCCTCCGAGCAGATCAGCAAGATCATCTCCACCATTGAGGACATCGCCTTCCAGACCAACATCCTGGCCCTGAACGCCGCCGTGGAGGCCGCCCGGGCCGGCAGCGCCGGCAAGGGCTTCGCGGTGGTGGCCGACGAGGTGCGCAACCTGGCCGCCAAGTCCGACCAGGCCGCCAAGGCCACCAAGGACCTCATCGACAACTCCGTTCAGGCCACGGAGCGGGGCAGCCACATTGTGGAGGAGGTCTCCGCCTCGCTGAGAAAGACCCTGGAGCTGGTGGTCCAGTCCAACAGCGCCATCGGCGAGATCGCCCAGGCGGTGGAGGGCGAGGCGGAGTCCATCGCCCAGGTCACCGAGGGCATCGGCCAGATCTCCGCGGTGGTCCAGACCAACTCCGCCAGCAGCGAGGAGTCCGCCGCCGTCAGCGCGGACCTGTTCGAGGAGGTCCACAAGCTGGAGGCGGAGACCAAGCGCTTCAAGCTCCGGACGGACGGCGCCGGCGCCATGGGCGCCTATTGAGCGGTTACATAGCGGCAGAGGAGCCGCGCCTGAAAAGGCGCGGCTCCTTTCAATTTTTCCTATGATTTTTTTCTTACAGGAAGATGATCTTCCAGGCGCACCACACCAGCAGCAGGGCCATGACCACGTTGATGACCGTGTTGAACCGCTTGTACAGGGGGAAGAGCATGGTGCCCATGGTGGCCCAGATCAGGTTCCCGGTGGCGGCGCAGCCGGCCATGATCACCGCGAAGCCCAGGATCATGGGCACCTGGAAGCCGTGGGGCAGGATGTAGCCGGAGTAGGCGGCCACGCCCAGGGAGAGGATCTTGACGTTCAGAAACTGCAGGAGAAAGCCGTTGACGTAGGTGAGGGGGGTGGCGCTGTCCCCGTCGGCGCTGCCGGTTTTGCGCAGCAGCGTGCGGTAGGCGAGGTACAGGATGTAGGCCGCGCCGATGTACTTGGCATAGGGGACGATCTGGGGCACCAGCTCGCCCAGCCACGCGCAGCCAAAGCCGCAGATGAGCATCACCGACAGCAGGCCGGTCCAGATGCCGAAGATCAGCGGCAGGCACTTCTTAAAGCCGAATTTGCTGGTACAGCTGAGCAGCAGAATGTTGTTGGGACCGGGGGAGAAAGTGGTGGCGCAGGCGTAGGCCGCCAGCTCCAGAAAGATCGCTCCGGGCATGGGGATCTCCTCTTTTCTGTCTGGATTCGCCGCACCCCGCGGGGTGCGGCGCTCGTATGATGGTAGCACCGCCCTCCGGGAATGTCAAGCGGCTTTTTCCCGCCTGTTCCGGCGGCACGTCTTGCCTAATGCGCCTGTGTGCGGTATACTATAGGGAAAAAGCGGAGAAAGGAGCCTCCCATATGAGCGCTCAGAGGAAAAAAGCATTGGACCCCGCCTCCCGGCAGGCGGAGATGGAGGGCGCGCGCCTCTTCGGCAGGCACGTGTCCAGGACCAAGGGCCGACTGCTGCTGGCGGTGACGCTGGTGTGCTGCGCGCTGCCCATCATCCTGGGCCTGCGGCTGTGGGACGAGATCCCGGAGGTCGTGGAGACCGGACTCATCGGCATGGACGGCAGGGACGACTCCCTGCCCCGGGCGGCGGTGGTGTTCGCCCTGCCGGGGCTCATGTGCCTGCTGGACCTCCTGGCCCACTACCAGCTGCTGGTGAATCAAAAGCGCATGACCGTGCCCAAGGCCCATGTCCGCCTGGTGGGCCGCTGGGGGTTCCCCATCATCTCCGTGCTCTTCTGCGGCGGCATGATGCTCCAGTCCGCGGGGCGGGCCTGGGACCTGCCCTTCGTGGCCCCCTGCGTCCTGGGTCTTCTGCTGCTCCTTCTGGGCTCCCACATGTGGGACTGCCCCCGGGAGTCCAGAATCTCCCTGGGCTTTGCCCTGGCGGGGCGGCCCGGGGCGGACTGGGACGGCGTCCACCACTTTACCGGCGGCGTCTGGCTGGCGGCGGGGCTGCTGGCGGTGGCCGGCACCATGGCGGGGGTCTCCTGGATCGCCGCGGCCTGCGGCGGCCTGGCGCTGATCGCCCCCGCCGTGTGCGTCTGGCGGCAGGAGTGACGGAGGCGTGAGAGAACGAGACGATATGGCGGACTGGCGGCTGCGCCGGGAGAATCTGGCGGAGCCGTTTCCGTATGTCTATCCCCGGATGCCGGCCCGGTTCCGGTGGCGCCGCGGGGCCGCAAGAATTCTGTTTCTGCTGGAGTGGGGCTGCGTGGCTGTGACGGCGCTGAGCGGACTTGCATTGTGCGGCGTTTTTGCCGCCCGCGGCGGGAGGCTGTCTGGGTTCCGCCTGCATGAGGGCGCGCTCTCTGCCCGGCTGACAGCCGCCTTCATCCTGTCGCTTCTGCTGAGACCCGTCTGCCGGACGCTGAGACGCGCGCCAAAATTCTGCTGGCGGTGCCCCCGCTGCGGCCTTCCGTTTCCGTATTACGCGCCGCCGTTCCGGGGGCTGGATGAATTGAGAGAGGAGGACTGCCTGCACGCCATGAGGCGCCTCCGCATCCCGTACGTCAAACAGAGATTCTGCCCGCTGATTCTTCCGTCGGAGTGCCCGGAGTGCAGGGCCAAGTTTTTTGAGCTGCCGGAGGGCTTTCCCGGCGGAGAGCGGTAAACCCGGCGCACGGGCTGCCCAGGGGCTTTGGCCCCTGGGCAGCTTTATGTCATTTCTCTCATTGACACCCAAACGGTTTGATGGTAAGATGGCCTTACCAAAAGGGGGGAGAGGATATGCAGCTGGAAAAAATTCAACACGCGCTGCCCAAAATACCGGAGCTTGTGATGCAGACGCTGATTGCCGCCATTGACCGGGGAGACGTCAAAGTGGGCCAGGAGCTCCCCTCCGAGCGGGACCTGGCGGAGATGCTGGGCGTAGGCCGGGGCTCCCTGCGGGAGTGCCTCGCCATTCTGGAGTTTCTGGGGGCCATTGAGAACCGGGGCAACCGGAAGGTGGTGATCCGGGACGCGGACTACATCCAGAAGGCCAGCTCCTTTGTCCGGGTGTCCAACAAGCCGGACATCCAGGAGGACTTCGGCGAGTTCCGCCGGATCAATGAGGTGGCCATCGCGGGCCTGGCCAGCCAGCGGGCCACGGAGGAGGACCTGGAGGCCCTGGCGGAGGCGGTCCGGATGCTGGAGACCGATCCGGCGGACTATATGAACGACATCCGCTTCCACGACGCCCTGGCCATCGCCAGCCACAATATGATGCTGGCCGCCACCATGCACCTGGTCAACAGCATGATCGCGGACATCCGCATCCGCTTTTTCGGCAGGCCGGACTACCAGCGGCGCAGCCAGGAGTCCCATATGGCCATCTACGAGGCGGTGCGGGACCGGGACGAGGAGCGGGCCAGACGGGAGATGGACCTCCATTTGAAGATCGTGGAGGACTTCGCCCGGAAATATCCGGATCATTAGATGTCTTCCTCCAGGTTTGTGCAAACTGTTGGGAATCGGCGGCTTTTTTTGGCGTTAAGATTTTCCGGAGACGCTTGACGAACCGGTAGAAAGCTGGTATTGTAAGGATGTCGGTTGGATGGTATGACCAACATACCGCCATACCGCCCTACCGGCAGGGACCGGTTTGACAGAGGGGAGCATACATGGCTGTAACATATCTGGAGACCGGGTCTCAGAATCCATATTACAATCTGGCCTTTGAGGAGTTTGTGCTGACCAGCCGGCGGGAGGGGGAGTACCTGCTGCTGTGGCAGAACGACAACACCATCGTAGTGGGCCAGAATCAGAACACCGAGGCGGAGATCAACCGGGCGTTTGTGGAGGCCCACGGCATCAATGTGGTCCGCAGGACCACCGGCGGCGGCGCGGTGTACCACGACCTGGGGAATCTCAACTACTCCTTTATTACCGACACCGGAGACGCGGAGCGGCTGACCATGGAGCGGTTCACCCGGCCCATTGTGGCGGCCCTGCGGGGTCTGGGCCTCCAGGCGGAGGCCTCCGGCCGGAACGACATTTTGGTGGAGGGACGGAAGGTCTCCGGCACCGCCCAGCGGGTGGTGAAGGGGCGCATCCTGCACCACGGCACGCTGCTTTTCAGCGCGGACCCCGGCATGGTGGCCGGGGCTTTGAACGCGGACCCCGCCAAATTCCAGTCCAAGAGCGCCAAGTCTGTCCGCAGCCGCATCGGCAATATCCGGGACTTCCTGCCCCGGGATATGGAGATCGGGGCCTTTTGGGAGTATCTGAAAGAGGTCCTCTCCGGGGACGGCATGACCGCCGGCCGCCTGACGGCGGAGGAGCTGTCCGCCGTGGAGGAGCTGAAACGCACCAAGTACGACACCTGGGAGTGGAATTACGGCCGCTCCCCCCAGTACGATCTGACCAACCGGCGGCGCTTCGAGGGCGGCGGACTGGAGGTCCGGGTCCAGGTCAAGGAGGGCCGGATCACCGGGATCGTGTTCTATGGCGACTTTCTGTCGGTCTCCCCGCTGGACAGCCTCACCGCCGCGCTGGAGGGCTGCGCCTTCCGCCGGGAGGCGGTGGCGGAGGTGCTGGACCGCTTCCCTGTGGAAGAGCTGTTCGGCGCCGTCACCCGGGACGAGGTCCTGGAGACCATGTTCTACATAGACTGAGGACCCCGCGCTTTGCCCCGGGGCAAAAAAAGAGGACGCATTTTTCATGCGTCCTCCAGGATTTCCTGTTGGAGGGGCTCCGTCAGGAGCCGGACGTCCACGCCCTCCAGAAGCGGCGCGGACTTGACGGCGGCGGCCCGGTAGCCGTAGATGTCGTCCCCGGAGAAGGGGAGATGGCACGCCAGCAGCGTTTTGGGCCGGATGTGCTCCTGTACGAAGCGCCGCCCCCGGGGCAGCGTCAGCCAGGGGAAGTCCAGGATGGCCAGATCAACGGGGCCGTCCTCCTGCAAAAATTCCTTGAGCTCCGGGGCGCAGAGCTTGCAGTCCCCGGTGATGAGGACCCGGAGGCCCCGGGACTCCAGAATGCAGCCGTAGTGAGGCTTGTCCGCGTAGCGGGGCCCCTCGTGGGTCAGGCGGATGAAGTCCAGCGTCAGCTCCGGCAGCCGCACCCGCTCCCGCCGGCCGGAGAGCAGGGCCTGCCCCGGAAAGCGTTTTTCCGGCAGGACGATTCTGGCCTGGGGCCAGCGGTCCAGAGCCTCCCGGGCCAGAGTTTCGGAGAAGTGGTCCGGGTGACAGTGGGTGAAGAACAGCAGGTCCGGCGCGGCGAAGGCCGGGTGGTCCCCCATGGCGGCCCAGAGGGCCGGCGTGACGGTGGAAAAGCCGGGGACCTTCTCATCGTGGAGGGCGTCTACCCAGATGCGGAGCCCGCCGAGGTCCAGGGAGACGCCGGCGTTGGCGCTGAGGGTCACTTGGCAGCAGGACATAGAGAGCCTCCGTTTCAGCGGCGCCGGCAGGACCGGACGCCGCGGGAATGGGATCATTATAGTATGGTTTTCCCAAAAGGAAAACGGCAAGATCGCAGTGCGGGCGCATTTTCGTCGGAAGCGGAGAAAAACACGGCGGCGGCGCCGCCGCGTCTGTGAAAAGCCACCAGAGGGGGGAGGCCCCCCGGAGAGAGAAGTCCACAAACAGAAGGACCGAGGGATGTTTCTGTGGAGCGGCGGCGCGGGGGCGCCGGCCGCAGTATAAAGGAAGGGAATGGTTCAATGAAACTCTACAAAAAGATCATGGGCGTCATTGCCGGCGTTGAGAAAATCGTCATCAGCGCGGTACTGGTGTTCGTGACCGCGATCACCTTTGCCAACGTGGTGGTCCGGAAGCTGACCACCAGTCAATTCGCCTGGACGGAGGAGCTGGTCATCAACCTCTTCGTTCTGCTGATTATGCTGGGCTGCGCCCTGGCCGCCCAGGAGGGCAGCCTCATCAGCCTGTCCCTGATCTACGACCGGCTGCACACCGGCGCGAAAAAGGTGTTTATCTCCATTATCAGCGTATTCAATCTGGTCTTCTGGTGCATTCTCATGAAGACCGGCTTTGACAAGGTCATCAATCAGATGGGCACCGGCAAGCACACCTCCTCCCTGAACTGGCCGGAGTGGGTGTTCACTATCTTCCTGCCCATCGGCGCGATCTTCCTGGCGCTGCACACCATTGAATTCTTTGTGGACAACGTGATCGGCGACGGGCTGACCGCGGGAGAGGAGGACGGCAATGATTAACCTGATCCTGTTCGGCAGCTTCTTTGTGATGCTGTTCCTGAATATCCCCATCTGCGTCAGCCTGGGCATGAGCTCCGTGTTCGCCATGCTGTTCTCCGGCGACAAGCTGTCCGTGGTGCCCACCAACGTGTACAACAGCATGGCCAAATTCCTGCTGCTGGCCATCCCGTTCTTCGTGCTGTCCGGCAACATCATGGCCAAGGCGGGCATCTCCACCCGGCTGGTTCAGTTTATTGACGACTGCATTGGCCACCGGCGGGGCGGCATCGCCATCGTGTGCGTGGTGGTGGCCTGCTTCTTCGGCGCCATCTCCGGCTCCGGTCCCGCCACCGTGGCGGCCCTGGGCATCATCCTGATTCCCGCCATGATCAACCGCGGCGGCTTCTCCGCCGCCTTCTCCTCGGCCATGATGGCCACGGCCTCGTCCATCGCCATCGTCATCCCGCCCTCCATCGCCTTCGTGGTCTACGCCTCCATCACCGGCGTGTCCGTGGGCGACATGTTCATGGGCGGCATCCTCCCCGGTATCATGATGGGCCTGGCTCTGGTGGTCATCATCATGATCGAGGTCCGGCGCAAGGGCCTGCCCCCCTCCCGGGAGAAGGCCACCTGGGGCGAGCGGTGGAAGTCCTTCCGCACCGCCTTCTGGGGCTTTTTGATGCCCGTCATCATCCTGGGCGGTATCTACGGCGGCATCTTCACCCCCACCGAGGCGGCGGCCGTCTCCGTGGTGTACGGCCTCATTGTGGGCCTGTTTATCTACCGTGAGGTCAAGGTCCACGACCTGTTCGACCTGCTGGTGGACTCCGGCAAGACCACGGGCGGCATCATGCTCATCATCGGCGCGGCCTCCCTGTTCTCCTACATCTGCACGGTCCACGGCATCTCCAAGGCCGCTCAGGGCCTGCTGCTGAACGTGGCCGGCAACAAGATCGTGTTCCTGATCATCATCAACATCATCTTCCTGATCGCCGGCTGCTTCGTGGACGCCAACTCCGCCATGTACATCTTCATCCCCATCATGTACCCCGTGGCCCAGCAGCTGGGCATCAACCTGGTGCACTTCGGCGTCATCGCCACCGTGAACCTGGCCATCGGCCAGGTGACCCCGCCCGTGGGCGTGAACCTGTTCGTGGCCATCGGCGTCAGCGACAAGCTCCAGAATTTGAAGGACAAGACCAAGGTCACCATCGAGAGCATGTCCAGGGCCGTGTGGCCCATGATCATCGCCTGCGTTGTCGCGCTGCTGCTGGTGACCTACATCCCCTTCTTCTCCACCGTGTTCCTGAAGACCCCTGTCTGATCTGCCGTCACCTCGTGTGATTTCAGATAAACGCAACTGTAAATTTTAGAGGAGGAAAACAAATGAAAAAGTTTCTTGCACTGATCATGACGATGGCCATGGTACTGTCTCTGGCCGCCTGCGGCGGCGGCAATGACGCCCCTGCCAATACCCCCGCCAACAACGACGCCCCCGCCACCAGCGACGGCGGCAGCGACGCGCCCCAGTTCGAGAAGATGACCTGGAAGTACACCTGCTCCGCCACTGAGAACACCTGCTGGGCCGACATGGGCCGCGACTTCGGCCAGATGGTCAGCGACGCCACCGGCGGCGCCGTCACCGTCGAGGTCTACGCCGCCGACCAGCTGACCTCCGGCAACCAGACCGAGGGCATCCAGGGCGTTATGGACGGCACCATCGACCTCTCCGCCCACTCCAACATCATCTACTCCAACTTCGATAAGCGCCTGAACGTGGTGTCCCTGCCCTTCCTGTTCAGCTCCTTCGACGAGGTCGACGCCAAGCTGGACGGCGAGGCCGGCAAGGCCGTGGGCGACGTGGTGGAGAGCATGGGCCTGCACCTGCTGGGCGTTGCCGAGAACGGCTTCCGTCATCCCACCAACAGCGTCCGTCCCATCGAGAAGTTGGCCGACATGCAGGGCCTCAAGCTCCGCGTGGCCGGTTCCGACCTGCTGAACGCCGAGTATGACGCCTGGGGCGCCAACTGGACCAACGCCAACTGGTCCGAGGTTTACACCGGCCTGCAGACCGGCATCTACGACGGCCAGGAGAACCCCCTGCCCACCGCCAACGGCGCCTCCATCCAGGAGGTTCAGAAGTACGTCACCTACTGGACCGGCGTGTATGACTGCATCTTCTTCACCATGAACGGCGATCTGTACAACTCCCTGTCCCCCGAGCTGCAGAAGATCGTTGACGAGTGCGGTCTGAAGGCCGCCCAGAATCAGCGCAAGCTGGAGCGCGAGGGCGACCAGGAGGTTCTGGAGGCCTGGAAGGCCGCCGGCGTCACCGTCACCGAGCTGACCCCCGAGGCCGCCGAGGAGTTCCGTCAGGCCGCCGCCGGCATCTACACCGATCCCAAGTTCGTTGAGATGATTGGCCAGGACCTGATCGACGCGTTCACGAAATAAATAAACGATAGGGGATTTCCAATTTGAGAATGACGCTCCCACCGGAGTGCGTTCCCCCTGACAAACGACTCGTTTTAAGGTTGCGTTAGAGAGAAAGCACGTGGCGGCTAAGCGCCGCGTGCTTTCCTCATGCCCAAAATTCCCAAAAAATTGTGCAATTATTATAAAAATGGAGGGAAAATATGGACACTAATAACAACAACATTCAAATGGCTGAGGGCAAGCTGGGACGGGTCGTGGTGTTGCGGCTGAAACCGGGCACGGACGTTCTGCTGGGTCTCCAGGCGGCCTGCGAGCAGGCGGGCATCAACAACGGCGTGATTCTCAGCGCCATCGGCAGCCTCGCCCACGTGCGGTTCTGCGACCCCATTGAGATCGCGGAGAAGCGGGCCCGGTACGGCTACGGCGACCCCCTCCAGCTGGAGGGGCCCATTGAGCTGCTCAGCGCCAGCGGCATCATCTGCCACGACGACGGCGGGGCCACCAACCTCCACGTCCATGTGACCCTGGCCGACCAGAACGGCAAGTCCTACGGCGGCCACCTGGTGGAGGGAACCAAGGTGCTGCTGACCACCGACGCGGTGATCGGGGAGATCGAGGGCGTGGACATGCGCCGGAAGATGGACCCGGAGCTGGAGGTGCCCCTGCTCTCGCCTCAGCAGCTGTAAACGGTTAGAACGTAACATTCCGCCCCACGGGCCGGTTTCCCCGGTCCCGGGACAAGATATATTTTTGGAAAGGCGTGAAAACATTGGCAAACAAGAAGAATGCTGGAGAGAAATACTCCAAGGAAATGCTGATGGATCTCTACCGCACTATGGTGCGGGTCCGGGCATTTGAGGAACATGCCGCCGAGTGCTTCACCAAGGGCATGCTGGCGGGCAACATCCACCTGAGCATCGGCCAGGAGGCGGCCGCGGCCGGCGCCTTTGCCGCCATCCAGCCGGAGGACTACTTTACCTCCACCCACCGCGGCCACGGCCACGCCGTAGCCCGGGGCATGGACCCCAAGCTCTGCATGGCGGAGCTCTTCGGCAAGAAGACCGGCTACTGCAAGGGCAAGGGCGGCTCCATGCACATCGCCGACATGAAGAAGGCCAACCACCTGGGCGCCAACGGCATCGTGGGCGCCGGCCAGCTGATCTCCGCCGGCAGCGCCCTGGCCTCCAAGATCATGGGGGATAAGAGCGTCACCGTGGGGTGCTTCGGCGACAGCTCCACCAACGAGGGCTCCTTCCACGAGAGCCTGAACATGGCCGCCACCTGGAAGCTGCCGGTGGTGTGGTTCATCGAGAACAACTGCTACGGCGTGTCCACGGAGATCCACCGTGTCACCAACACCCCGGACCTGGCCACCCGCGCCGCCGCCTATGACGTGCCCTTCGCCGTGGTGGACGGAAGCGACGTTACCGCCGTGTACGAGGCCATGGTGACGGCCCTGGACCACGCCCGCAGCGGCAAGGGCCCCTACGTGGTGGAGGCCAAGGTGTACCGCTATCAGGGCCACTACTGCGGCGACCCCGCCGTGTACCGTCCCAAGGAGTATATGGAGCAGGCCCTGGAGAACGACTGCATCGAGAAGCTGGGCAAGCGCCTGGCCGCCCTGGGCGTCACCGAGGCGGAGCTGGAGGAGATCAAGCAGGCCGCTCAGACGGAGATGGACGAGGCCGTGAAATTCGCCGACGAGTCCCCGTATCCCGACCCTGCCGAGGTCACCGACGACATGTATACTGCGGACAACGAAAGGTGTGTGGCGAGATGAGCAAGAAGATCAGTGTGAGCAAGGCCATTCGCGAGGGCCTGCTGGAAGAGATGCGCCGGGATGACAAGATGTTCATCATGGGCGAGGATATGGCGGTCATGGGCAACGTGTTCGCCATCACCACCGGCTTTTTGGACGAATTCGGCCCCAACCGTGTGATTGACACCCCCATCTCCGAGGAGGGCTTCATGGGCATGGCCGTGGGCGCCGCCATGCGTGGCATGCACCCCGTGGTGGAGCTGATGTACGACGACTTCGTGACGGAGTGCGCCGACCCCCTGCTGAACCAGGCCGCCAAGCTCAAGTACATGTCCGGCGGCCAGTGCTCCATCCCCCTGGTGCTGCGGATGCCCATGGGCTCCGGCCGCCGCAACGCCGGCCAGCACTCCCAGTCCCTGGAGGGCATGATCTGCCACTTCCCGGGTCTGAAAGTCGTGGCCCCCTGCTCCGCCGCCGACGCCAAGGGCCTCATCAAGTCCGCCATCCGGGACCCGGACCCCGTGGTGGTGTTTGAGCACAAGCTGCTGTACGCCCGCAAGGAGGAGATCCCCGAGGACGAGGACTACCTGGTGCCCATCGGCAAGGCCAGCGTGAAGCGCCAGGGCAAGGACCTGACCATCATCACCTGGAGCCGCGAGGTCAACTTCTCCATGGAGGCCGCCGAGAAGCTGGCCGCGGAGGGAATCGACGTGGAGGTGCTGGACCTGCGGACCCTGGTGCCCATCGACTGGGAGGCCATCAAGGCGTCTGTCTCCAAGACCCACAATGTGCTGATCGTCTCCGAGGAGGTCAAGCGGGGCAGCTATGCCGGCGAGATCTCCGCCGAGATCTCCGAGGAGCTGTTCGACGAGCTGGACGCCCCCGTGGAGCGCCTGTGCGGATTGAATATCGTATCCCCGTTCAGCCCCGTGCTGGAGGATCAGAACTTCCCCCATCCCGACGACATCGTTAAGGCCGTCAAGCGCGTGCTGAACAAGTGAGGAGGGTGAATCATGGCTTTTGAAGTACTGATGCCCCAGCTGGGGCTGACCATGGAGGAGGGTACCGTCTCCGCCTGGATCAAGCACGAGGGGGACGAGGTGAAGGCCGGGGACGTGATCCTGGAGATCACCACCGACAAGCTCACCAACGAGGTCACCAGCGAGCACGACGGCGTTCTCTTGAAGATCGTGGCCCAGGAGGGGGAGGACGTCCCCGTGAAGGGCCTGCTTGCCTACATCGGCCAGCCCGGAGAGGCCGTGGGCGGCGCTTCCGCTCCTGCCGCCGCGCCCGCCGCCCCTGCGGCTGAGGCCGCTCCCCCCGCTGCCGCCCCCGCCGCTCTTTGGTTCTGTCGGGATGGGTATAGTTAGCCTCAA
>CANRYZ010000035.1 GCA_947644365.1 uncultured Oscillibacter sp. | reverse complement strand
CCCCGCTCCCGCTCCATGGCGTCGGTGTCCAGAAAGGCGTCCCCGTGGTCCACCCGGCCCAGCTTCCGGATGGAGCCGCCCCGGTAGAGCAGGGCCTCGGACAGCGTGGTTTTGCCCGCGTCCACATGGGCCAATATGCCGACGACCAGCTTTCTCATACCGGCCCTCCTCCTTTGAAAAATGAAGTATAATCAATTTATTATACTATTGATTCCCATGGGGCGCAAGAAGAAAAGCGGCGAGGCAAAAATAGACCGAATTTCTGTCAAATCCACAGTGGAAACAGAGCAGTTTTTGTGATATGGTTTTTGTTGCAATAACGGAAAAGAGGTTTTTCTCCATGGTCAAGCTCATCGCCAGCGACATCGACGGCACCCTGCTCTCCTACGGCCAGACCGCCCTGCCCCCCGCCCTCTTCGGCCTGATCCGCCGCCTGGGGGCCGCCGGGGTGCTGTTCTGCCCCGCCTCCGGGCGGCAGTACCACTCCCTGCGGCAGCTCTTCGCGCCGGTGGCGGACGAGGTCTGCTTCCTCTGCGAGAACGGGGCCGTGGTCTTCGGCCCGGGCACGGAGGCCGCGGCTCCCGTCCTCTCCAAGACCCCCATGCCCCGGGAGGAGGCCCTGGAGCTGATCCGGGACATCGCGGCCCTCCCGGAGTCCTACGCCCTGATCTCCGGGCAGAACGTCTCCTACCTCCACCGCTGGCCGGAGAAGCTGGCGGCGGACTTCCGGCGCTGGACCGGCAACCTGGTCCGGCCGGCGGACCGGGCGGAGGACATCCCTGAGGACATCATCAAGGTCTCCGCCTGCTGCCCCAGCCCCGCCGCCGCGGCGGAGGCCCTGGGCCCGCGGTGGGCGGACCGCTTCCACATGGCGGAGGCCGGTCCCATCTGGCTGGACTTCACCCTCTCGGACAAGGGCACGGGGATTCGGGGCCTGTGCCGGTCCCTGGGCGTGGAGCCGGCGGACGCCGCCGCCTTCGGCGACAACTGGAACGACGTGCCCATGCTGGAGACCGTGGGGACCCCCTGGCTGATGTCCGCCGCCGCCCCCGCCCTGCGGGAGCGGTTCCCCCACCAGTGCGAGAGCGTGCTCCCCGTGCTGGAGGACCTCCTCCAAGAGCTGGGAGCGTGAGAACGGCGGGGCCGGCGCGGCTACATCAAACCGGAAAACCGAAGAGAAGGAGACCCAGCCATGATTACGACGCTTTTATGGGACGTTGACGACACCCTGCTCGATTTTGCCGCCGCGGAAAAAAACGCGATCCGCACGCTGTTCCAGGAATTCGGCTTTGGCGCCTGCTCTGACGAGATGCTGGAGCGGTATTCCGAAATCAACAAGCGCTGCTGGGAGCGCCTGGAGCGGGGAGAGCTCACAAAACCGGAGATCCTGGTCGGGCGGTTCCGGGACTTCTTTGCGGCGGAGGGGCTCGATCCCGCCGCGGCCGCCGAATTCAACGAGAGATACCAGCCGCGCCTTGGCGACACGATCGTTTTCCGGGACGACAGCTACCACATCGTAAAATCGCTCCGGGGACGGGTAAAGCAGTACGTGGTGTCCAACGGCACCGTCACGGCGCAGTCGAAAAAGCTGCGCCTCTCCGGGCTCGGCCAGCTGATGGACGGCGTTTTCCTCTCCGAACAGCTTGGCGTTGAGAAGCCGGACGTCCGCTTTTTCGACAGAGTGCTCGGAGAAATTCAAGCGGAGGACAAGACGCAGGTGATGATCGTAGGCGACTCTCTGACCAGCGACATGCAGGGCGGCGGCAATGCGGGAATTATCACCTGCTGGTATAATCCCCAGGGGAAACCGCGTCCAGAGGATGTAAAAATCGACCATGAGATCGCGGACCTGCACATGGTCGCCCACCTGCTCTGACCGCCGCGGCGAAAGAGGCGGCGCTCATAAAGATTCCCCTGGCTTCCCGGGCGGCTGCCCTCAGCGGGACCGCCCCTCATTCGGGCCCCGGGGCCGCGGGTCGGGAGCGCCCGGCGGCCTCCGCGCAAAGGGCGGAAAAAATCCCCCGCCGGGCGCGGTTGTAAAATCAGGGAATTTGTGGTATGATGATTTGACACAAACGAGAAAAGGAAGTTGGAACCACCGTGGACTCTTTTAAGTGCAAGCTGATGGAAAACGGCTACTTCCGCCAGGAGGAGCTGACCTTCGCCGACTGCGACCGGAACAAGAACGCCCGGGTCTCTGCCCTGCTGCGCAAGGCGGCCAACTACGCCGGATACGACTACGACGCCCGGGGACTGACCCACGAGAAGCTGCTGGAGATGCGGGAGGCGTTTTTGATCTCCCGCCTGGCGGTGAAGATTCACCGCTGCCCCCGGGCCCGGGAGGTGCTGGACATCACCACCTGGGAGAACGGCGCCAAGGGCGCCCACATGCAGCGGGTATACGAGATGGCGGACCAGGAGGGCTCCCTCTGCGCCTCCATCCGCAGCGACTGGATTCTGGTGGACCCGGTGACGAGGAAGATCCTGCGCCCCGGCTCCTTCACCGCCAAGCCCCTGACGGTGTGCCCCAAGGAGATCGACTGCCCGGAGCCCCGGAAGATCGTCCTGCCCCGGGAGGGGGCGGAGGAGCTGGGGGTCCGGACCATCCGCTGGTCCGACCTGGACGGCAACGGCCACGTGTACAGCGCCAACTACGGAGACATCGTGTGGGACTATCTGCCGCCGGACCTCCAGGAGCGCGTCCCCCGGGAGTTCTACATCAACTACAGCAAGGAGGCCACTCTGGGGGAGGAGCTGCGTCTCCTGGGCCTGCGGGAGGGCGGGACCTTCCGGATGGAGGGCCTGGGGCCCCAGGGCCCCTGCTTCACGGCACTGTGCGTGTTCTAGGGTCTGTTCATATAAGTCCAAACGCACGTCTTTTCGGCAAATTTGGTTTATGTGAACAGACCCTAGGTAAAACCAGCGGAGCCCGGCCAGAGACAGGCCGGGCTCCGTTTTTCACGCCTGGAATCGGGGCACCCACACGCCGCCGGGCCCCAGGGGCAGGTCCAGGACAGGTCCCTCCAGACGGTGGACCTGCTCCGGCCGCCACAGGGCCAGGAAGTCCTCCACAGCGCCCACGTTGGGCAGGCCGTAGGGGGCGTGGCGGTAGTGCATGGGGACGATCCACCTGGGCCCCAGGGTCTCGCAGACCTCCCTGGCCCCGGCGGCGTCCACGGTGTAGGTGCCGCCCACGGGGACCATCACCAGGTCCACGGGGCCGATGGCCGCCGCCTGCTCCGCCGAGAGCTGGTGCCCCAGGTCCCCCAGGTGGGCCGCGGAAAAGCCTCCGGCGGTGAGGACGCGGACGGTGTTCTCTCCCCGCAGCGCGCCGCCCTGCTCGTCGTGGAAGGTGCGGACCTCCCGGACGGAGAAGGGACACGCCCGGGCGGGCAGCGTCTCCACCGTCTCCACGGCGCTGTGGTCAAAGTGCTGGTGGCTGCAAAGGACCTGGTGCGCGGCGGCCCTCAGGGGCGGGTAGCCCTCTACGCCGGCGTAGGGGTCCAGCAGAATGATATAGCCGTCCTGCTCCAGGGAAAAGCAGGCGTGGCCCAGCCAGGTGAGCTTCATGGCAAGTCCTCCTTCAACAAATCAATTGAGAGAGGCGGATATTCCGCCTCTCTCAATTCTATCAGCTTTCCGGCGGATTGTCATCCGTTTTTTTCCGCCTGGGCCAGCGGAATCTCCGCTTCCCGCCCCGGACCGCCCGGACCACCGCGAAGACGATCACCGCCAGCACGATCAGCCACATCCAGCTGTAGGCCAGGCCCACCGCCAGATTCTCCATGCCGTCGGTAAAGGCCGCCCAGCCGGAGGTGAAGGCGGAGCCCATCCGGGCGCCGAAGCTGTCCGGGGCCTCCTCCACGCTGGAGAGCTTGTAGACCTCCTGGAGGTTGACGTGCACGGTGGCGAAGTCCACCAGGGCGTCGTAGTGGCGCAGGGTGCCGGAGAGGTTTTCGATCTGGTACTCCGTCTCGGAGATGGCGGACTCGATGGTGATGATGTCCTCCATGGCCTCCGCCCGGCTCAAAAGCTCCTGGAGCCGCTCCAGCTTGATCTGCTGGGTCTTCAAACGGCCCGCTGTGTCGTAGTAGGCCTCGGTGACGTTCTCCGCGCTCTCGGAGCGCCAGGTCAGGCTGCACAGCTCCCCGGCCCGGGTGAGAAACTCGTCGTAGTTCTCCGCGGGAACGCGGATGGTGTAGTCCGCCCAGCGGTAGCCCCCGCCGCCGGTGCGCAGGGAGCTGTCCTCATAGTAGCCCCCCATCTCCTTTGTCAGGCGGCCCAGACCCTCCACGGCCCCGTCGAAGGCGGTGGTCTCCATCTCCAGGTTGGCGGTGCGGATCATCTTGGCGTCCCGCAGCACGTCCTCCTCCGCTCCGCCCACGGCGGCGGACTCCTCTGCAGCAACAAAACCGTACTCCATATCCGCCGCCGCGTCCATGGGCTCCCGGGGCGCCGCCGAGGGTCCCTCCATGACGGCGCCGTTGCTGGCGGTACCGCCGCTGGCGAAGTCCTTGCCGCCGCCGCAGGCAGTGAGCAGGGACAGGAGCAATCCCGCGGCCAGGAATATGCCTCCAATGCGCTTTTTCATGCTGTGGACCTCCTTTAACTTCTTCTCTCCGCTCTTCCCAACGGAGCTCTTACCCATATAGACGGAATCCAGCGGAAAAAGTTCCGGCCTTTTGGAAAAAATCCGTTTTTCCGTCAGGCATCCAGATACACCGCCCGGAGCAGCGCCCGGCCCGTGCCGGTCTTGAAGACGGTCTCCAGGGTATGGCGGATGTTCTCCTCCCCATACCCGGACTCGCCGGCGTTCACCAGATAGTCCGCCTCGATGAGGATCTGGTGGTCCAGGCCCTCCACCCCCGTGAGGGTGTGGTGGCGCTCCACCAGATACACCACCCGCTCCAGCGTCTCCCGGTCCAGGTCCGTCCCCTGGAAAAACCGCCGCAGAAGGGCGGCGCTCTCCCGCTCCTGGTGCTTTCCGCTGGTGTCGCCGTACTTCTCCCGGCACAGCGGGCAGGCGATGTCATGGACCACGGCGGCCAGCTCCACGGTCCTCTGCACCTCCGGGGGAACCTTCTCCCCCTGGGCGATGGTCCTGGCATAGGCGTAGACCTTCAAAAAGTGGTCGACGTCATGGCGGTTCCCCCGGGAGCATTCCACCATTTTGATAAGAGCCTCCGAGACGTTCATAGGGACATCCTCCTTTGACCCAGCGGGGCTGTGGGATCTCCCACCCATCATATACCCGCCGGGGGCGGATTGCAAGACCGCGGCGGGCAAAGGGGCCTTGCCTTTTTCTCCAAAAGACGGTAAAATGGTCCTGTCAAACATATTTGGGAGGGAGACATTATGACATATCAGGAAGTTCTGGCGGCCAGCCGCACCTGCATGGGACCCTACTGCAAGTCCTGTCCCGTCTGCAACGGCATGGCCTGCCGAAACACCATGCCCGGCCCCGGGGCCAAGGGGTTGGGCACCGGCGCCATCCGCAACTACCAGAAGTGGCAGGAGCTGTGCGTCAACATGGACACCATCTGTGAAAACGGCCCCGTGGACACCAGCCGCGAGCTCTTCGGGCAGAAATTCGCCCTGCCCGTGTTCGCGGCCCCCGTGGGGGCGGTGACCATGCACTACGGCGACAAGTACAATGACCTGGAGTACAACGAGATCCTGGTCCCCGCCTGCGCGGAGGCGGGTATCGCCGCCTTCACCGGCGACGGGCAGAACCACGACGTCATGCGGGCGGCGGCGGAGGTGCTGGCAAAGTGCGGCGGCTGCGGCGTGCCCACCGTCAAGCCCTGGAACATGGAGCTGGTGAGGGAAAAGCTGGACCTGGTGAAGGCCGCCAACCCCTTCGCCATCGCCATGGACATCGACGCGGCGGGCCTGCCCTTCCTCCAGAACATGGAGCCCCCCGCCGGCCGCAAGACCGTGGAGGAGCTGCGGCAGATCGCCGCCTGGGCGGAGCGCCCCTTCATCCTCAAGGGCATCATGACCGTGGCCGGGGCGGAAAAGGCCCTGGAGGCCGGGGCCAGCGCCATTGTGGTGTCCAACCACGGCGGCCGGGTGCTGGACCAGTGCCCCGCCACCGCGGAGGTCCTGCCCGCCATCGCGGACGCCGTGGGCGGGAGGATGACCGTCCTAGTGGACGGCGGCATCCGCTCCGGCATGGATGTGTTCAAGGCCCTGGCCCTGGGGGCCGACGGCGTGCTGATCTGCCGCCCCTTCGTGAACATGGTCTACGGCGGCGGTGCCGGGGGCGTCCAGGTCTACGTGGACAAGCTCCGCGCGGAGCTGGCGGACGCCATGGCCATGTGCGGCGCCCGCAAAATCGCGGACATCCGCCGGTCCATGCTGTTCGGCTATTGAGCGATATACGCCAAGGGAGGCGGCCAAAGGCCGCCTCCCTCCGCTTGTCGAAAAAGTATTTTCGACAAGCGGAGCGGGATTTTCAAAACTTTGAAAAGTTCTGAAAATCCTTGATTTGAATGGCGCAGGGAACCCTTCTTGGGTTCCCCGCACACACCCTTCCTTACCGTCGAATACATTTCCTGCGTTTTTCGACAGCCTGAGGGAGGCGTCCAAAGGCCGCCTCCCTCTCTTTTTTCCGCCGCTCAGGCCAGGCGGACCACCGCTGCCCCCAGCCCCGCCGCGTCCTCCTCATCGTGGGTCACCAGCAGGACGGGCCGCCCTGCCCTGTGGCGGAGGATACAGCTCCAGGCCCGCCGCCGGGTCTCGCCGTCCAGGCCCGCGAAGGGCTCGTCCAGGGCCAGGGCGGCGCTCTCCGCCAGCAGCGCCCGGGCCAGGGCCAGCCGCCGCCTCATGCCGCCGGAATACTCCCGGACGGCCTTGCGGCCGGCCTCCTCCAGGCCCAGCTCCGCCAGCAGAGAGGCGGCCCGGGCGCCGTCGTAATCCCGCCCCAGGACAAAACGCAGATTCCCAGCCGCGTCCAGGTGCTCCAGCAGCCGGTCCTCCTGGAACACCGCCGTCCAGCGGCAGTCCGCCCCCTCCACCGTGCCGCCGTCCGCCGTCTCCAGGCCCAGGAGGATGCGCAGCAGGGTGGTCTTGCCCGCCCCGGAGGGGGCCATGACGCAGGTGACGCCGTCCCCCGCGGTGAAGGTCACATTCCGCAGCACCGGCACGCCGCCGTAGGACTTGCAGAGGTCCCGCACCCGAATCTCCATCACGCCGCCGCCTTTCCCGCCAGAATATCCATCAGTTTCAGAAACAGCCGCTCAAATGCCGCCGACACCGCCACGATGGCGGCGGTCCAGGCGAAGAGGTCCGGCGTCTGGAAGTAGACCTTGGCGGTGTACAGCCGCTCCCCCATGGACCCGGCGGGCAGGCCGATGACCTCCGCGGCGACGCCCGCCTTCCAGCAGAGGCCCAGCCCCAGCGAGGCGGCGGAGCGGAAGTAGGGCAGCACCTGGGGCAGGTAGATCCCCGCCAGCCGCCGCCCCAGGGGCGCCCGGAACACCCGGGCCATCTCCAGCAGCTGCGGGTCCGTCTGCCGGATGCCCTCCAGCAGGTTCAAATACACCGTGGGAAAGACCATCAAAAAGGCGATGAACAGGGACAGTCGGCCGCTGTCCAGCCACACCAGGGCCAGGATGATGAAGGAGGCCACCGGCGTGGCCTTCACCGCCGCCACCGGGGGCGCCAGCAGCTCCCGGACCCAGCCGTACCGGGCGGCCGGGGCCGCCAGCACCGCCGCCGCCAGACAGGAGAGCAAAAAGCCCCCCAGGATGCGGCAGGCGGACCAGCCCACGGCCCGCCAGAAGGCGGCGGTGACCGCCAGCTCCCCCAGCCGCCGCAGGGCCGAAAGGGGCGAGGCCAGCAGCAGTCCCCCGTGGGGATAGGCCGCCGCCAGGATCACGGCGGCCAGCTGCCATGCCGCCAGCCAGAGGACCACCGCCCAGAGACGCAGGGCCCCTCTACGCCGCGCCATAGTAGAAGTCGTCCCGGGGCAGCTCCCCGCCCACGGCCTCCGGATTCGCCTCCGCCAGGACCTGGAGGTAGCCGGAGAGCTTCTCGTACATCTCCTGCCCGGTGAGGCAGACGATGTTGCACTTGGGCAATGCCTTCTCCGCCACGGCGGCGCTCTCGATGATGCCGTTCGCGGCCACCAGCTCCGCCGCCTCGGCGGGGTTCTCGTTCACCCAGTCCACGGAAACGGCGTACTCCCGCAGGAAGACGTCCACCAGCTCCGGGCGTTCCTCCACCAATTCCCGCCGGGCCACGGCCACGCCGGTGATCATGGCGGAGCCGTTGTCCAGGGCGTCCCACTCCGCCGTCAGGTCCAGAGCCACCCGGAGATTTTCCAGCTTCCCCTGGGCCGCGGTGACGAAGGGCTGGGGCAGCAGAGCGAGGTCCGCCGTCCCCGCCGCCAGGGCGGCCACGCACTCGGCGTGCTCGCTCTTCCAGTCCACGGTCACGTCCTTGTCCGGGTCCAGGCCGTTCTGCTCCAGCAGATAGCGCAGGCCGTACTCCGGCGTGGAGCCCTTCCCGGCGGCCACGATGGTCCTGCCCGCAAGGTCCGCCACCGTCTGAACGGTCTCCCCGCCGTTCTCCACGATGTAGAGCACCCCCAGGGTGTTGACGGCCAGGGTGACGATTTGGCCTCCGGTCTTGTTGTACAGCACCGCCGCCAGATTGGCGGGGACGCAGGCGATGTCCAGATCCCCCTTAATGAGCTTGGGGGTCAGTTCGTCGGCAGAGCCCGCCAGGTCAAAGTTCCAGAAATAGACGGACGCTGTGGGCCCGCGCCGCTCCATCATCTCCACCAGGCCCATGGCCGTGGGGCCCCTCAGTGCGCCTACCCAGAGAGGATAGGCCTCATCCGGCGTATCATCCGGGTACGCGGGGGCCTCCGGCGTATTCTCCGCCGGGGCGGAGCCGCCCGCCACCTGGGTGGGGCCGTCCTGGCTGGTGATCACGCCGCAGGCGGCCAGAGACAGGAGGAGAAGGAATGCGAAAGACACGGACAGAAATTTTTGGTACAGCTTCATGTTAAACGCCTCTTTTTTCTTTTTTGCCGGGGCTTTGCCCGGCATTTGCAGGGGCTCTGCCCCTGCACCCCGCCGCCTTTTGAAAAAGGCGGGCGAAAACTTTAACTCAGCGCCGCCTCCGGCGCGTACACCGTCTTGGCCGTCACGCCGGGGAGCCGCCCCAGCTTGCCGGACAGAGCCGAGACCGCGTCCGCCGGCGCGTCCATGGCCACGCTGATGATGCTGACGCCTCTCGCCGGATAGGGTACGCCCATCCTGCCGATAATATGCTCCGCATACTGGTGCAGCAGCTCGTTCAGCGCCGCCACGGAGCCGCCCTGGCGGACGATGACGGCAATCACAGCCACTCGGGTCTCCATATGCCTCCCCCCTCCCGTATGGAGATAAAACAACATCCCCTCCGCCGTTCGGCGGAGGGGATGGGCACAGCCTGACAGGACGCGGGGACCTTCCCGCGCCGTCTCTCTCCTCTTACGGTCCGGGTCTCACGCCTCGCCGCCAGAACGACAGAAATGAAGTTTGCGGTCCGCCGGTCAGAAATCACTTTCCGGGGACGGAAAAATTATACTACCGGACGGGGCGGGCTGTCAAGTATCCCGGGCGGCCTTGATTCGCGGAGATCGCCGTGGTACAATGCGGTACAATTCCGACTTTTGAGAGGAGTGCTGACAAAATGAGAGAGATCGATCCCAGCCGGACGGGCCGGGCGGAGGCCGCTCTGTGGATGAGGGCCCCCATGCCCATGGCGACCCTGTTCAAGACCCTGGACGTCACAAATCTTGTGAAATACAGCCGGCGGCGCGGCTGCAAATTCAATCTGCTCATGTGCTGGTGCGTCGGCGCGGCGGCCTCCGGGATGGAGGAGTTCTACCTGCTGCCGGTGGGGGACAAGCTGATGCAGTTCGACCGCCTGGCGGTGAACGCCGTGGTCGCCGCCCGGGACGGCTCCATCAGCACCTGCGACATTCCCTTCTCCCAGGACCTGGAGCGTTTCAGCCGGGACTACCTGGCCCTCACCGGCCAGGTGCGGGACACCGGCCGCCCCCACGACCTGGAGGACTGCATGGTGATCGGCACCTCCGCCCTGGCCCAATACGACATCGACGGCGCGGTGAACATCTACGCCGGCGTCTACAACAACCCCTTCCTCATCTGGGGAAAGTACCGGAAAAAGCTCCTGCGGGCGGAGCTCCCCATCTCCTTCCAATTCCACCACACCCAGCTGGACGGCGTCCCCGCCGCCCGGTTTCTGGACCGCCTCCAGGGGGAGATCCGGGGCCTGAAACCGTGAAAATTTTCCCGCCTCCGCCTTGCCAGGGCAAACCCGGTATGTTATAATTTTTACCACACTACCCATACTGTGAGGAGGCGGCCATATGCGGCAGATCAAACCCATCGAATACGGCTCACCGGAGTACCTGGAGACCCTGGAGCTGCGGAACCGGGTCATGCGGATCCCCCTGGGGCTGGACATCCACAGGGAGGATTTCAGCCACGAGAAAGCCTCCGCCATCATCGGCGCCTTCGACGGCGGCGGGCGGCTTCTGGGCGTAGGCGTCATGAGCCACAAGGAGGTCTTTAAGGTGGAGTACCTCTGCGTGGACTTCGAGCTCCAGGGAACCGGCGTCGGCGGCGAGCTGCTGGACCGCATGGAGGCCATGGCCGCGGAGCAGGGCGGAAAGACCATGTACCTGGACGCCCGGGTCACCGCCCAGCCCTTTTACATCCGCCACGGCTACGAGACCACCAGCGAGGTCTTTATCATGGAGTGCGCCCCAGTGCCCCACGTGGCCATGGAAAAGCCCCTTTGACGGCTGCGGAAAACATCTCGGAAGGGAAGCGTTGTTATGTGGTTCATTCTGGCGCTTTTATCGGCGGTGTTCGCCGCCCTGACCTCCATCCTGGCAAAGGTGGGCATCGAGGGAGTGCCCTCCAACCTGGCCACCGCCATCCGCACCGCCGTGGTGCTGGTGATGGCCTGGGGCATGGTCTTTCTCACCAACACCCAGGGGGGCGTCACGGACATCAGCCGGAAGAGCTGGCTGTTCCTGATCCTCTCCGGCCTTGCCACCGGGGCCTCCTGGCTGTGCTACTACCGGGCCCTCCAGATCGGCGAGGCCTCCAAGGTGGTGCCCATCGACAAGCTCAGCGTTGTGATCACGCTGGTGCTGGCCTTTGTCTTTCTCCACGAGAAATTCACCGCCAAGTCCCTGGCGGGCTGCGTGCTCATCGGCGCGGGAACGCTGCTGATGGTGCTGTGAGCGCAATGGAAAACCGGCGGCATCCCTTCCGGGATGCCGCCGGTTTTTTGTGTCAATGATTCAGCACCGGCTGAACGCCGCCGTCATGGCGCGGATCTCCCTGGCCAGGGTCTCCGTGGCCTGGCCGGGCAGCAGCCGCCAGCACCAGTTGCCCTCCGCCACGCCGGGGACGTTGAGCCGCGCCTCGCTGCCAAGGCCCAGGTAGTCCTGCATCTGGGCCACGAACAGCTCCGCCACGCTGCCCTGGCCGCACCGCAGCAGGGCCTTTACGGCGCTCCCGGCGTCGGAGGCCCCCAGGTAGGTCTCTACGAAGGCCCGCTCCTCCTCTGACGCGTGGGCGTACCAGCCCGCGGCGGTGTCGTTGTCGTGGGTGCCGGTGTAGCAGATGCAGCCGGGCCGGTAGTGGTGGGGCAGATAGGCGTTGTCCGGGCCGGAGAAGGCGAACTCCAGCACCTTCATCCCCGGCAGGCCCGCCTCCTCCCGCAGCCGGTGGACCTCGTCGGTGAGGATCCCCAGGTCCTCGGCGATATAGGTGGTCTGGGGGAACCAGCTGGTGAGCACCCGGAGAAGGTCCATGCCGGGGCCCTTCTCCCAGGCGCCGGTCTTGGCGGTGTCCGACTCCGCGGGCACGGCCCAGTAGCTCTCCAGCCCCCGGAAGTGGTCGATGCGGATGGCGTCGAAGAGCCTGCTGGCTCCCTCCACCCGGCGAATCCACCAGCCGAAGCCGTCCCGCTTCATGGCCTCCCAGTCGTACAGGGGGTTGCCCCAGAGCTGGCCCTCCTCCGAGAAGTAGTCCGGCGGCACCCCCGCCACCTTGGAGGGCCTCCCCTCCGCGTCCAGCAAAAACGCCTCTCGCTCCGACCACACGTCGGCGGAGTCCAGGGAGACGTAGATGGGCATGTCGCCGATGATCCTCACGCCCTGTTCGTTGGCGTAGTCCTTCAGCTCCGCCCACTGGGTAAAGAACCAGAACTGCACGTAAGAGCGGAAGGCCACGTCCTCCCGGAGCTCCCGCCGCCAGCGCTCCAGCGCCTCCGGCTCGTGGCGGCGCAGGCCCTCGTCCGGCCAGTCAAACCAGGCGGCGTTGTCAAAGCGGATCTTGGCGGCCCGGTACAGCACATACTCCGCCAGCCAGGGGTTCTTCTCCGAGAAGGCCCGAACCTCTTCGTCCCCCCTGCCCCTGGCCCGCTGGAACGCCTTGCGCAGAAGGGGCTCCCGCAGCCGGTACAGCTGGCCGTAGTCGATCCTGTCCGAGGGCGGGACCTGGGCACCCTCCAGGTCCGCCCGGTCCAGCAGCCCATCCGCCGCCAGGCGCTCCAGATCGATCAGCAGGGGATTGCCCGCGAAGGTGGACTCGCTGGTGTAGGGGGAATTGCCCGCCCCGGTGGGCCCGATGGGCAGGATCTGCCACCACCTCTGCCCGGCGTCGTGGAGGAAATCCACAAAGGCCCGGGCCTCCGCCCCCAGGACGCCGGCGCCGTAGGCCCCCGGCAGGGAAAAAATCGGCAGCAGAATGCCGGCGGAACGCTCCATAAAACCCTCTCCTCTTCTCCGTCTCTGCCGCGTCTCCTCTGTCGGCGCGGCCGCGCCTTTTCCGGCGTGCTGACTATATTTTAGGAGGGAGGACGGCGGCTGTCAAGTCCGGTTTTTTGCCGAAAAACGCCTCCGGCCCTGCCGGAGGCGTCCTCTGTTCACTTCATCAGCTCGTACATGACCGCCTTGATGGTGTGCATCCGGTTCTCCGCCTCGTCGAAGACGATGGAGGCGGGGGACTCAAAGACCTCGTCGGTGACCTCCATGGCCTCCCGCCCGAACTTCTCGCCCATCTCCCTGCCCACCTGGGTCCTGTGGTCGTGGTAGGCGGGCAGACAGTGCATGAATTTGCACTGGGGGCCGGCGTTGTCCATGAGGGCCCGGGTAACCTGGTAGGGGGCCAGGGCCTCAATGCGCTCCTGCCAGACCTCCACGGGCTCGCCCATGGAGACCCACACATCGGTGTACAGCACGTCGGCGTTCTCTGTGGCCTCCATGGGGTCCTGGATGAACTCCAGCGACGCGCCGGTTTCTCTGGCGATGGCCTGACAGGTCTCCACCAGGGCGGGGTCCGGCATGTAGGCCGCCGGAGCGCAGGCCACGAAGCGCATCCCCATCTTGGCGCAGCCCACCATCAGGCTGTTGCCCATGTTGAACCGGGCGTCCCCCAGGTACACCAGCTTCACGCCCCGGAGCTTCCCGAAGTGCTCCCGGATGGTGAGAAAGTCCGCCAGAATCTGGGTGGGGTGGAACTCGTTGGTCAGTCCGTTGAACACCGGCACGCCGGCGTGGGCGGCCAGCTCCTCCACCAGCGCCTGCCCAAAGCCCCGGTACTCGATGCCGTCGTACATCCGGCCCAGCACCCGGGCGGTGTCGGCGATGGACTCCTTCACGCCGATCTGGGAGCCGGTGGGCCCCAGGTAGGTGGAGCCCATCCCCAGGTCCTGGGCGGCCACCTCAAAGGCACAGCGGGTGCGGGTGGAGGTCTTCTCAAAGATCAGCGCCACGTTCTTGCCCTCCAGGAGGCGGTGGGGAACGCCCGCCTTTTTCTTGGCCTTGAGGTCGGCGGCGGTGTCCAGAAAGCGCTGAATCTCCGCCGGGGTAAAGTCCAGGAGCTTTAAAAAATGGGTGTGGTTTTCCATGGGCGTACATCCTTTCCTGCAAAACGGCGGCAGAACCGCTTCGGGAGGCACAAAAGCGTGCAACTCCGCCGAAAATCCACCAGGATTTTCCCGCTAATGCTAATGTAAATGTAAATGTTCATGTAAGTGCTAATGCTAATGCTAATGTTAATGTGAATGCAAATGCCGCTGTCTATGCCGGCGCGCCGGGGCCGCCGGAGAGAGAGAAAAGCCGTTTAAGAGAGCGTCTTTCTCATGATCTCCAGGCCCTTGTCCATCTCCTCTTTCGTGACGACCAGGGGCGGCAGCAGGCGCATACCGGGGCCGGCGGTGAGGACCAGAAGTCCGTTTTCAAGAAGGCGGTTGGCGACGTCTTTGTTGGTAAAGCCCTCCCGCACCTCAATGCCGATCATGAGCCCCAGGCCCCGGGTCTTTCCAAAGCAGGGCAGATCCAGCGCTTCAATGCCCCGGCGGAGGTATTCGCCCTTGGCCCTGACCTCCTCCAAAAAGGCGCCGGTCAGCGTCTCCTGCACCACCAGGCCCGCGGCGGCGCAGATGGGGTTCGCGCCGAAGGTGGTGGCATGGGTGCCGGGGCCCAGCACGTTCCGGCACTTCTCGTTGGCCAGGAAGCCGCTCATGGGCAGGCCTCCGGCAATGCCCTTGGCGAAGGACACCGCGTCCGGCAGGACGCCGTACTGCTGGAAGGCGAAGAGGCTCCCCGTGCGGCCCACGCCGGTCTGGACCTCGTCCACCAGCAGCAGCCAGTCCCTCTCCCCGCAGAGCTTTGCCAGGGCCTGGACGTAGTCCCTGTCCAGGGGCAGCACGCCGCCCTCGCCCTGGACCAGCTCCACCATGACGGCGCACACGTCGTCCCCGGCGGTCTCCTCCAGGGCGGCGAGGTCGTTGGCCGGGGCGTAGCGGAAGCCCTCGGTGAAGGGGAAGAAGTAGTTGTGGAACACGTCCTGGCCCGTGGCCTTCAGCGTGGTGATGGTCCGGCCGTGGAAGGAGTT
>CANRYZ010000034.1 GCA_947644365.1 uncultured Oscillibacter sp. | reverse complement strand
GCCGCCAAGGTCTTCGGCGACCAGCTGCCCCAGTTCCAGGCCCACGCCAAGGAGCTCAAGGACAGCGGCGCGAAGTTCTGCGACTGCGACGCGTGCAAGCTGGTGGCGGAAATCCTCAAGGACAAGGAGTATCTCTCCAAGAAGTCCCTGTGGATCTTCGGCGGCGACGGCTGGGCCTACGACATCGGCTTCGGCGGCGTGGACCACGTCCTGGCCTCCGGCAACGATGTGAACATCTTCGTCTTCGACACCGAGGTCTATTCCAACACCGGCGGCCAGGCCTCCAAGGCCTCCAACATCGGCCAGGTGGCCCAGTTTGCCGCGGCCGGCAAGGAGATCAAGAAGAAGTCCCTGGCGGAGATCGCCATGAGCTACGGCTACATCTACGTGGCCCAGGTGGCCATGGGCGCCAACCCCGCCCAGACCCTCAAGGCCATCCAGGAGGCCGAGGCCTATCCCGGCCCGTCCCTGATCATCGGCTACTCCCCCTGCGAGATGCACAGCATCAAGGGCGGCATGATGAACTGCCAGGCCGAGATGAAGAAGGCCGTGGAGTGCGGCTACTGGAACCTGTTCCGCTTCAACCCGGCCGCCGAGGGCGCCAAGTTTACCCTGGACTCCAAGGAGCCCAAGGGCGGCTATCAGGAATTCCTGATGAACGAGGCCCGCTACAGCCGTCTGACCCGCGAATTCCCCGACCGCGCCAGCGAGCTCTTCCAGCGCAACGAGAAGGCCGCTATGGACCGCTACGAGCACCTGCTCAAGCTCAAGGCCATGTACGAGGGCTGAGGAGCGCCGGACGTAAATCCCAATTGAAAAAAGGACCCCCGGAGCTTAGCTCCGGGGGCCCTTTTATGCGCGGCAATGGGGAATTTGCCGGGGGAAGCGCGCGCCGGGCTTATACTAGAATCCATTAAAAAGCTTGAAAAGCTTTTTATAGCGTCGAAGACGCGTTGGATTCTTATGAGACGGGTTTTGCGCCATTTTGGCGCAAAACGGAAACGCAGAAGGCGTTTCCATTTCAAATAAAACTAAATAGTTTTATTTGAAATTAGTATTACAGGTATTTCACCAGCTCCTCCAGGGGCTTCCGGTCCCCGTGCAGCCGCGCCGGATGGGCGCCCTCCGCCGGGTACCCCAGGGGCAGCAGCGCGATAGGCGTGGTGCCCGCCATCTCCGGAAACGCCGCCAGCAGCTTCTCCGGCTCAAACATCCCCACATAGGTGGTGCCCAGGCCCAGGTCCGCCGCCTGGAGCATCATCTGCGCGGCGGCGATGGCGGCGTCGATCTCGCCGTGGTCCTTGCCGTCGGTCTCCCGCTTCCAGGACACGGCGCCGTCGTAGGCCACCGCCAGAATCACCGGCGGGTGGAAGTGGCTGCCCATGCAGCCGTCGGCCCGCTCCAGCGCCTCGGGGGACTGGAGGACAAAGATCCGCTGGGGCTGGAAGTTGTGGGCGGTGGGCGCGTTCCGGCCGGCCTCCAGGATGAGGGCCAGCTTCTCCGGCTCCACCGGCTGGGCGCTGAATTTCCGCAGAGAGTACCTGGTGGCAGAGAGTGTGTTGAAGTCCATGGGTGATCTCCTCGTTTCTTCATTAAGATGATCTGCATTTTATAGTCACCGCAGTTGAAAAGAAGTAAATACTTCTTTTCAACCTCAGGGCGCCTACGCGCCCCGAGAGCCGTGAAACGGCTTGGCGGTGGACTTCATAGGCAAAACACAGCACATTTTATGTGCTGGCGGGCAATGCCCGCCTTGAAAATCGGAATATCGATTTTCAAGTGCTTTGACTATACCACAGGTTTTCCGCCGCCGCAATCCCATGTTTAAAAGTTTGCGGGGGGGAGGCCCCCGGCGGCCGGCGCGGGGCCCGCTCACCCTCTGCCGCCTCTCCTCCGCATATCTTTGCGAATGGCCTCCAGGGGCGCCTGCGGCATGGTCCGCGTCTCCCGGAAAGCGGCTGCGGCCTCGCTCATCATCTGGAAATTCAGCGCGGTTCCCGCCCCGTCGGGAACGTAATCCACCGCGTGATTCGCGGGAATTCCGAACCGCCCCGCCGTCTCCACGGCGTCGATGTTCGCGCCCAGGAACACAAACTCCCAGCCATACCGCTCCTTCTCGTGTCCGATCATGCGCTTGACCTGTTCCAGGGAATACTCCCGGCTGGCGTTTTCCTCTCCGTCGGTGATGATGACGAACATGACGTTCTTCGCCCGGAACGCCTCCGCCGTGTTCCGCTGGACGCCGGCGAGCTTCCGGATGGTCCCGCCGACGGCGTCCAGAAGCGCTGTGGAGCCGCCCGCCTGGTACTCCCTCTCCGTCATGGGACGGACCGCGCGGATGTCGATCCGGTCGTGGAGCAGCTCGCAGCGGCTGTCAAACAGGACCGTGGTGATTCTGCACTCGCCGTCCAGGCCCCGCTGTTTTTTCAGCATGGAGTTGAACCCGCCGATGGTGTCGCGCTCCAGCCCGGCCATGGAGCCGCTCTTGTCGAGGATAAACACCAGCTCTGTAAAACCTGTCTTCATAAAAACGACCTCCCGTGTTTTGGTGGCCTTATTTTAGCGCGCGGGGGAGGTCCTTTGGTCGCTTGCAAAGCGACAAGTCATGATCCCAGCAGCGGCAGATCGTAGGAGAAGAGGACTTCGTTGAGCTCAAAAATATTGTACCTGCCGCTGACGATGAAGTATTCCACGATCACGTCGAACCTGCTGGCGTGGGAGAGGGCGTAGCCGGCCCGCTCCAGCAGCGCGCCGGTTTCATCCAGCGTCAGCTCCAGCGCTATGGCAAGGGCCAGTATCGTCGGCTTTTTGGGGGTGTATCCCCTTCCGGTGCGGATTTTGGAGAACAGCTTGCGGTCGATATTTGCCCTTTTGTAGACCTCCACATCGGTCTTGCCCTTTTTGTCAATGAGTCTCAGAAGGGCGTCGGAGAAGGGCTCGTCGAGGTTTTCCATCAGCGCATCCAATCCCTGCTCCCGTGATGCCGGCGCTTGCGCCGGCATCGCGGCAAGCGCGTTCAAATCGGCTGCCGCCGCCTCTTGGAGGGCCTCTCTTTCAACCGCCAGGAGCCGTCTGCCGCTGAACCGGGGCCTGTCCGCATAGTGCTGGCTGATGTAGCTCTCAACGCCGCCAAGCAGCGCTTGCCCAACGGCAAAGGACGACTTGTCAAAGACCGCCAGGTATATCTCCATGTCATGGTCCAGCAGGTAGTCCTCAATGGCGCCGCGGGCCGTCTCCAGCGCCTCGTCCTTCGGATAGCCGTAGATGCCGCTGGAGATCAGGGGGAAGGCGATGCTCTTGCAGCCGTTCTCCGCCGCCAGCTTCAGGGACGCGGTATACGCTGAGCGCAGGAGCGCCCGGCACTGGGCTTTGTTCCAGCGGCTGTACACCGGCCCCGCGGCATGGATGATGTACTTTGCCGGCAGCGAGAAGCCCGGAGTGATGACGGCCTCGCCTGTTTTGATGGGGGAGAGCCTGCCGCACGCCGCTTGCAGCTCCCGTTCTCCCGCCGCCCTAAATATGGCCCCGCAGACGCCGCCGCCCATTTGCAGCCCGGTATTGGCGGCGTTCACGACGGCGTCCACATCCATCCGGGTAATATCCTGTTTCACGATGATAAACGGCATTTTTTGTGTCTCCTTCTGTCATCTCTTCGCGCCGCCGATCTCATGCCTCCGTGTCCGGCCGCGTCCACTGAGGAACCGGGGCATGAAGGTGGGGCGGGGCCGTGGCGGTGCATCTCTCATACCGGGCGCTTCCGGCTCCGTTTCATGCGGCGCATCTGGCGTCCGGCAATTCCAGCCCCAATTTGCCGCCCCTTGCCGCCCGGCCCTTCTGCGGCTATTATACCGCAGGGGCTCTGCGGATACAACCTGTAAAAGCCCCGTATCAGCAATATGCGACGCGGCGGCTTTTGCGGGCGGAGTTACATGAGCGGCGTAGCCAATATGTTCCCCGCCTGTGTCCACATAAATGGCGCTCACAGAGCCTGTACAGAAAAATTTTAAAATGTGTAGGAGTACAATAGATATTGGACAGTAGGGAAAAAGGTAGAAGGATGAGGCCAGATCGGTTAAAGTTGAGTTACCACACTTAACACAACCGAGAGGAGGCCACATCCTTCATGAGTAAAAGTATAACACAGGATATGGCGTATAGGCAATCCCTAATGAAATATGCGGAAAAATGCGGCGTCAGCCGTGCCAGCAGAAAGTACAACAAGAGCCGGTCCTATATCTATTTCTGGCAGGCACGCTGGGACGGGAGTGTGGAGTCTCTGGCCTGTCAGTCCAGGCGGCCTCACAGCCATCCAAGTCAGCATACCGAAGCGGAACTGAAGCTGATCCGGGATATGCGCCGCCGCAATCCAGATCTGGGTCTGGTGGATCTATGGCACCGTCTGAAACAGCGCGGCTATACCCGCCGGCCCGAGAGCTTGTTTCGGGTTATGCGGAAACTGGGAATGTTCCCTCAGGGGAAGAAGAAAAAGACTTATATGCCCAAACCATACCAGCAAATGACCTATCCTGGCCAGCGCGTCCAGGTGGATGTAAAGATCGTTCCCCGCCGCTGTATTACGGATCCAGAGCTTCACCTGTTCCAGTATACAGCCATTGACGAGTTTTCCAGGCTCCGCTTCCTGGCCGCCTATCCGGAGCAGTCTACTTACTCCTCCGCAGACTTCTTGAAACGGTTGGTGAAGTGGTATGCCCGCAGGGGAATCCGTGTGGAATGTGTCCAGACTGACAACGGCTTTGAATTTACCAACCGCTTCTCCAACAGCAAGCGGGATATCCAGACCCTTTTTGAGCAGACTGCTGCCGAGTTGGGCATCCGGCATAAACTGATCCGTCCTTACACTCCCAGGCATAACGGCAAAGTGGAGTGCAGCCACAGGGAAGACCAGAAACGTTTTTACTCCAACCACTCTTTCTTCTCCTTGGCTGACTTTGAAAAGCAGCTTTCTCGTCATAACCGCCGTTCTAATAACTTACCGATGCGCCCTCTCCGCTGGCTTTCTCCTTTTGACTTCCTTGTCCAATTTCTTTGACAATCCTACAAGCCCGTACAGAAAAATTTTAAAATGGACCTTGACAAACGCGTATGGCTGTGTTATTCTAGTATGGACCGGATAGTTGCCGGTGTGGTGGAATTGGTAGACACAGGGGACTTAAAATCCCCCGGTAGCGATACTGTACCGGTTCGAGTCCGGTCACCGGCACCACAAAATGATATATCGCGGAGTAGAGCAGTTGGTAGCTCGTCGGGCTCATAACCCGGAGGTCGCAGGTTCAAGTCCTGTCTCCGCAACCACACCCACCCCTCAGAGCCGCAAGGCTTTGAGGGGTGTTTTCTTTGCGTTTTGGAGGGCGGTTTCCCTTATTTTTTCCCTTATTGGGATTTACAGGCGGGAAACCGCCTGAATTTTCTTTTCCATCCGGTCAGCACTGGCCTTTTTCATTTGGGCGGTGGCGTGTCCCAGGTTTTCCTGTACCGTCTTAATGTCATCCTTGTTTTGTAGCGCCAGGGTTGCGAACGTATGCCCAAAATCGTGAGAGAGAATCCGTTGTGACACACAATCGGGCTGGAGCAAGGTCCCCGGCTGATCCACGCACCCGGAATCCAGAAAACGCTGACCATGGCGAGGCCCACACAGCTTCCTCCGATACGCCTGCCGTGACGGCAAGTAATATGTATATTGGCACGGCGATAGAGCTTAGAGCCGCACTCTGCCGCGGGCCCTTATCCTGTTCCGAAGAACAGCCGCACCGCCAGGGCGGAGGCGATAAACCCCGTGAGGTCGGCGGTGAGGGCGGCGGGAATGGTGTGGCGGGTCTTGTGGATGCCCGCCGCGCCGAAGTAGACGGCCACGGTGTAAAAGGTGGTCTCCGTGCTGCCCAGCATGACGGCGGCCACCCGGCCGATATGGCTGTCCGGCCCGTGGGCGGCCATGAGCTCGCTGCCCACCGCCAGGGCCCCGCTGCCGGATACCGGCCGCACCAGCATCAGCGGCGCCGTCTCCGGGGGGATGCCCAGCAGGTCCAGCGCCGGGGCGCAGAGGGCGGACAGGTACTCCATGGCCCCGGAGGCCCGGAGCATGGATACCGCCGTCAGCAGCCCCACCAGGGCCGGGACGACGCGCAGGAGAACGGAGAGCCCCTCCGCCGCGCCCCGGGTCAGGGCGGCGTAGACGTCCACCCGCCGCCCCAGGCCATAGGCGGCCACCAGGGCCAGCAGCAGGGGGATCACCAGAGAGCTGAGGCTCATGGCCGCCTCCGATCCAGCAGGGAGAGGAGCCTGGCGGCGGCCAGGCCCGCCGTCACCGACAGCACGGAGGTGAGCCATACCGCCGGCAGGATGTCGAAGGGGGCGGCGCTGCCCATGGCGGCCCGGAGGGAGCCCACGGTGGCGGGGATCAGCTGGATGGAGGCGGTGTTCAGCACCACCAGGGCGCACAGCTCGTCGCTGGCGGTGCCGTGGCAGCCCGCGGCCATCCGCCGGGCGGCCTGGATGCCCAGAGGCGTGGCGGCGTTGCCCAGGCCCAGCAGGTTGGCGGAGACGTTGGCGGATACCGCCGCCAGGGTCTCCGGGTCCCGGCTGGCGTTTGGCAGCAGCCGCCGCAGCAGGGGCCGGAAGGCCCGGGCCAGTCCCGCCGAGAGGCCGCTGGCGTTCATCACCTCCATTACCCCGGACCACAGGCACAGCACCCCCGCCATGGAGACGCCCAGCTCCACGGCGGCGCCGGCGCCCTCCAGAGCGGCGGCGGACACCGCGTCCAGATTTCCGGTAAACAGGCCGAACAGCAGGGAGATTACCACCATTCCAGACCAAATCCACGCCATTGCCAAAAACAGGACCTCCAGTCTGCATAAAATTGTTAATTATATTTGAATTTTTTGGATGGATATTGACATTTCCAGAGGATGTATGATATTGTCTAGTCCAGTCGAAACCAAACATTTTTGGGTGAAAGGAGAAGTCAACGTGAAAGCGACAGGAATCGTGCGAAAGGTCGATGAACTGGGGAGAATCGTACTGCCCATTGAGATGCGACGCACCCTGGACATCGCGGAGAAGGACGCATTGGAAATCTATGTGGAGGGCTCGTCCGTCATTCTGAAAAAGTACAAACCCAGCTGCCTTTTCTGTGACGGAACCAAGGACATTACGGTATTCAAGGGTAAGAACGTATGTCCCAGGTGCCTGCGGGAGCTGCGAGAGCTCTAAGCGTCCCGGCGCTGACGGATACCGGTAAAGAGAAAAAACAGCGCGGCTTATGCCGCGCTGTTTTTGTGTCTTGCGGGTCTACCTGTTTTCCTCCAGGGCGGCGGCGTACAGCTCGTTTTTGGAGAGGCCCGTGTGCTCCGCCACCTCCCGGGCCGCCTCTTTCAGCCGGACGCCCTGGTTCAGCAGGGCCAGCACCTGGGCCGTGCCCTCGGCCAGCGTGACGGCGGCCTCCCGGGGCCGCTCCCGCCCGGCCACCACCAGGACGTACTCGCCCCTGGGGCTGTTGGCCCCGTAGTAGGCCGCGGCCTCCCCCAGGGTGGTGCGCCAGGTCTCCTCGTGGAGCTTGGTGAGCTCCCGGCAGAGGGCGGCGCGGCGCTCCGGGCCGAAGACGGCGCACAGGTCCGCCAGGGTGGCCCGCAGCTTGTGGGGGGCCTCGTGAAAGATCATGGTCCGCTCCTCGTCCCGCAGGCGCTCCAGATGCTCCCGACGGCTCTTTTTGTTGACGGTGAGGAATCCCTCGAAGGTGAACCGGCCCGTGGGCAGGCCGCTGACCGCCAGGGCGTTTACCGCCGCGCAGCAGCCGGGGACGGCGGTGACGGCGACGCCGTGCTCCCCGCACAGGCGCACCAGGTCCTCTCCGGGATCGGAGATGGCGGGGGTGCCGGCGTCTGTGACCAGGGCGCAGCTCTCCCCCGCCAGCAGGCGGCCGAGGACGGCCTGCCCGGCGGTGACGTGGTTGTGCTCGTGGTAGCTCACCAGGGGCTTTTTGATCTGGAAGTGGTTCAGCAGCTTCACGGACACCCGGGTGTCCTCCGCAGCGATGAAGTCCACGGCTTTCAGCGTCTCCACGGCCCGGGGGGAGAAGTCCCCCAGGTTGCCGATGGGCGTGGCCACCAGATAGAGCGTTCCGGACATAGGGACCTCCTTGGTTGGAAATTCGGGACTGGAAATTGGAAATTGGAAATCGGCCCGTCAGGGGGCGCGGAAATAGATGCGGTCCAGCTCGGGCGCGGGACGGCCCTCCGCCGTCTCCAGGATCAGCGGCGGCTCCCAGGAGAGGCCCGGGCTCCCGCCCCGGCGGGCCTCCAGGAGCGCCAGGGAGGGACGCTCCCCGGCCCGGCGGCACACGGTCCGCAGCCGCTTGGGCTCCAGAGCGGCCGCGCGGAGAGCGCAGAGGAGGTCCGTCAGCCGCTCCGGCTTGTGGACGAGGCACAGGGCCCCGCCCCAGCGGAGCAGATACGCCGCCGCCCGGCAGATGTCCTCCAGGGTGCAGGCGGTCTCCGCCCGGGCGGCCCGCAGGGACTCCTCCCGGGGGAGCTTCCCGGCCCCGGAGGCGTAGTAGGGGGGATTGCACACCACCAGGTCAAAGCCCCCGGCGGGGAGGAGGGAGCGGATATCCCGCAGGTCCCCCCGGCAGGCGGCCAGGCGGCCCTCTAGGCCGTTTTCCGCCGCGGCCCGCTCCAGGAGCGCCGCCGCCTCCGGATCGATCTCCACGCCGGCGACGGTGAGCTCCGGCTGGCGCTGGAGCAGCAGCAGGGCCAGGAGCCCCGTGCCGCTGCCCAGGTCGCAGATCTGGAGGCCCGGTTTCAGCCGGGGCAGGGAGGAGAGGAGAAAGGTATCGGTGCCGGGGCGGAACAGCTTGTCCTCCCAGACGAAGCGGAGGCCTCCGGGGGTCAGGTATTCCCAGTGTTCCATGGCGAGGCCTCCTCTCAGACGGTCAGGTGCTGCCGGAATGCTCCCGCAGCCACTTCACGAGAATGTGGTATGCGGCGGTCATTGCCAGGGGGACGCTGAAAAGGAACCACAGGACGTTTTCCACGGTGAAATTGCGGGTGTTGGACACCTCGCCGTACTCCAGCAGATACCGCCCCAGCAGGCCCGCGATGGCGGCGGCCAGCACCAGGAGGAACACGGAGACATCCCGCCCCGGGCCGCAGGCCTCCGCCAGGCACAGGGCCATCAGGATCATGAAAAAGGCGAGTTGCAGGGGCGGGGTGTTCCCCAGAGGGAACAGAAAACAGCACATGAGAGCGGTGTACCCCAGCGTCAGGACCCGGGTGAGGAGCGGATGCTCCCGAAAAAAGCGGGGCTCATATCGCAGCTTCGGCATGGCGGGGCCTCCTCTCGATTCAACAGTCCTATGATACCACACCCCTCCGGCGGTTGCAAGGGGGCGGCCCCCTGTGGTACAATGGGGAGGAAAAACCGGTTACAAGGAGGATCACCGTATGGTCACCATGGCACAGCGCATCGAACAGCTCCGGAGCGAGCGGGGCCTCAGCCGCCCCGCCCTGTCCGCCGCCCTGGGCTTTCCCCGGATGGCGGTGGAGAAATTTGAGATGGGCCGCCAGACGCCCACCCAGGACCAGCAGGAGAAGCTGGCGTCCTTCTTCGGCGTGTCCGTGCTCTACCTGCGGGGGGAGAACAACGACCGCGTCCGCATGGACGACTGGATGGACGGGGCGTTCCTGGATGAGCCCGCCCCGGCTCCCGCGGCGCCCAGGCGGCCCGCCAAGCCCGCCGCCCCGGCGGGGGAGGGCACCGTGTTTGACGCCTTCCTCACCAGCAAGAAATTCCAGGAGGCCCTGCGGGGGACCGTGCTGGAGGTCCTGCGCTCGCCGGAGGGGCAGGCGCTGCTGGCCAAGGCCGTCCGCCGGGAGATGGGGAAATAGGCGGGGAATATGCGGAAAAGAGAGTGAAGCCATTGCACCGCAATGGCTTCACTCTCAGCTTGTCGAAAGACCGCCGTACAGAAATAATAGACTGTGAGGAATGCGGGGGAGCTCGAGGGGGCGGCGCCCGCCTCGTATGGAATCGAATGTCTGCAAACGACTGCTGTGCAGGCGTTTGCCCCGCGAAGCGGGAGATTTTTAAAATGCAAAGCATTTTGAAAATTGAGACATTGGCAGGCTGTCGGGAAAGTCCACCAGGACTTTTTTGACAGCCTGAGAGTGAAGCCATTGCACTGCAATGGCTTCACTCTCTTTATTTTTTCAGGAGCCGCCACAGGGTGGTCCGGCTGATGCCCAGGCGCTTGGCCGCGGCGGTCTGGTTGCCGCCGGTCTCCTCCAGCACCCGCAGGGCCACGTCCTGGTTGATCTCCTCCAGGGTGCGGCCCAGGTCCAGGGGGACGGCGGCGTTTTCCGCCCGAAGGGAGAAGACCCCCATGTGGCGCTCCTTTTTCAGCACGTCCCGCACGCTCTCCGCCGTGATGACCTGCCCGGCGGCGGTGACCGCCAGGGACTTGACGACCCGGCGGAACTGCATATAGTTGTGGGGCCAGCGGAAATTCTGCAGCAGGGAGACGCCCTCCGGCTCCATGCCCACCACCTGCCGGGGGATGGAGGCGTTGAGATGGCTCAGAGAGAGGTTGATGAGGGTGGGGATCCGCTGGGGCATGGAGCGCAGGGGCGGCAGGTACAGGGAGAGGCACCGGAGCTTGTCCAGGAAGAGGGCCCCGGCGGCGGAGACGTACTCCCCCGGCTGGCACACGCAGGAGAGGATCACCCGGTTCCGGCGGCATACGTCCATCTCCAGCAGCACCGCCAGCAGCTGCCTCTGCCGCTCCTGGGAGAGCACGTCGATGCTGGAGAAATAGAGGGTGCTGTCCTGGTCCGCCAGGGGGGAGTTGTGGTGCTCCAGCAAAAAGGCCCAGCTGCGGTCGTTCAGCAGGCTGCAGTTAATGGAGACCAGAGGGTGATTTTGCAGGGAGCTGCGCATATAGAGAAAGTAGACGATGGTCTCCTTGCCGGTGCCGTCCTCCCCGGTGACCAGCACCGGGGCCCGGCTCTGGTTGATCTGGGCGATCTCGGTCTGAAAGTCGCTGATGGTCTCCGCGAAGCTGAAAATGCTGTCGTCAAAGGCCCGCTCCGCCTCGGGGTAGGAGGAGAAGCGGATGCCCGACTGGCTGGGGGAGAGGGGGGTCTTCCGGGCCTCCAGGAAGAAGGCGGTGTAGACGGCGCTGCCGGCGCCCACCTGCCGGATGCGGATGGCGTAGAGCATTCCCCCCAGATTGCGGGTGATCCGCCGCTCCACGTCCTTTTGGGACTCCGGCAGCTCCCGCCGCAGCATGTCCAGCAGCTCCGGCACCGGGGCGTCCAGGGTGGAGAGAAAGAGGTTGCCCTCCTGGTCGAACACCACGGTCTGGCTGATCTGGCCCCGGATCAGCGACCGGAGGAAGAGGTTTTCGTCCCGCAGGCTCTCCCGGCTGCCGCAGATCAGCAGGGCCTGGTCATAGGCCTTTCGGATGCTCTCCACCGAGGAGGCCACCAGAAAGGAGTTCATCCCCAGGCGCTTGGCGGTGTTGTTGGCGAAGGTGTCGCACAGCAGGGCCTGAAAGCCGTCCTGCCGCAGCTCCAGCAGAATGGGCTCCACCGTGTCGCGGCCGTCGTAGGTGCGGATGTCTATGCGCAGGTCCATGGCCTTGCACAGCAGCCGGGCGCTCTCGGCGATGCTGGCGGCGGTTACAAAGGCGATCCTGCCGCTGAGGTCTCCCGCCAGCTTCAGCGTGCACAGCAGGTCGTACATGGAGACCTCGATCTCCACCACGGGAATGGACAGGTCCCGCCGCAGCATGGTGGCGGTGTCGCCGCGGGAGATCACCACGTCGTAGTTGCCGTGGAAGTTGGCCTTGGCGATCTCCAGGCCCAGCTCCCGGTCGCCCACAAACAGCGACAGGTCCATCTGGGGATATTCCTCCGCCAGGTTGGACATGAGGGCCTTCATTCCCTCGTAGGGCGCGATGCCCAGCACACGGATTCGTGAACCCATAGGCGCCTCCAAATGTGTTTAATATTTGAACATATTATAACAAACATACAAAAATATTGCAAGCCTTTTTCGGGCTGTTTCAAAAATAAACATTTTATGGGCGAAAAAGGTTTGCGGAAATGGCACGGCCACTATAAAATAATGCCAAACAAACGGCGGCGGCGCGGCGTTTTTTGATGAAAATGCCAATGCGAAAAGCGGCTCGAAATATGCGTTTCAAAAATGAACGGATGTGAGGTGCTGCATGGTTAGATTGTTGATGATCGCGGATGATTTCACAGGGGCGCTGGACACGGGCGTGCAGTTTGCGGCCCGGGGGGCCAGAACCTGTGTGGTGACGGACCCGGCCTATGATTTCTCCCAGGCGAAGGCGGAGCTCCAGGTGCTGGTGCTGGACGCCGAGACCCGGCACCTGACGCCGGAGGCGGCCTACGGAGTGGTGCGCCGGGCGGTGGAGGGGGCCCTGGCCGCGGGGTTTACCCACATCTACAAAAAGACGGACTCCGCCCTGCGGGGCAACGTGGGCGCGGAGCTCGCCGCGGTGCTGGACGGCGCCGGGGCGGAGAGCCTGGCCTTCCTGCCGGCCCTGCCCAGGATGGACCGGGTCACCCGGGGGGGCGTTCACTACATCGCCGGCGTGCCGGTGGCGGAGAGCGTTTTCGGGCAGGACCCCTTTGAGCCGGTGACGGCCTCCTCCGTGCCGGAGATCATCGGCGCGCAGACGGACCGGGCGGTGGTGCTCCACGGCCTGGGGGAGACGGCGGCAGCGCGGTGCCCCGGCATCCAGGTCTACGACGCGGAGACGGACCGGGACCTGATGGACATCGGCCTGGGGCTGGGCCGGGAGGGCCTGCGGCTCTCCGCCGGCTGCGCCGGCTTCGCGGCGGCCCTGGCGGAGATTCTGGACCTGCGGGGCGCGCCCCCGGTGCTGCCGGACCTGGCGCCCGCCCTGTTTGTGGCCTGCGGCAGCGTGAACCCGGTGACGCTGCGCCAGATGGCGGAGGCGGAGGAGCACGGCTTCCCCCACGTCCACCTGAATCCGGTGCAGAAGCTGGAGGAGTCCTGGCTGGACACGCCGGAGTGCGCCGCCGATACGGCCGCGTGGCTGGAGACCGCCGGGAGGAAGAGGCGCTTCATTCTGGACGTCAACGATCCGGCGGGCTGCGGCGACACGGACCGCTACGCCGGGGAGCGGGGCCTCACTACGGAGGACCTGCGTCGGGGCATCTCCGCCCAGCTGGGCCGGCTGGTCCGGCGGCTGCTGGACGGCGGCCTGGACGCCACCATCCTCTGCACCGGCGGAGACACGCTGCTGGCCCTGATGGGGGCCGTGAAGGTGGCGGAGCTGATCCCGGTGTGCGAGCTGGACGCCGGCGCGGTGCTCACCGACTTTGTGTATCAGGGCAAGACCCATCATATCATTTCAAAATCCGGCGGCTTTGGGGAGCCCGACCTGTTTTACAGGCTGGCGCTGTCCCTGGGCGCCGGGGATCAAGAGGAGGATGCAGTATGCTGACCAAGTACGAACTGAAAATGCCTCATGCCGTCTACAGCGGCGAGGACGCCCTGGGCCGGATTCCGGAGATCTTCGCGGCCAACGGCGTCAAGCGCCTGGTGGTGTTCACCGACAAGGGCATCGAGGGCGCGGGCCTTCTGGACTTCCCCATGGCCCAGGTCAAGAAGACCGGCGTAGAGACCGTGATCCTGGACGACCTGCCGGCGGAGCCCAGCTACATGGAGGCCCAGAAGCTGGTGGACCAGTGCAAGGAGTGCGGCGCGGACTTCATCATGGCCGTGGGCGGCGGCAGCGTCATGGACACCGCCAAGCTGGCCAGCATCCTGATGACCGACGAGTACGGCATCAAGGAGCTGCTGGACGCCCCCGGCCGGGCCCGCAAGTGCATGAAGAGCCTGATGATCCCCACCACCGCGGGCACCGGCTCCGAGGCCACCCCCAACGCCATTGTGGCCGTGCCGGAAAAGCAGCTGAAGGTGGGCATCGTCAACACGGAGATGATCGCGGACTACGTGATTCTGGACGCGGTGATGATTAAAAAGCTGCCCCGGAAGATCGCCGCCGCCACCGGTGTGGACGCCCTGGCCCACGCCATCGAGTGCTTCACCAGCAACAAGGCCAACCCGTTCAGCGACGTCTTTGCCCTCCAGGCCCTGGACATGATCCTTAATAACATCGAGCGGGCCTGCGACGACCCCGAGGCCATGGACGCCAAGAACACCATGCTCCTGGCCAGCTTCTACGCCGGCGTGGCCATCACCGCCTCCGGCACCACCGCCGTCCACGCTCTGAGCTACCCCCTGGGCGGCAAGTACCACATCGCCCACGGCGTGTCCAACGCCATTCTGCTGGCCCCCGTCATGCGCTTCAACGAGCCCGCCTGCCGGCCCCTGCTGGCCAAGGCCTACGACCGCTGCCTCAAGGAGGACGCCAAGACCGAGGAGGAGAAGAGCGCCGCCGTCATCCAGCGTCTGGAGGGCATCGTGAAGCACCTGGACATCCCCACCAGCCTCACGGAGTTCGGCGTGCCCAAGGAGGACCTGGAGGCCCTGGTCGCCTCCGGCATGGAGGTCACCCGCCTGCTGGTGAACAATATGCGTGAGGTCACCCCCGACGACGCCCGGAGAATTTATCAGGAGGTTCTCTGAAACCGTCTTTCCATCCCACAGGAATTTGAATAAGGAGTGTGCGAATATGAAGAAGGTTGAGATCAAAGGCATCATCCCACCGGTCGTCACCCCCATGAACCCCGCGGACGAGAGCGTCAACATCCCCGAGCTCCGCAGCCAGATCGAGCGGCAGATCGCCGCCGGCGTCCACGGCATCTTCCCCTTCGGCACCAACGGCGAGGCCTACATCCTGGACATGAAGGAGAAGGAGGAGATCCTGGAGGCCACCGTGGACCAGGTGAAGGGCCGCATCCCCGTGTACGCCGGCACCGGCTGCATCTCCACCCGGGACACCGTGTACCTCAGCAAGCGGGCCGAGGCCCTGGGCGCGGACGCGCTGTCCATCATCACCCCCAGCTTCGCCGCCGCCAGCCAGAAGGAGCTCTACGACCACTACTGCGAGGTGGCCAAGCACGTGAACATCCCCATCGTGCTCTACAACATCCCCGCCCGCACCGGCAATAAGCTCCTGCCGGAGACCGTGGCCAAGCTGGCCAAGGATGTGGACGTCATCATGGGCGCCAAGGACTCCAGCGGCGACCTGGACAACCTGAAGGCCTATATTGCGCTCACCCGGGATGTGGGCAAGGACTTCGCCGTTCTGGCCGGCAACGACGGCAACATCCTCCCCTGCCTGAAGGCCGGCGGCGCCGGCGGCGTGGCGGGCCGGGCCAACATCTGGCCCAAGACCATCGCCTCTATCTACGACCACTTCGTGGCCGGGGAGCTGGAGGAGGCCCAGGCCGCCCAGGACGCCATCGTGGCCCTGGCCCGGGTATTCAAATTCGGCAACCCCAACACCATCATCAAGAAGGCCGTGGCCATGCTGGGCTACCCCGTGGGCGACTGCCGCAGGCCCTTCAACTACCTCTGCGACGAGGGCGTTGAGGAGCTGAAAAAGGTCCTGGAAGAGACCAAAGACCTCAGCTGAGAATATATTCCATATATTTAAGGAGGAGTACATATGAACAAGCCAATCCTGGGCATCACCATGGGCGACCCCTTCGGCAACGGCCCGGAGATCACCGTCAAGGCCCTGGCGGACAAGACCGTGTATGACCGCTGCCGTCCCCTGGTGGTGGGCGACGTCACCGCCATGGAGTACGCCGCCAAGGTGGCCAAGAAGGTCTCCGGCATCGATATGAAGGTCCGGGGGATCAAGGCCGTCGGCGAGGCCAACTACGAGTACGGCGTCATCGACGTGTACGACATGGGCATCGTCAAGGCGGAGGACATCCCCAATGATCCCGAGAGCCCCAAGCCCTTCGGCCTGGGGGCCACCGCCCTGGGCGGCGAGGCGGCCTTCCAGTACGTCAAGAAGGTCATTGAGCTGGCCATGGCGGGCGAGGTGGACGCCACCATCACCAACGCCCTGAGCAAGGAGGCCATCAACATGGCCGGCCACCACTACAGCGGCCACACTGAAATTTACGCCGACTACACCAAGACCAGCAAGTACACCATGATGCTGGCCCACGAGGAGCTCCGGGTGGTCCACGTGTCCACCCACGTCTCCCTGCGGGAGGCCTGCGACCGGGTGAAGAAGGACCGGGTCCTGGACGTCATCCGCATCGCCAACGCCGGCTGCAAGGCCATCGGCATCAAGGAGCCCAAGATCGCCGTGGCCGGATTGAACCCCCACTGCGGCGAGAACGGCATGTTCGGCCGGGAGGAGATCGAGGAGATCCAGCCCGCCATCGACGCCGCCATGGCCGAGGGCATCATCATCCCCGAGAAGAAGCCCACCCCGCCGGACACCGTCTTCTCCAAGGCGCTGGGCGGCTGGTATGACATCGTTGTGGTCATGTACCACGACCAGGGCCACATCCCCCTGAAGGTCAAGGGCTTTGTCTACAACAAGGCCGAGGGCCACTGGGACGCCGTGGCCGGCGT
>CANRYZ010000033.1 GCA_947644365.1 uncultured Oscillibacter sp. | reverse complement strand
TGGCAAGACAGAGAAAAGAGAAATGGGGGGTGCAGCCCCCAAGCCCGCCGGGCCCGGCGGGCTTGTCGTCCCGCCCCCGTGGGGCGGATTCCGCCAGGAATAAAAATCCCCCGCCCCCTGCGGGCCTCCAATAGAAAACACCCGTTCAGGTCTTGCCCTCCCAGCAATTTTCGTGTAGAATAAGAGGACAAAATCGCGGGGAGAGGAGGGACAGGCCATGTCCAGCGTATTGGTACCCACCGGGGAGGAGGGCGTCGTCCTCACCGGACAGGCGGCGGGCCGCCTGCTGGAGCGGGGCGACGGCGACGCGGCGCTTTTATACCTGGCCCTCCTGCGCCGCCGGGGGGACGTTCCGCCCCGGTCCCTGGCGGGAGAGCTGCGGTGGGACCGGCCCCGCATCGAGCGGGCGGAGGGCGTGCTGCGGGAGCTGGGCCTCGTCGCCCCCTCTGCGGCGGACCTGCCGCCGGAGCCGGCGGAGGAGCGGCCCGCATACAGCCAGGCGGACGTGGCCAACTATCTGGAGGACAGCGGGGAGTTCCGCCGCCTCACCGCCGAGGTGGAGCGGAAGCTGGGAAAGAAGCTCACCGTCCCGGACGTGGGGGTGCTGCTGGGGCTGAACGACTATCTGGGCCTTTCCGCCGACGTGATCTACCTGCTGGTGTGCCACTGTGCGGAGCGGGTGCGGCGGCGGTACGGGCCGGGGCGGCGTCCCGGGATGAAGCAGATCGAAAAAGAGGGCTACGCCTGGGCCCGCATGGGCATTGACAGCCAGGCCGCCGCGGCGGAGTACCTGCGGCAGTACGCCCGGCGGCAGGAGCGCATCCCGCAGTACATGCGGGCGCTGGGCCTGGGGGAGCGGATGCCCTCGGCCTCGGAGGAGAAGTACCTGGCCGCCTGGCAGGAGATGGGCTTTCCGCCGGAGACGGTGGCCCTGGCCTACGACAGGACGGTGCTCAAGTGCCACGAGCTGAAGTGGCCCTACTTAAACGGAATTTTAAAGCGGTGGCACGAGGCGGGCCTCCACACCCCGGAGGAGGCGGAGGCGGGCGACGGCGGCCGGAAGCCGCAGCAGTCCGCCGGGGGCCGGGGCGCCTGGGAGTATGTCTGAGCGCCGGCCGGGGGGCCGGATAAAGGAGCGGAGAGATGGCTTACGACGGAAAAGTGATGCGCCGGGCCCTCCAGAGATTTGAGGAGGATCGCCGGGCGCGGGAGGAGCAGGAGCGGCGGCAGAGGGAGAGCGTTTTCCAGCGCGCTCCCCGGCTGCGGGAGATCGACCGGGAGCTGCGCGCCGCCATGGGGCGGCTGGTGAGCGTCACCTTCCGCCGGGGGACGGACCCCGGGGAGGAGGTGGCGCGGCTGCGGGTGGAGAACCTGCGCCTCCAGGGGGAGCGCCGGGCGCTGCTGGAGGGGCTGGGCCTGCCGGAGGACTGCCTGGAGGAGCGGCCCGCCTGCCCCCTGTGCGGCGACACGGGCTACCGGGACGGCGGCGTGTGCCGGTGCCTGCGGGCGTACTATGCCCGGGAGCAGCAGAGGGAGCTGAGCCGGATGCTGGACCTGGGAAACCAGAGCTTTGACACCTTCTCCCTGGAGTGGTACCCCGACCGGGCGGAGCCGGGGCAGAAGCGGTCCGCCAGGAGCCACATGGAGGAGCGGGTGTACAACAGCTGCGCGGAGTTCGCCCACCAGTTCGGCCGCCGGTTTGAAAACCTGCTGTTCTTCGGCGCGCCGGGGCTGGGGAAGACCCACCTCTCCGCCGCCATCGCCCGGGAGGTAAGCGGGGCGGGGTGGTCCGTGGTGTACGACACGGCGGGCCGCGTGTTCCGGGTGTTTGAGGACCGGAAGTTCGGCCGGGAGGAGGCCGGGGAGGACGTGGAGCGGGTGCTGCGGTGCGACCTGCTGATTCTGGACGACCTGGGCACGGAGCTGACCACGGCCTTTGTGCAGAGCGCGCTGTACGAGATCGTCAACACGCGGCTCATCGAGCGGCGGCCCACGATTCTCAGCACGAATCTGATGCCGGATGAGCTGGGGCGGCGGTACTCGCCCCAGGCGGCCTCCCGGATCCAGGGGGAGTACCAGCTGCTGCCCTTTGTGGGGGAGGATATTCGGAAGTTGAAGAAGGAGCGGGAGCGGTAGGCCGCTGTTTTGAGGCAAAAAGAGGCGCGGACGCAAATGCGTCCGCGCCGTTTCGGTTTGGGGTTCTGCGCTGACATGGGCCGGCCTGGAGGTTTCGGCGGCAGGCGCGTTAGGCCTGTCCGCCTCGTAAACCGCGGGGCGGCGGCAGGGCAATTACAGCATTGCTCCGCCGCCCCAAACCTGGGCCCGCGTGATCGCCAGAACGGTTTCGGTGGGAATACCGGCGATCTCGCTGCCAAAAATCTCCCCCAGATTTCCGCTGTTCAGCATAGCGGCAAGCTGGGACTTCGCCGCAGCGGACGCGGCCAGCTGGTCAGCCTGAATGTGCCGCTGGATCTGCTTTTCCGCCGCTAACTTCATAAACTCGGCGTGCCGGGCCATACGCAGGTCCCACCAGCTTTCTCCGCCGTCAGAACCGCTCTTGGAATACGTGATCCTGCCGGGGCTGCTGGAGCAGGTGTTACAAATATTCCCGTCCTCCCCGATGGCCACGGCCTGGGACATATCCCATGTGCTGCCGGGCATAATGGCCTCGTTCCGCGCCGCGTCAAAGGCAAACCAGGCGTCGATCTTTTTGTAGATCTCCCGGGCGTAGGCGCTGTCTGTCTCCATGCGCTCCTGCACCTTGGGATGGATGACCACGGCCTTGCTTCCGGGCGGGACATTGCCCAGGGCGTGGATCTCTTTTGGAGCGGTAAATCTGCCGTCAACGGACCCATAGAAGGGATTGGCCCCGGTGGGCTGCCAGTGCTCCAGCGTTTCCCTGGCTCTGTCTCCGTCTTGGTACAACAGATAATGGGGATAGTCGTTCCGTGTTCTCCAATAACCGCTGCCGGCGTCAAAAACGTGATAATGGATATTGGGATATTTGGTTTTCAGCATGGTTTCCAAAGAGGGGGCCTCCGCGGCTTCTGCCGCCTCCACATTTCCCGGCTGAACCTGTCCGGCAGCCCGCGCCGAAAAATCCATCATCAGGCCTGCGGGCAGGCCCGCCATACCCATGAGACCGCTCATGCCGGGAGCCGGCGTGTCCGTCCCGCTCCGGCTGAGCTGCGCCGCCATGTCAAGAAAGCTGTTGGCCTGCGTCCCGGTCCGCTTGGCTTCACGGACCTTCGCGGATGCGCCATACGCCCGCGCGCCATAATCCGGCTGAATCGTGTCGTTCATAAAAATGTATCCCTCCTTATACTGAAAGTATCGGCCTCCGGGCCAAAAAGTTAATACCGGGATCGGAGGATAGATCGGCCGCTCTGGCAGAAACTCCGCTGTCAAATCAGAAGCGGCGCCGCCGGAATCCGGCGGCGCCGCTGGGCGTCTGGGGCAGTTTGATAGGAATGTCAGCCGATCCCCTCCTCCGGCAGGACGATGATGGGCGGGTCCGTCCCCGGGTCCTGGACGGGGGGCTCCGGCACGGGCCAGGGGTCTGTCTCCGCCGGGGGCAGGTCCACGGTGAAATCGCCGGGATTGGGATTCACCGCCGGAACGGAGGGCTGCTCCTCCACGGGGCCCCGGAGGATGACCCGGTTGCGGACCTTGTAGTCGCTGGTGTCCTCGTACTCCCGGGAGATCAGCGTGCCGTCGGCGGCGTAGACGCTGCGGTAGGTCTTGCCCTTGTAGCCGGTGTAGGGGGTGACCTTCACCACCTCCTGGCCCGGGGCCAGGGTGGGGTCGTCCTCGTAGACCACCTCGAAGGGGGTGGAGGAGAGCTCCTCGTAGCTCATCTTGGCGTAGGTGCCGTCCACGTTGGTGCCCAGCAGGCGCACCGTGAGATAGCCCTTTTCATAGACCGTCTCGATCTTGATGGGGTATTCGGTGTTGTTGGTGAATTTATAGTCCGGCCCGCCCCAGGACACGGTGGCGTCCATGCCCTTGCCGATGTAGGCGGGGACGTACCGGTGGGCGTACCGCTCCGTGATCTCCAGGTTGGCCCGGAGGCAGGCTAAGTACAGCGTGGAGGAGGGCTGGCACACGCCGCCGCCGATCTCGTCCACCGTCTCGCCCTGCACGTAGGCCGGGGCGGGCTTGTAGCCCTTGGCCGCCGTCCGCTGGCCCACGGTCTCGTTGTAGGAGAACACGTCGCCGGTGTTGAGCACCGTGCCGTTGAAGGCCGCCGACGCCAGCTTGACATTGGAGATGCGGGCCGCCGTACCGGAGACGTGGGTCTTTGCCTCCCCCAGCACGTCCCGGAAGAGCAGCTCCTCCAGGTCCTCCGCCGTGACGGCGGGCTGCTGGATGTCCGCGGCCACGCGCACGGTGGAGCCGGGCTCCGCCGCGTCCATGGCGCCCTGGGCGGCGGGCACGTCGAAATCCGCCCCCATCCGCTCAGGGGTGATGGTGTCGGTCTCCGGGTCGTAGCCGGCGTTTTTCACCTCGCCGGAGACGGCGTCATGGATGTCCCGGGCAGTGAGAACGGAGGAGGGGGAGAGGGTCTGCCGGAGCTGGGAGACGGAGAGGGTGGTGTCCCAGTTCCGGCTCTCCAGGGCCTCCCGCAGCTCCGAGGCGTCCACGGACTGGCCGTCCTTGGGGACGCGGACCAAGAGGGCGTCCTCCTCCACGTCGTACTCGGTGTTCAGAGCGGGCCAGGAGAGGCTCTCCGCCACCCGCTGGGCGGTCCCGGCGGTCTTCTCCGGGTCCAGGGTGATGGCCTCCTTCATGCTGAAGGAGTGGCTCTCCCCCCGGGAGAGCCAGCGGTACCCGGCGGTGAGGAAGGGGCCGGAGCGCTGGGTCCGGTCCGCGAAGTCCACCAGGGCGGGGACGTCCACCTCCGCCCCCAGGTCGCTGAGGGGGATGTCTGCCCCCTGGCCGGAGTCCGCGCCGGTGGAGACGTTTCCGGGCGCGTCCGGCGGGGTGGTGTCGTCCAGGAGGGTCAGGCGGATGACCATGTCCGGCACCGCCGCCTCCAGCTTTTGAACGGCCTGGTCCCGGGTGAGGCCGCCCACGTCCTGATTCAGCACGACGCTGTTGTTCCAGATCTCGGCGCTGTTGACCGCGTAGGCGCACAGGCCCAGATAGGCCCCGCCCGCCAGAAGCGCCGTCAGTCCCAGGGCGATCAGCGCCGCGCCGCCCGCGCCGCCGCTCTTTTTCAGCCGGGAACCCCCGGCCCGCTTTTCCGCGGCTTCGTTGATCTGCTCCATGAAGCCCCTCCTGTCGCTTGTTCCTTTTGGAAAAGGACCCCACACAGCCGGCCCTTTTCCGCCACGATGTATTGTATCACATCCGCGGCGAAAAAAAGGTTACAATCCAGTAACAATAAAAGGAAAGTAAGGGAAAAATTTTTGTGATGGACGGAAGGTTAGGGAGGGGGCGGGGACGCCGGAAGAGGGGGGAGGGCCTTGGAGGTCAGCGCCGGCGCTTTGGAATGCGGATGGTAAGGAGGATGTCGTCCTCCGTCTCCTCCCGGCCATAGGCGGCATCCACGCCGGCGTCCCGGATGATCCGGAGGCCCCGGTCCAGGCTGTTGAGGAAGAGGCGCACGTCCTTGATGATGTAGGTCTGCCGGCCCGCCGGGGGGGTGGACTGGAGGGCCGCCAGGCGGCGGTCCACGTACTGCTCCGCCTGGGCCACGGTGAGCTGCCTGTCCGCCATGTGCCGGGCGGCCAGAAGTCGTTCGCTCTCGTCCTCCAGCCGCAGGAGGGTGCGGGCGTGGCGCTCCGCCAGGCCGCCGGAGATGAGGATCTCCCGGCAGGCGGGGGAGAGGCGCAGGAGGCGCAGCTTATTGGCCACGGCGGAGGGGGAGCGGCCCAGCAGGGCGGCGGCCTCCTCCTGGGTGGAGCCGGACTCCTGGATGTACGCGGCGATGGCGGCGGCCTCCTCGAAGTAGTGCAGGTCCTGGCGCTGGAGGTTTTCCACCAGGGCCAGGAGGGCGGACTGGCGGCTGTCCACCGCCGCCTCGATGCAGGGCACCGTCTCCAGGCCGGCCAGCCGGGCGGCCCGGAGCCGCCGCTCCCCGGCCACCAGCTCCCAGCCGTCCCCCCGCCGCCGGACGGTGAGGGGCTGGAGCACGCCGTGGCGCCGGATGGAGGACGCCAGCTCCCGCAGGGCGGCCTCGTCGAAGAACCTGCGGGGCTGGGCGGGGTTGGGGCGGATGTCCGCCGCGGGCAGGCGCAGGATTCGCCGCTCCTCTGTTTGCGCCATAAAACCGCCTCCTTTGTGTTGTTTGTGTTCTCTCTATTCTACATGTTGTGGAGGGAGAAGTCGGGGGGAAACCGTCGAAGGGAAAAAAGAAAACCGCCGCCCGGAAGGGCGGCGGTTAGGGGATTGCGGTTGGGGCTGGGGAATCAGTCGCCGAAAAACTCGGCCAGGATGCCGTCGGCGTTCTCCACGATGGCGTCATCCTCCAGCCCGGCCATGGCGGCCAGGGGGAAGGAGACGGTCATGCCGCTGACCTTGGCGTACGCCCGCAGGAAGGCGGTCATGTCGGCGGCGACAACGAAGTTGTCGGGGTCGAAGGTGCCGTCCTCATAGGCCACGGCGATGCCGGCGGCCTGGGCCCAGCCGATGGCCCGGGCGAAGGCGTGGTCCGCGGGGACGTCGGTGAAGGTGGGAGCGGCGGCGGCGGGGCTGCCGGCGCGGACGTAGAGATAGTTCATCAGCTCGCCGCGGGTGGGCATCAGGGCCAGGGGAACGATGCCGTCTTCGATGGTGGCGGCGGTGTCGTCGTCGTCATCGGTGTCGTCGGCGTCGGCGTCAGTTGCGCCGGGAGTGGTGTCACCAGTGTCGCCGGTATCGCCAGTGTCGCCGGTGTCGCCGGTGTTATCATCATCACCATCGTCGGGATCGGGAATCACGATGTCCTGGGCCTTCTTCAACGCCTCATCCGCTTCTTTCTTGGCATCCTCAGCGTCTTTCCTGGCCTCGTCAGCCTTCTCCTTGGCTTTCAGCTCGGCCTGCCGGGCCTCCTCCAGGGCGGCCTTGGCCTGGCCAAGGGCCTGCTGGTCCGCCAGCTCCTTGAATTTGGCGTCGTTCAGCTTCTTCTGAGCGGTTTCCAGGGCCGTCTGAGCATTTTCAACGGCGGCCAGGGCGGCGGCGTAGGCCTTCTCGGCCTTGTCGGCCTCGGCGAGCTTTTCTTTGGCGGTAGTGTAGGCGGCCTGCGCTTCCTCCGCGGCCTTTTTGGCGGCGGCGGCAGTTTCGGCGGCCTTTTTGGCAGCCTCGGCGGTCTTCGCAGCATCGGCGGCGGTTGCTGCGGCGCTGCCAGCGGTTCCCTGGGCGGCTTCCGCGGTCCTCGCGGCTTCGGCGGCAGTCTCCTTGGCGTCCTCGGCGGCCTTCTCGGCCCGTTTCAGCGCGTCAGCCAGGGACTTTACGGTTTCCAGTTTGTCGCCGGCTGCCTTGAGCTCCCGCTGGAGAGTGGGGATGTTGGTTGCCAAGTCAGAAATTTCATTGCCGAGCTTTGTCGCTTGAGCATCTTTCTGGTTCCAAGTCTCGAGCTTCTTCTCAGCTTCGTTCTTATTCTTGTCAGCGGTATACTGCTTTTCTAAAGCAGACATAAAGTTTTGATACACTTTTTCCTTAGCGACCGGAGATACTTCGGTCTCCAAGAGATTGATCAAATTTTTATATGCAGTATCGCGCTCTTCCCAAGTTGCTGTCTGATTATTAAAGCCATTCAAATACTTGTGATAATTTTCTCTGTTTTTGCCCCAATTACCATTAAGGAAGACGATGTGATTACATTCAAAACTACCAGCGGTAGTTTCGCTGCCGCGCACTTTATCAGCTTCTGTTTTGGCCTCTGCACGTGCAGCCTCTTGGGCAGTAATTGTACCTTCAAGGCCCTCTTTAGTTCCAAGAGCACCGCGCTCAGCCTCAACTGTAGCTTTGTCCTGGGTCTTCGCCTTAATAGCGTCCAGTGCATTGTTAAGGGCGGTTTCCTTGGCTTCCTTATCACTCGTAAGCTCCTTCTCGGAGCCAAGGGCCTTGATTTCGTCAGCAACTGCCTTGGCATCTGCCTGAGCTTTTTGCGCAGCTGTCTCGGCGGTCTGAGCGGCGGTCTTGGCGGCCTCCGCATTTTTAGCGGCGGTGTCCGCGGCGGCCCAGGCGTCCTCGGCGGCAGTCTGAGCCTTTTTCGCATCCTCGGCGGCGGTGACAGCGGCGGTCTTGGCGGCCTCGGCCTTCGCCACGGCGGCCTCGGTCAGCTGATCGTCCACAGCCGTTTTGGCGGTATCGATCTCACCCTTCAAGGTTTCCGCTTTCTCCAGAGCCTCCTGGGCGGCCTTCATCTGCTCCTCGGCCGCCGCTTTGGCTTCGCCCACCAGGGCGTTGGCCTCGGCAACCTTCTGCTGATACGCCTTCTCGGCCTCCTCAACGGCCTTGGCGGCGGCGTCAACGGCGTCGTTGGCGGCCTTTAACTGCTGATCTACCAGCTCCTTGGCGGCGGCGGCAGTCTCAACGGCCGTATTGGCGGCGTCAATCGCGGCCTGACGGTCCTCCTCGGTGATGTCGTCTCCCTTTTCCAGGGCGGCTTCCAGCGCGGCCTTGGCCGTATCCACCTTATTGGCGACATCCGTGGAGATCGCGTCAATCTTGCCCTGAGCGGCATTGACATTACCCGCCTCGGTATTCACCTTGCCGGTGGTGTCGGTTCCAAGCTGCTCAATCGCCTCGTTGGTGGCGATTTCAATCTCCTGGATCTTGTCGTTGGCGGTCTTAATGGCCTCTTCGACAGCCGGCGCCGTGGTCTCGGAAATTTCCTTGGCATTTTCCTCGATTTTGAGATTACCAATTTCATCGGCCTTGTTAATGTCGTTCTTAACGACTTCTGCGGCGTCTTTCTTAGCCTTTTCCGCGTCGGCCTTGGCGGCTTCCGCGTCGGTCGCAGCGGCATCTGCGCCGCCCTTAGCAGTTTCCACGTCGGTCTTGGCGGCGCCCGCATTGGTTTGGGCGGTCTCCGCGTCTGTTTTGGCGGTGGCTGCGTTGGTCCCGGCAGTGGTCGCATTGGTCTCCGCAGTCGCTGCGTCGGTCTCCGCCTTCTCCACTTTGCCGGTCAGTTCCTGAACCTTTTCCGGGTCCGCCGTGTAGGTGGGCTCCGCGGGCGTGAGCGGAGTGGTTTCCGTCGCCAGAGCGGCGGCGGGGAAGAGGCTCAGGGCCAGGCTGGCGGCTACCAGCCAGGACAGAATGCGTTTCTTTGCCATCATTTCATTCTCCTTTATACAGATTTGGATCGTGAAATTCTGGCGGTCGGGCTGGCATGGCCTCTCGGCTTTAGCTCCCATAACTTTGCGCCCCGTCCTTTCGGGCGGTTTGCCTTTTACAGAATGCTGGGGTCTTGACACCGGTCATCCGGTTTCCGGCGGATGCCGGGTCGGTCTTTCCCGCGGCCAGGCGGCCGATTCGCACGGGGGCTTCTCTCGCATAGGCGCTTCCTCCTGTTCATCCAGATTTATGCCAGGTTCCGGCCGCCCGGAACAGAACATACGTTTCCAATTTTTGCTATCCTACGTATAGCAAAAAGGGCTTTGCGCCATGGCGCAAAGCCCTTAGTTACAACTGAGTGCGGACACGTCATGCTGCAACTGGCTGCCACTCCCCCTGGGAAAGGCCCTCTAGCTTTGCGCCGCCGGTTTTCACCGGGTTTGCCTTTATCGCATATCCAACATACCATACATTTTCCGGCGTGTCAAGAATCTGTTCAGAAAATTTCCGGATTCCGCCTAATCCACAAAATCACCGCTCCGGATATGTGAAAAACGACCGACTTTCGTCCCGGGGGGACGTGTCACCGGCAGGCGTAGGCGTACCAGCCCTTGCACTCCCGGGTCTCCAGGACGGCGAGGCCCGCCGCCTGGAGGGCCTCCGCCACCTCGGCCTCCCGGCCCTGGATGATGCCGGAGCAGAGGAAGAGGCCGCCCTCCCGCAAAAAGCCCCGGACCAGGGGGGCCAGGCCGATGATCACATCCGCCACGATGTTGGCCAGGACCACGTCGTACCCGCCGCCCAAGGAGGCCCGCAGGGCTTCGTCCGCCAGCACGTCGCCCACCCGCACGTCGTACACGTCCCGCCCGACGCCGTTGAGGGCGGCGTTTTCATAGGCCACGTCCAGGCACATGCGGTCGATGTCCACGGCGGCGGCGGAGGCGGCCCCCAGTTTCAGCGCCGCGATGGACAAAATGCCGCTGCCGCAGCCCAGGTCCAGCACCCGCTCCCCGCCCCGGACGGCCCCCTCCAGGGCCGTGAGGCAGAGCCGGGTGGTGGCGTGGTCCCCGGTGCCGAAGGTCAGGCCCGGGTCCAGGTACAGGGGGACCCGGGAGCCGGGGTCCACACTCTCCCACTTGGGCACCACCAGCAGGCGCTCCCCGATCTCGATGGGCTTGTAATACTGCTTCCAGTTGTTCTCCCAGTCCTCGTCCGCCAGGTTGTCCAGGGACATGATGAGGCTGCCCCAGTCCTGGCCCCGGGAGCGCAGGGCCTCCAGAGCGATGCGGACCTCCCCCAGCTTGGCGAAGCCCGCCTCGTCGGCCTGGAGGTAGAAGGTGACCCGGGACAGGCCCTCCATGCGGCGGGAGAGGTCCTCGTCCACGTAGTCCCAATACTGGCGGTTGTCCTCCAGAAACTCCCGGAATTCCGTCTCGTCGTCGATGACTACGCCGTCTACGTCCAGAGAGGAGAGCATGGCGGACACCGGGTCTAGTCCGGCGTGGGTGGTGTCAATGTGTACTTCCAGCCAGTTCATGGTTTGAAAGACCTCTTTCCTGATAGAATAGGGGGATTTCCGCCGCGGGCGGGGACGGATTGTTCTTGCCCTTGCGGGTGGGGCGGGATTCAGCCATGTCGATGGCTGGTCCGGGGATGCACCCCCCATTTTCTCTTTTCGCCGCGCCGAAAAGAGAAAACGGGCCGTGCACGGTCCAAAAGAGAAAAGGGCGCTTTTGGAGGTCGCGGAAGCCTTGCGCTTCGATGGAAGGGCGCTTAGGAAATTTGATGCGTGGACGCATGGACGTTCTTCTCTTCCCGCGCTTCGCGCCTAGTCCGCCCCGTGCTGGAAAGAGAGTTGGTCTACCGGCGGTAGGAAAGTGGATTTGCCCAAACGTGCCAGACTAGGCGCGAAGCGCAGGGGCTTTCAGCGGGGGGTTCCCAGGAAGAACAGGGCCATGGTGCCCGGGCCGGAGTGGCTGCCGATCACCGGGCCCACGTAGTTGATGTGGATGGCCTCCGTGCCGAAGCGGCGGCGGATCTCCTCCGCCACAAACTCCGCGTCCAGGAGGCAGTCGCCGTGGGAGATGAAGACGGTCTGGTTTTTGGGGTCGATGGCGGTCTTCTCCATCTCGTCCACCAGGGCCAGCAGGGAGGCCTTCCGGCCCCGGGCCTTGCCCACGGGCGTGAGATAGCCGCCGTCGTCCACGTGCATTACCGGCTTGATGGAGAGCATGGTGCCGAAGAGCGCCGTGGCGGCGCTGATCCGCCCGCCCCGTTTCAGGTGGTTCAAATCGTCCACCGTGAACCAGTGGCAGACCTTGCCCTTGGTCTCCTCGGCGAAGTCCCGGACCTCCTCCAGGGTGCGGCCCCGCTTCTTCTCCTGGGCGCAGAGCCACACCAGCAGCCCCTGGCCCAGGGAGGCGCAGAGGGAGTCCACCACGCAGATTTTGGCCTCCGGAAACTCCGGCCGCAGGTCCTCCGCGGCGATGGAGGCGGACTGGCAGGTGGTGGACAGGGCAGAGGAGAAGCTGACGCAGAGCACGTCCCGGCCGGAGGAGAGGATGTTTCGCATCTCCGTCTCGAAATCCCCCACGCTGACGGCGGCGGTGGCGGCGTCCTGGCCGCCGCGCACCCGGCTGTAGAAATCCTGGAAGGCGATGTCCCGCCCGTCCAGCCAGTTGCGGTACACCGCGTCCCCCATGTGCAGGCTCAGGGGGAGGACCGACAGACCCAGATCCTCCGCCATGGCAGCGGTCATGTCGCAGCAGCTGTCCGTCATGATGACAAAGTCACGCATCCTGTTCCCGCTCCTTTCTGGATTTTTTGGGCCGGGCGGGGTCCTCCGCCCCCTGTCTCTGCCGGAGCATGGTGACGTAGCGGCTGCTGGCCACCCCGGCGGCGTAGCTGAGCAGGGCGAAGTGGATGGCGGCGTCCGCCAGGTCCTCCGGCCCGCCGGGGCGGTTCTCCATCTCCCCGGCGGTGATGTTCAGCGCCTTGTCCAGGCTGTCGCAGAAGGCGGCGTAGCCGTCCCGGACGGGGCGGTCCCCCTGGAGCTCCTCCCGGATCAGCAGGTCCATGTCCCGGGTGGACATGACCCGCTTCAAAACGCAGATCACCGTGAGGTACGCCAGGTGCTCCCGGCTGTACTTCTTCCCCTCCGCCCGGGGCACCAGGCCGCTCTTGGTATAGTTGTTCACCATGGCGGCGGTGAGGCCATCATCCTCGTCAAAGCGGATCACCTGCCGGTCCATGTAGCTGAGCACCTGGTCCATATACAGGGAGAAGTCCGGCAGCTGGTCCCAGTCCACAGGGCGCTGGGTCCGCAGCCGCTCCTGTAAAGAGGCTGAATCACACATAATCCAATACTCCTTCTGAAAAGATCACGGGTATTTTATGGTGATAGTGTACCACCAAAATGCGGTTTTGTAAACCATGTTTTGCGGATTGCGAAATTATTTTCCCACGCAGAAGCGGGAGAAGATGGCGGAGACGATCTCCTCCCTGGCCGTGCGGCCCGTCAGCTCTCCCAGGGCGTCCAGGGCCTCCTCAACGTCGGTGAGGACGGCGTCGGGGGTGAGCCCGGATTCCAGGGCGGCGCGGCCCCGGCGGAGGGCGTCCCCGGCCCGGCGGGCGGCGTCCTCCTGGCGCTGGTCGGTGAGGAGGCTCCCGGCCTCCTCCGGGGCCCCCGGGGGGAAGAGGGCGGCCACGGCCGCCTCCAGCCTGTCCAGGCCCTGGCCGGTGACGGAGGAGACGCAGAGGCAGGCGGCGGGGTTGTTGGCGTCTCTCTCCACAAGGCCCATGGAAAAGGCGTGGGGCCCGGTGAGGTCGCACTTGGACTCGAGGCAGAGCCAGGGCTTCCCGGTTTGGGCCACCTGGTTCAGGAGGAGCGCCTCCGCCTCCAGGCGCTCCCGGTTCTCCGGGCACACCTGCACCGAGCCGTCCCGGACCAGCAGGATCAGCTCCGCCTCCTCCATGGCCCTGCGGGAGCGCTCCACCCCCAGCCGCTCCACCGCGTCCTCCGTCTCCCGGAGGCCCGCGGTGTCCACCAGGCGCAGGAGCACCCCGCCGCAGAGGACAGACTCCTCCACCGTGTCCCGGGTGGTGCCGGGGACGTCGGCGACGATGGCGCGGTCATAGCCCGCCAGGGCGTTGAGCAGGGAGGACTTCCCGGCGTTGGGCAGCCCCACGATGGCGGTGCGGACGCCCCTTTTCAGCACCTGGCCCCGGCGGCAGGCCGCCAGGAGGTGGGTGAGGGCCTCCTCCGCGGAAGCCATGGCCCAGGCGATCTCCTCCGGGCGGACGTCCTGGATCTCCTCGTCGGGGTAGTCCACCACGGCGTAGAAGCGGCTGGCCACGTCCAGCAGGGATTCCTGGATGGGCTCCAGCAGCCGGCGGAGCCCGCCGTCCAGCTGGGCGGCGGCGTTCCGGGCGGCGGCGGCGGTCTCAGCGTCGATGAGGTCCACCACGGCCTCCGCCTGGGTCAGGTCCATGCGGCCGTTCAGAAAGGCTCGTTTGGTGAACTCCCCGGGCAGGGCCTGCCGCACGGGAGCTCCGCCGGAGGCCCCCAGGGAGAAGAGGGCGGAGAGCACCTCCCGCAGGACCACCGGGGAGCCGTGACAGTGGAGCTCGGCGGAGTCCTCGCCGGTATAGCTGTGGGGGGCGGGGAAGCGGACGGCCATGCCGCGGTCAATGACCCGGCCCCGGCTGTCCAGCATCTCCCCCATCACCAGCTTCCGGGGCTCCTGGTCTGCGAGGGGTCTGCCGTTGACGGGCCGGAAGACCCGGCCGCAGGCGTCAAAGCAGCCGTCTCCGGAGAGGCGGACGACGCCGATGGCGGAGGCGGCGGGGCCTGTGGCGACGGCGGCGATGAGATCCATGGGCTCAGCTCCTTTTCGGTGTGGTTTCTCAAGTGCTTCTTAAAATATAGTGAAGGATACCATATTCCGCCGGGAAGCGCAAGGCGCGCGCCTCCCAGGGCATACGCATAAAAGAGCGCGAAGCGCCAATAAAAGTTTCGCCAGCCTTTTCAAAGGCTGTGGGGTCCCGGGGCAAAGCCCCGGGGCGCGCCGCGCACGGCGCGAAATTCCCGCTTCTAATAGGATGAAAATAATAACACTCCAACTGACAGCGTCTTTGCCGCCCACAGGGCGACAAACAGCATCCTCCCGCCAAGGAAATGGCTCCTTCATTTTTCATGCGTTTGCCCTGCGCCCTCCCGGCGGAGGGAATTTCCCCCACAGGGCAAACCGGCGGGACGGGCCTGCGCCCATCCCGCCGGTTCCGCGTCCTTTGGAAAAACGGTTATTTGATCCGCTCGCCGGCGGCCTCCTTGGCCTTGATCTCCCGGACGGCGTCCTTGTGGCTCAGGTTCACCCGGCCCTTCTCGTCGATGTCGGTGACCTTCACCCACATCATGTCGCCGATCTTGCAGGCGTCCTCCACCTTCTCGATGCGGTGGTCCGCCAGCTTGGAGATGTGCACCAGGCCGTCCTTGCCCGGGGCCAGCTCCACGAAGGCGCCGAAGGTCATCAGGCGCACCACGCGGCCATAGTACAAAGAGCCCACCTCGGGGACGAACACGATGTCGTCAATGCACTTCTTGGCGGCGTCGCAGCTGGCGGCGTCCACGCCGGCGATGAAGATGGAGCCGTCGTCGTTGATGTCGATCTTGGCGCCGGTGTCCGCCACGATCTTCTGGATCACCTTGCCGCCGGAGCCGATGACCTCCCGGATCTTGGAGGGGTCGATGTGCATGGTGAGCATCTTGGGGGCGTACTTGCTGACGTCCTTCCGGGGCTCCGCGATGCAGGGGAGCATGATCTGGTCCAGGATCTGGCAGCGGCCATCGTAGGTGATGTCCAGGGCGTTTTTGATGATCTCCATGGTGAGGCCGTCGTTCTTGAGGTCCATCTGGATAGCGGTGATGCCCTTCTTGGTGCCCGCCACCTTGAAGTCCATCTCGCCGTGGAAGTCCTCCACGCCCTGGATATCGATGAAGGTGGTGAAGGAGCCGTCGTCGTCCTGAATGAGGCCGCAGGAGATGCCCGCCACCGGGGCCTTGATGGGCACGCCGGCGTCCATCAGCGCCAGGGTGGAGCCGCAGACGCTGCCCTGGGAGGTGGAGCCGTTGGAGCTCACCACCTCAGAGACCACGCGGATGGCGTAGGGGAAGGTCTCCACGTCGGGGATGACGGGCAGCAGGGCCCGCTCGGCAAGGGCGCCGTGGCCGATCTCCCGCCGCCCCGGGGAGCGGGCGGGCTTGGCCTCGCCCACGGAGTAGCCGGGGAAGTTGTAGTGGTGCATATACCGCTTCTCCGTCTCCTCCCAGATGGTGTCCAGCTTCTGGTTGGCGGAGAGGGTGTCCAGGGTGACGGCGGAGAGCACCTGGGTCTGGCCACGGGTGAAGAGGCCGGAGCCGTGGGCCCGGGGCAGGATGCCCACCTCGGCGCCCAGGGGGCGGATCTCGTTCTTGGCGCGGCCGTCCACACGGTGGCCCTCCAGCAGCCAGGCCTTGACGATCTTCTTCTGGAACTTGTAGGTGATCTCGTCCAGGTACTTGTCCATCTCGGGGAACTCTTCCAGGTACTTCTCGTGCCAGCGCTCGATCATGGCGTTCCAGCGCTGCTCCCGAACGTTCTTGTCGTCGGTGTCCATGGCGGCCTTGGCCTCGTCCATAAAGTCCGCGGTGATGCGGTCGAAGAGGACCTGGTCGAAGTCGGCGTGGGGATAGTCAAACTTGGCCTTGCCGATCTCGGCGACCATCTGATTGATGAGGGCCACCTGCTTCTGGTTCTCCTCGTGGGCCAGCTGAATGGCCCTGAACATGGTGTCGTTGTCCACCTCGTTGGCGCCGGCCTCGATCATGACCACCTTCTCCCCGGTGGAGACCACGGTGACGTCCAGATCGGAGACCTTCCGCTCCTCGCTGTTGGGGTTGAGGACCAGCCTGCCGTCCACCAGGCCGACTTTCAGGGCGCCCACGGGGCCGTTCCAGGGGATGTCGGAGATGGCCAGGGCGGCGGAGGTGCCGATGAGGCCCGCGATCTCGGGGGAGCAGTCGTGGTCCACGCTCATGACCGTGGCCATGATGGACACGTCGTTGCGGAAGTCGTGGGGGAAGAGGGGGCGGATGGGCCGGTCGATGACCCGGCTGGTGAGGACGCCCTTCTCGCCGGGGCGGCCCTCCCGGCGGTTGAAGCTGCCGGGGATGCGGCCCACGGAGTAGAGCTTCTCCTCAAAGTCCACGCTGAGGGGGAAGAAGTCGATGCCGTCCCGGGGGCGGGCGGAGGCGGTGGCGCACACCAGCACGCGGGTGTCGCCGTAGCCCACCATGACGGCGGCGTTGGCCAGCTCGGCCAGCTTGCCCACCTCCAAAAACAGGGGGCGGCCCGCCAGGTCCATTTCGTACCTGCGGTAGTTGGGGAATTGTCTCTTGGTGATGATGGTAGACATGGTCTTGCTCCTTTTTCATGGATTCCGCATGGGAGCCGGACCATTTAGCACTTGAAAAAAGGGCCGCGGTCCGGCCTCTTTTTCAACTGCTAAAGGGCTTGCGGGCCCCCGCGCGGGCTGGGGGAAAATGGAAAGAAGGGCGGCGGGCTTGCCCGCCACCCTGTTTTCGCCTTACTTACGGATACCGAGCTTCGCGATCAGGGCGCGGTAACGCTCGATGTCCTTCTTCATGAGGTAGTCCAGCAGGCTCCGGCGCTTGCCGACCATCTTCAAAAGACCCCGGTTGGAGTGCTTGTCCTGGGGGTTCTGGCGCATGTGCTCGGTGAGGACGTTGATGCGCTC
>CANRYZ010000032.1 GCA_947644365.1 uncultured Oscillibacter sp. | reverse complement strand
TGGCCTGCACGCTGGCCTTCGGGGCGCTGATGGCGGCCAGCCCCACGGTGCGGGCGGCGGTGATCGGCTGGTTCCGGGAGACCTTTGAGGGCTATACCTACTACACCGGCCCTGTCCCGGATGAGATTCAAGAGGGGGAGCAGACCCCTGTGTGGCGTCCAACCTGGATTCCGGAGGGCTGGGCCCTGGAGGGCGCCAGACAGACCGGAGTGGACTATGAGGGAAGCGTCGACCTGACGGCCGGCTGGACCTATCTGAAGGGTGGGGAAACCCTTCATTTCTACTGTTACCTGCGTCCCTCCGGGGGAGTCGGCATGGCGTTTGGAGCCGCCGTGAACGCCTCCAGCACTCTGCGCAAGACCACGGTCCAGGGTTATGACGCGGACTTCTACGAGGGAAAACCCGTCCATGGGTATGTGACCAACGACCTGATCTGGAAGAACGAACGGGGCAACCTCTTCTGGCTGTCCGGCGATTTGGACCAGGCCACCCTGGAGCGTATCGGCGAGAGCGTGTCGGAGGCCCGGGGAGCATTGCCGGACTACCGCTTGGGCTGGGCGCCGGAGGGCGCGGAGCTGTTCAGCTCCCGGGAGACGTTCCCGGAGTATGTCGAGGAAAAGTGGAAGCGCTTTGACTGGGCATATTCCTCTTATGAGCTGAGCGCCCCCAGAGACGCGGCGGAGGGCGTGTCCGAGACGGTGACAGTCCGGGGAATTCCCGCGGAACTCCTGACGGAGGTTCCCACCCAGACGCTGACGGTCTCCATTGGAAACGCCGGGGATTCCAACACCACCGTCCTGAGCGGCCGGCCCACCAGCGCCCTGCTCTGGACGGACCCTGAGACCGGCATCCACTTCCGGATCACGGGCCTGCTGGAAAAGGAGGAGTTTCTGAAAATCGCCGAGAATATCACGGAGACCGGCGGCTGAAAAAATTTTTTAAAAATTTTTGAAAATCGCGGGATACTTTTCCTCTCTGTTCCGTTTACCTGTCAGAACGAGGCGGGAACCACCCGCCGGAACAGAAAGGAAGAACATTATGAAAAAGAAACTGACGTCCATCCTGGCAGGGTTCACCACGGCGGCCCTGACACTGAGCCTCTGCACCACGGCCCTGGCGGCTCCCGCCGGGAAAAAAGACGAGACCGGCAAGACGGCGTCCCAGGTCTCCAAAACCGTTCCGGGCCGCCAATGGCAGCGGGAGTACCTGGAGGGCTATCTCTACTACACCGGCCCCGCCCCCGCCAAGGTCCCGGAGGGAGAGCAGCCCCCCGCGTTCCGGCCCGCCTGGCTGCCGGAGGGCTACGCCCTCAGCAGCGCCTCTTCCGGCGGGGTCACGCAGAAGGGGGATCTGAAAGCCGCCTGGACCTATGAGAAGGGGGACGACCGGCTGAATTTCTCCTGCTTTCTCCGTCCCAGCGGAAGTCTCGGCGCCGCGGTCGGAGCCGCTGTGAGCGGCAGCAGCACCCTGCGCAAGACCACGGTCCAGGGCTGTGACGCGGACTTCTATCAGGGCGTTCCCTCCCACGGGTATCTGACCAACGACCTGATCTGGGAGAATGAGCAGGGCAATCTCTTCTGGCTCTCCGGCAGTCTGGATCAGGCCACTCTGGAGAAAATTGCCGAGAGCGTGACGGCGGCCAAGACAGACTCCCTGCCGGAGTACGCCCTCACCATCCTGCCCGCCGGTGCCAGTCTCTCCTCCCGCAGCGCCCTGCCGGAGGTGGTGGTGGAGAGGTGGTCTGTGGAGGGGGCCGGCGGCTTCTCCTGGACCTATAGCTCCCTGCCCCTGCGCTCCGACGGAACCGGAACGGCGGAGACGGTAACGGTGAACGGCACAGAGGCCCTGTTCTGGCAGGAAAAGGGCCAGGTCCTCACGGTGGTGACCAAGACCGGGGACGGCGAGACCTCCGCTCCCCTCTCCCTGGGGGGCTCCTCCAGCAGCATCCTTCTCTGGACGGACCCGGAGACCAAGATCAACTTCCGCCTCGAAGGCCGCCTGGATCAGGAGGTCCTGATCTTCATGGCGGAGCACATTGCGCGGAAGTAATATCAGCGCGCGGCTGTAGATCAAACGCCGGACAGCGGCGGCAGGGAAATTCCCTGCCGCCGCTCAGCTTGTGGAAAACCGCCGTACAGAAATAATAGACTGTGAGAAATGCGGGGGAGCTCGAGGGGGCGGCGCCCGCCTCGCATGAGATCGAATGTCTGTAAACGCCTGCTATGCAGGCGTTTGCCCCGCGAAGCGGGAGATTTTCAAAGCGCACAGCGTTTTGAAAATTGAGACATTGAACAGGCTGTCAGAAAAGTCCGTCAGGACTTTTCTGACAGCCTGAGCGGCGGCAGGGAAATTCCCTGCCGCCGCTGTAACGCGTCTATTCGCTTACTTGCCGGACACGATGGAGGCGGTGTCCATGGCGATCATGAGCTCCTCGTTGGTGGGGATCAGCAGCACCTTCACCTTGGAGGCGGCGGCGGAGATGACGGTCTCTTTGCCCCGCACGTCGTTGGCGGCGGGATCCAGCTCCACGCCCATGTACTCCAGCCCCTGGCACACCATGGCCCGGATAGCCTTGTCGTTCTCGCCCACGCCGGCGGTGAAGATGATGGCGTCCACCCCGCCCATGGCGGCGGCGTATGCGCCCACGTACTTCTTCACCTCATAGGCGAATTTCTCCTGGGCCAGCTCCGCCTTCTTGTCGCCCTTGGCGGCGGCGCTCTCCAGGTCCCGGAAGTCGGAGCTGACGCAGCTCAGCCCCTCCACGCCGGACTTCTTGTTCAGCACATTGAGCATCTCGTCGATGTTCAGCCCGCGCTTGTTCATCACGTACTGGAGGATGCCGGCGTCCAGGTCGCCGGAGCGGGTGCCCATGGGCAGGCCCGCCAGGGGGGTGAAGCCCATGGAGGTGTCCACGGATTTGCCGCCGTCCACCGCGGCGATGGAGGAGCCGTTGCCCAGGTGGCAGGAGATGAGCTTGACCTCCTCAGGGGCCTTGCCCAGCATGGCGGCGGCCCGGCCCGCCACGTACTTGTGGCTGGTGCCGTGGAAGCCGTAGCGCCGGACCTTGTCCTCCTCGTACCAGGCGTAGGGCAGGGCGTACATATAGGCCCTGGCGGGCATGGTCTGGTGGAAGGCGGTGTCGAACACGGCCACCATGGGCACGCCGGGCATCACCTTCTGGCAGGCCCGGATGCCGGTGAGGTTGGCGGGGTTGTGGAGGGGGGCCAGGGGGATGCAGTCCTCAATGGCCTTGAGCACGTCGTCGGTGATGAGGACGGACTTGTTGAAGGCCTCTCCGCCGTGGACCACCCGGTGACCCACCGCGTCGATCTCCGCCATGGACCCGATGACGCCGTTCTTGCCGTCCACCAGGGCGTCCAGCACGGCCTGAATGGCCTCGGAGTGGGTGGGCATGGCCACGTCCACGGCGTCCAGGGCAGCCTTGCCCTCCGCCTGGGGCTTGTAGGTGAACTTGCCGTCGATGCCGATGCGCTCGCACAGGCCCTTGGCCAGCAGGCTGCCGGTCTCCGGATTCAGCAGCTGGTATTTCAGAGAAGAGCTGCCCGCGTTGATAACCAGAATGTTCATTGTTCCTCGACTCCCTTTTGTTTGTTTTTAAAAAAACTTGCAGATTTTTCCACATTTGGTATAATACACATATATACGACTTCATTATAGCAGGTTTTTTTTCAGTTACAACCTCTATTTTTACCGTTCTGTCATTTTTTTGTCATCGTTTTGAGGTGATTTTTCTGCGGACAGCTGGTATTATCACAGAGTACAATCCCCTGCACACGGGTCATCTCCATCTGCTGGAGGAGGTCCGCCGCCTGCTGGGGGCGGATACGGCCGTGATCTGCGCCATGAGCGGGGACTTTGTCCAGCGGGGGGATTTTGCCCTCCTCCGCCGGCAGGCCCGGGCTGCCGCCGCCGTCCGGAGCGGGGCGGACCTGGTGCTGGAGTTGCCCCTGCCCTGGGCGGCGGCCCCGGCGGAGCGGTTCGCCGACGGGGGCGTTCAGGTTTTGCTGGGTACCGGGGTAGTGGACGCCCTGGCCTTTGGCAGCGAGTGCGGCGACGGGGCCGCCCTGGGGCGGCTGGCTGCGGCGCTGCTGTCGCCGGAGTTTCCGGGCCTTCTGAGAGAGGAGCTGGCGCGGGGAGACAGCTTCGCCGCCGCCCGCCAGCGGGCGGCCGGCCGGTTGACGTCCCCCGGGGAGGCGGCGCTGCTGTCGCGGCCCAACGACACCCTGGGGGTGGAGTACCGCAAGGCCCTGTTGGCACGGAACGCCGCCCTGGAGGTGCTGGCCGTCCCCCGCCGGGGAGCCGCCCACGATCAGGAGGCCCCGCCGGGCCAGAACGCCTCCGCCGCCGCCATCCGGGCGCTGCTGCGGCAGGGGCGGCGGGAGGAGGCCCTGGCCGCCATGGCCCCCGCTATGGCGGAGATTTACCGGGACGAGGAGGCCGCGGGCAGGGCTCCGGTGTTTCTGGAGACCTGTGAGCGAGCGGTCCTGGCCCGCCTGCGGACCCTGGAGGAGGCGGATTTCGCCGCCCTGGACCAGGGCCGGGAGGGGCTGTACCGCCGGCTGTACCGGGCGGGCCGTGACGCCGTTTCGGTGGAGGGCCTGCTGGCGTCGGCCAAGACGAAGCGCTACCCCTACGCCCGGCTGCGGCGGATGGTGCTGTGGGCCTATCTGGGCCTGCGGGATTTCCCGGAGACCGTGCCCTATCTGCGGGTGCTGGCGGCCAATGAGACGGGCCGGGCCCTGCTGGGGCGGATGCGGGAGACGGCCTCCGTCCCCGTTCTGACAAAGCCCGCCGCTGTGCGGAGCCTGGGGGAGGATGCCCGGGCGGTGTTCTCTCTGGAGGCCCGGGCCGCGGACCTCTACGCCCTGGCCTATCCGGAGCTGTCCGCCGCCGGAGGCGGCGGCCTCTGGCGGGAGGGGCCGGTGATGATCTGAGCCTGTTTAATATCTCCGGGTGCGCCGGATGGGCGGGGATTTTTTGCCGGTCAAGGCAAATTTTTGCGGGCGGGCTAGGCCTTGTTTGATAATTGGCAATATGCCTAGCGGCGAGGGATTTTTTTGCCAGACAAGGCAAAAATTCGCAGGAATACTTTTCGTATTTCAAGAATTTTTAACGCAGTATGGCGGAAAAAGACCCGCCGTTTGGGCGTGTTGACAATTTTCAAACAAGGCCTAATCGCCCGGCAAGAGATTTAACGCAGAGTGGCGAAAAAAGGCCTGCTCAGACGGTGCGCCAGAGATTTTAAACGGGCTCTAATGACCCGAAAGGGGGAAAATGATAGATGAAAAAGTCTTTTTTGCTGATACTGCTCTGCTGTCTCCTGACAGGCTGCGCCGCCCCTCCGGCGGACCGGGAGCCCGGACAGGCCGAGCCTCCGCCCGCCCCTCCGCCCACGGCGGCGCCGGCGCCGGAGGGACCCTGCGCGTACATCCTGGAGATGATGGACCGGGAGGACAGCGCCGTGGACGAGGACGGCGTCACCCTGGCCGCGTACCGCGTTCGCCTGCCGGTGCTGACCGCCTGCCGGGCTGACGGCGCCGCCATTGAGGCGGCGGAGACGGAGGCCGAGGCCCGTGCCCTGGCCGCGGCGGAGACCTTCAACGCCGAGTTTGCCGCCTGGACCGGCGGGGAGCAGCTTCAGGAGCTGGCGGACATGGCCCGGGAGGAGCGGGCCTGGAGGCGGGAGGCCGGGATGGAGTGGGACCTGGAGTTCTTCACGGAGCTGGACTGCCGGGTTTATGAGACGGACCGTCTGATCAGTGTGGCGAGAGATTATTACAGCTATACCGGCGGCGCTCACCCGAACACCATTCTGACAGCCTGGAATTTCGACCTGGAGACCGGGGCGTTCTTCGCGCCGGAGCAGCTGGCGGAGGACGGCGAGGCCTTCTCCCAGGCGGTACAGGCGGAGATCGTCCGCCAGATCCGTGAGCGGGCGGAGGAGAACGGCCTGGCGGCGGAGGAGATGTTCTGGAGCAATTACGAGGAGATCGCCGGCTGGTGGAGCAGCTACGCCGTCAGCTTTGACGAGGCGGGCATGACCGTGGCCTACTCCCCCTACGAGCTGGCGGCCTACGCCGCCGGACCTCAGAGCTTCCGGCTGTCCTATGATTTCCTGGCGCCCTATCTCGGCGAGTACGGCCGGGCGGTGCTGGGGCCGGTGGAGACATGACGCCGGGGGACGGAACAGCTGGCGCATAGGGACGCACGATGTGCGTCCCTATTTTTTTGCTTGACATACCTTGCATCGCTATGTATAATAAGCATAGAGACGCTAGGCATTATTTTTTGGGGAGGAGTGAGTGAGATGCCAAAGAAGCAGCAGATCGAACACACGCCGCTGCTGGTGCTGTCCCTGCTGGCGGGGGAGGATATGTACGGCTACCAGATGATCCTGGAGCTGGCCCGCCGGTCCAACCACACCTTTGACATGAAGGAGGGCACGCTGTACCCGGTGCTCCACGGTCTGGAGCAGAAGGGATATCTGGAGGCCTACCGGCAGGAGGCCCCCACGGGCCGGGTGCGGAAGTATTACCACCTGACGAGGAAGGGCGGCGAGGCCCTGCGGACGGAGACGGAGAGCTGGCGGCAGTACAGCGGGGCCGTGGACGCGGTGCTGCGATCCTCCGCCCTGGGAACGGCGTGATGGACCGCTCGGAATACTGCGCCCAGGTGCTCTCTCACCTCCGCCGCCTGTCCCGGGGAGAGCGGGCGGCGGTCCGGGCGGAGCTGGAGGAGCATATCGAGGACCACGTCTGCGCCCTGCTGGACCTGGGGTACGACGAGAGCCTTGCGGAGGAGCGGACCATGGCCGCCATGGGGGACCCGGCGGAGGTAGGCCGGGAGATGGAGAAGCAGTACCCCCGGGGCTGGATGATCCTGGGCCGCGCGGCCATGGCGCTGACGCTGCTGCTGGCGCTGTTTCTGGCCGGGCCCCTGCTGGAGCGGGTCCCCGCCGCCTGGGAGAGCCTGGCGGTCCGCTGCGCCCCCAAGGCCGTGCTGGACATCAGCGAGAGACGGGAGGACTTTGACCCTCTGGGACTGGACGCCTGGGACCTGGACGCGGAGGCCGTCATCCGGGACGTTCATTTCCGGGTATATCAGGCCGGCTATGACCCGGAGGGCCGGGCGCGGATAGCGGTGGCCTGCTGGCGGACGAATCCTTTTCAGGGAGGGCTGGATTACGGTCTATATGACAGTTACTCTCTGTGGGCCCGGGTGGATGGCGAGGAGACAGGAATTGCGGTACAGACGACGTCCGAAAGCATCAGCCTGTACGGCGTCTGGGCCGGTCCGGGGCAGACGCTGACCATAACCTGGGAGGTCTATGGAGAGCGGGCGACGGTCTCCATCACACTGCCGGAGGTGGGACCATGAGAGGAAAAAGAGCGCTGTCCACCCGGCGGAGGCGGGCTCTGGGCTGGATGATCCTGCTGTGCGCCGTCCTGCTGGTCAATCATTTTTTGGGCCTGTACTGCGTCACACCGGGACACGCCCTGCGGCAGATGTCGGCGCAGTACGGACTGTCCGCCACGGAGATCTGGACAACGGTGAATCTGCCCGGGGTGCTGGATGACGCGGGGGAGGCGGACGAAAATTACATACTGTCCTGGAACGACAGCTGTCTGCTGTTCAGCGCGGTCCGCTTTGATCCCCGGAGGGGCTGGACCGCGGAGCCGGTGGCTCTGCGGCAGGACCGGGGGGAGCCTGTCACCCTCGGACAGGCCGGATTCTGCAGGGAGATCGAAACGGGATATGAGACGGTATACCTGTTTTTCGGCAGGGTGAACGACCCGGATGTGGCGGCGGTGGAGCTGGCGGTCCGGCACAGTTCCCTGGGAGAGGATGAGCAGGGCGTTCGGTGGGAGGACTTTCCCTGGCAGAGGACTCGGATTTCCTCCGGAGATTTTCAGAGTGTGGACGGACGCCGGCTGTTCCTGGCGGTGCTGGACCCGGTGTACGATCCGGGCGGCAGTATGTTGGAAACCTATGATTTCCGCTTTGTTCGGGAGGACGGAAGCGCGGAGGACATCCCGGCGGGATCGACCGGCGGCTTTCAGCGGTATTGAGCATCGCGGCGGCGGAAAAGGCCGCCTCCCTCCGGCGCCGGAGCCGGCGGGGAACCGGTACATAAAGTGCCAACGACTTCAAGAGGACTGGGAGGTTTGACTGGGATGAAGGATGATTTTACCACCGCAATGGACCGGGCGGAATACTGCGCCCAGGTGCTCTCCCACCTCCGCCGGCTGTCCCGGCGGGAGCGGGAGGCGGTCCGGACGGAGCTGGAGGAGCATATCGAGGACCACGTCCGCGCCCTGCTGGACCTGGGGTACGACCCGCAGCTGGCGGAGCAGCGGACCATGGCCGCCATGGGGGACCCGGCGGAGGTGGGCCGGGAGATGGAAAAGCAGTATCCCCGGGGCTGGCGAATTGTCGCCGGCGTGTCCCTGGTCCTCTGCGTCTTTGTGATGTTCACGGTGCTCTCCAACGCGAAATACAACGTGAGAATGATGGGGTACGCCTGGGAGAGCATTGTCTGCCGCGTCTCGCCGCCGGAGCCTGAGGAGATCGCCGCCGGGATGTCCTACCGGAAGGAGCCCTATATCCCCGTCTCCGGCGTCAGGGAGGAGGTGGACATCCGGCGGACCATCGGGAACGACGTGCTGCGGGTCTGCTGGATCACCGTGGGCGAACAGGACGGCCAGCTGACGGCGGAGGCGGCGGCCTGTATCTACGACAAAATTCCCGGCGGCCTGGTCTCATACCCGTCATTTAACGAGATCTGGCCGGAGAACCAGCGGGGTGAGCAGATGGTGCTCTCCCGCATGGCCGCAGTGCCCAATTCCATGTTGTTTAAGGCGCTCCTGCGGGCCCCCGTCCAACCGGGGGACGACCACATCACCCTGCGCTATGCGTGGCTGGGCGAGACCGTTTCCATCGATGTTCCGCTGCCGAAGGAGGATATGCCATGAGACGGAAAAAGAGACTGGCGACCCGGCGGCGGCGGGCCCTGGGCTGCGCCGCGGCCGCCCTGGCGCTCCTGCTGCTGGCGCAGACCCTGCTGCATACGGCGCTGCTGCTGCCCATCCAGATCGTCCGGCGGGTGGAGGATCAGGAGGGCGTCCAGGGGGCTCGGGTGGTCCGGCGGCAGTGGGAGCCCGGGGTCTACAACTGGACCAACCTGTTCTATCTGACGGCCAATGACAACGCCGCGCTTCTCACGAGTGTTTACATAACGCCCCGGGCCCGGGGCTGGGGCGGCGGACACACGCTCCTGCTGGACTGCACGGCCGAACAACCCCTCCACGCCGCCCAGGAGATCGTCACCGAGGACACCGGCCTGGGCACCAGGGAGTATCACTGCCGCGGCATCCACTATTTCTTCTTTGGCCGGGTGGACGACCCCGCCATTGAGACGGTGGAGATCCGGCTCCAGGTGGACCCCGCTTACAAGGGTTCGGCAGGGGAGGATGTCAGTCTGGGGTACCTCCAGCTCACAGCTCCCATCCTCCAGAGGGACGGCCGCCGGTACTTCCTTGTAAACCACTATCTGCCGGAGGGGGCCTTTCTCCGGGACGGAGGGAACCGCGTGATCGGAAAGGACCGGGAGGGGAACACGGTGACCACCTTCCAGATCGAAAGGACCGGCTACGCCAGTACCGGCGTTGTGAAGGGTCAGACGGCAAAGGCGAGCACATAGAGAGACCCCCGCGCCCACCGGGCGCGGGGGTTGTTTTGTCAGCGATTGTCCAGCAGCTGCTCCAGAATGTTCCCGCTGAACCGCTCCAGCCGCTCCTCAATGCCCGGCAGGCGCACCGCCGTGCCGGCGTCGTTGGCGGTCTCCAGCAGGGCAAACTGCGGCGGCAGCCAGAAGCCCTTGTTCATGTTCATGGCGGACACCACCTGACTGGCCACAATGTCCCCCCCGGAGTACCCGGAGACCACGATGGCGAACACCGCCGTGCGCTCAAAGGGGGCGGCCCGGTAGAGGGCCGTCAGGCGGTTGACCGCGGCGGTGAGGTTGGCGGGCAGGGCGTCGTTGTAGTTGGGGCACAGCAGCACCACGCCGTCCGCCGCCCGGATGGCGGGGTACACCTCCTCCACCATGACGCCGCCGTAGAAGCAGTCCTCCCGTTCCCCGAAGTGGAGGCAGGCGGTGTAGGGGCACCCGGCGCAGTCCGCCAGGGCGCCGTTCCGGAGGCCGATCTCCGTGATGTCACAACTTCCCTCCAGCCGCTCCCGGCACCGGTTCCACAGGGCCAGGGTGTTGGAGGTGCGGTGGCTGGAGGCGTGGAGCACCAGGAGCCGGGGCTTTTTGTGCCGGGGCGGGGCGAAGTCCAGCACCCGGCGGACCAGATCCGCCGCCGCGCGCCGGTAGGCCTCCTCCAGAGAGCACCCGGCGTTTTTGGCCTGGATGGTGAAGTTTCGCAGATCCCCGGCGGCCTCCACCAGGGGGCGGCCCGGGAAGGCGCATCCGGCCAGATTGGCCGCCAGCGCCAGCTCCCGTCCGGCGGACTTGGTGTACAGGTCTCCGGCCCCGTCGATGAGCACGCCGCCGGCGCACCCCCGGAGGCAGTCCGGGTGCGTGCGGAGATGGGCCAGCAGGGCGGAGAGCTCCATGTTCACGCCGCTCTCGTCCAGGGGCGCGGCAAAGAGGATCCGGCGGTTTTCCAGCGGTCCCTCCGGCCGGGTCCGCACCTGCGCCCGGACGCCCCGGAGGGCGGACTCCAGCGTTCGCGCGAACCGCTCCGGGGCGGCTTCGCCGGGACAGATAACGGTGAGAGTCTGTTCCATGGCGGTTCCCCCCTCACTCGGACAGTTTCCGCAGCGTCCGCTCCGTCTCCCGGAGGCGGGCGAAGAGGGCGTCCGGCAATTCCAGGGTCTCCAGCTCCAGCCCGTGGGCCGTGAAGCGGTTTTTGCAGCCGAACCACACGCCCCCCAGGGGCACGGAACCGCAGTGCCACGCCCCCCGCAGGGCCAGCAGCAGCTGCATGGCCCCGGAGGCCACGGCGGGGGCCACATAGGGCTTGAACCCCAGCTCCCGGACCCTGAGATTGGCCTCCAGCGTCAGGCGGGTCAGCTCACGGGAGAGCTCGTCGTCGTAGTTTTGGACGGAATTGGCCACCACCAGCCCGTTCCCGTGGGGGCCGAAGGCGCGGCCCTCTGTGAGAAAGGCGGCAAAGCGGGGGTCCCGCTTGGCGAAGTACACCGCCCGGGCGTTCATGACCCCCAGGCCGAAGCCCTGAATCTGTTCCGGCAAAAGGCCTTGGAGGTCCAGGCGCCCCGTCTCCTCATCCGCGTTGGACGCCCGCCAGACGGCCTGGCACAGCTGGTCCACCGGGTCGCTGAGGACGATGAAGAGCCCTTGGAAGTCCGCCCTCCGGGCCTGCCTGGCAAACTGCTCCGCCAGGGGCCGGTTGGCCTCCAGCTGGGCCATGCGCACGTCCCTTACGCCGCTGCCCACCGGCGGGACGGCCCTGGCGGCGGCGAAGAGGAACACGTCGCAGTCGAAGAGGTGCTCCGGCTCCACGGCCTCCACCTCCGGCAGCGCGCCGTAGTCCCAGGGCCAGGAGATCTGGCCCATCTCCGTGACCCACCGGGCCACGGTGTTCTCGCTGAGGTCGCAGATGCCCATGGAGGAGATCACATCGCCCCCCAGCAGTTTCAGGGCCGTCAGCAGCGTGCCGCCCACATCCCCCACCGCCAGCAGGTGGACCCGTTTTTTTCCGGGCCTGGGGACGGTGAACGCCAGGGCCCGCTCCCAGCGGGGGTGGGAGACGTTGACGCCGGTGAGCCGCCCCGCCGCTATGGAGGCGGCGGCCTGCTCCGGAAGCTCCGGCAGGGGACCCATCCGCCGGGGGTCCAGCCAGGAGGTGTCCCCGCGCTCCGCCGTCAGCTGGCGGGGGTCCGTCGCCCGCCAGGCGGCGGGGCCCAGGGCGGGGTCCCGCTGAACCAGGAACCGCTCCGGCGCCTCCGGCTCCCCGGGCGGGAGGGGCAGCTTTGCCAAAAAGGAGGCGGCCGGTTTTTCGTTGACGCTGTACCAATACATAGCGCTTTTATCTCCTATCTCGACCTACTCCAGCAGCTCCCGCATCCGCAGCAGCAGTTTCAGGTCGTTTTCCAGGCACATGGAGGCGGGCAGGCTGGCGTCGTAGCGCAGGCAGTCCCCCTTGTCGGGGCTCAGGGGCAGGATCACCGCCTCGCTGAGCCGGGAGAGGGTCAGGTTCCGGGCATACCGCTCCCGGTAGGCCGACTCCAGCGCCAGCAGAATGTTCCGGCTGTTCCCGAGGCACGCCTGGGAGAAGGCGAATACCGCATCCCGGCCGCACTCCTTGTAGAACTTGGGGAAGGCGTAGGGCAGGATCAGGTTCACCGCCGGAGTCAGCCCGGGCACGGAGGCCCGGGCTCCGCCCACGGCGTCGCCGCCGATGAAGGGGTACATGGTGGACTCCACAAACCAGGCCCGCATATTGGGGATGAAGTAGACGCTGTCCACCTCCCGGCCCCAGGCGGCCATCAGGTCCCGGCCCCGGCCGGAGAGGAGCCCCACCACGCAGCACTCCACATCCACGCCCTCCCGCCGGAACATGGGGTCCAGCACCTGGATGCGGTTGCCGGAGTGGAGCAGGTCGTCCACCAGCATCACGGGCCGGCGGAAGGAGCGGATGGTGCGGATCTGGCTCTCCAGCGGCGCGTAGCCGGGGAAGGCCTGGATGGTGAAGGACTTGAGGTCCGGGGCGAAGACCTTGTCGGTGTGAACGGTCTTGGTGACGGTGTTGGGCACGGCGTTGCCCCGCAGGATCTTGCCGAAGGGCACGCACATTTTGGGCCCCAGCGCCCGGGGGAGCACGGGCTCGGCGGGCACGCCGTTGAGGGCCGTCAGTTTCCCCACCAGGCGGTGGTAGATGACCTCGGCGTTGAGGGACAGTACCAGCGTCCCGGGGTACAGCCCGCAGATGGCCCGCTGGAGCTGGTGGTGGGCCTTTTGAATGGCGGAGAGCACCTGGGAATCGGAGGAGAAGGGCTCTTTCAGGGTGGTGGGGATATTTTGGAGCAGTACCGCCGGGGAGCGCATATCCACCAGCAGCAGCGGCTGTTCCGCTGTGCCGGCGATGGGGACAAAGCCCTGCCGGGCCAGCAGGTCCAGCACCTCCTTCCCCGGGGCGGGGCCGTACCAGGCGGCGTAGCCGCAGTCCTCGCCCATGGCCTGGGACAGGGCCTCCGTCAAAAGGAGCTGCCCCGCGTCGTAGCCGCCGGGGATCCGGGCCAGATACAGCCCCGTCAGCAGCCGGACCCGCCCCGCCGCGCGGCAGCGCACCGCGTCGGCCAGGTCCCCGTCGCCCAGGGCGCCGTACAGGTCCCGGTCGCTGACGGTCCGCAGCGTCAAAAAGCCCAGAATTCGTTCTCCGGCGTCTGTGCGGCGCAGGACCAGCACGCCGTCCCGGGGATTGGCCTCCGGCAGGGAGCGGCGATCCGCCGCGGCCAGGAGACGGAGCTCCTCCCAAAGCGCGGCGTCTGGGCGCTCTCTTCGCTCAAAGCGCAGAGAGCCTGCCCGGACCACCTGCTTGTACTGGGGCTCCCGCAGGTACAGGCTGTTGCGGTAGATGTAGTCCTGCACCGAGGGCTCGATGAGGTTGGAGATGTCCCGCCCCAGGTCGATGTTCTCCCGGATGCGGGTGGAGCTGATGTCCTCCAGGTGGGTGGGCAGCTGGAGCTGGAGCACGTCTCCCCGGATGCGCGAGAGGTCGGCCTCGATCTCCCGGCCCTCGGCGTCGCTGGAGCGGCGAAAGACGATGTGGTTGAGATAGTGGACGGAGCCGGGGGCAGGCGGGGCCTTGTAGGACGAGGCGTTGGCCACCACGTCGGACCCCACCGCCAGGTACAGCGTCTGCCCGGCGAACACCTGCCGCAGCCGGTCCAGATCCGCGGGGGTGGCCAGGTTCACCGGGATGTCGTGGGGGAAGAGGTACACGTCGAACTCGTCCGCCACAGACATGCTGACGATCTGCCGCCGGATCAGGGAGGGCTGGGCCTTCTTGGACCAGGAGAACTCGTCCACCGCCAGGTACACCTCAAACCCCAGGTCCCGGATGGCCTGGACGATGCCCTTGTGGCTGAGGGAGAAGGGGTCGAAGGTGCCGGGGAAGAAGGCGGCCTTTTCCGGGATCTCGAACTGGAAGGGGCCGCTCTGGATCTTGTGGAGAACGATGAAGCGGTAGATGTGGGAGAGGGACGCGGCGGTGTAAAAGAAGGTCAGCTCCTCCTCCGGCTGTTCGCCGATGAGGAACAGCAGCTTTTTGCCGATGAGGGTGAAGAGAGAGGTTTTCTCGCCGTAACCCAGGGCCTTGGAGGCGAAGAGCCCCCCCAGGATGTGGAGCGCCTCCTGCCGCGCCGCCTCCCGGCGGTCGGCCAGTCCCTTGAGGAGAAGGCCGGCCAGGGTCCTGCGGCGGGCGGTGAAGGCGTCCCCCTCGCCGAAGCGGGCGGCGTAGACCGTGTAGTGCTCCAGCATGGCTCCCAGAGTGGCCAGGGCCGCCGCCACCACGTCGGTGTTGGGAGAGGAGAGGAGGACGGCCATCTGGTCCACCACCTCGTCCAGCTCCCGGGGCGTCAGCCACAGGACGAACTGGCCCAGGTACTCCGGGATGTATTTGGAGATTTCCGCCTGGCCGGTCTCCAGGGCCTTGGCCATCTCCACGGCGATCTCGTTGCGCCGGTCCGGCGTCAGGGCCGGGGCGATGGCCAGCAGCGCCGCTCCCGCCATGCGGCGCACCACCACGTGCTCGCTGACCTTGATGAGGTTGGAGAAGTGGGTGGCGATCTGGAGGGCGTTGGCCCCGCCGGAGCGCTCCACCTGGTCCAGCAGGTACTCCACGCCGGCGGCCTTCAAGATCCAGGGCGTGGCAGTTTTCAGGTTGTCCAGGGACACGCCGCTGGCGGCCCCCGGGCGGCTCAGCAGGGGCTTCTTGGCGGTCACGTCCAGGCCCAGCCGCTCTCCCAGCTGGACCTGGAGGAACAGCAGAGGCACGCTGGCGGCGCAGTCCGCCGCCTCCACGGCCCCGGCGATGATCTGCCGCTCCGCCGCCGTCTCCGGCAGGAAATTCAAAAGGTGCCGGAACAGCCGCAGGGCAGCCGCCTTCTGGGGGGCCTCCCCCCGGTCCAGCCACCAGGCGGCGAAGGAGGCCAGCAGGCCCCAGCTCTCCGGGGCCGCCCGCTCCAGGGGGGCGTTCATCACGGCGTCCAGCAGGGCGAAGGCCGCGTCCGGCTCCACGGCGGCGTGGTCCTGATAGTGGCGCAGGAGCTCCGCGGCGAAGCGGGGGGCGTCCTTGTCGGAGCACTCCGCCAGCAGGGCGTCCACCGCGGTCTTGGCCTGGTAGCGGATCATGCTGGTCTGGCGGGGCGTCAGGCGCCGGTCCGGGTGGATGAGCTTTTCCAGGTATTCCGCCCACAGCTGGAAGGGCCGCTCCTCCAGGGGGTCCGGGGCCACGCCGGCGGGCAGCTCCTTCTTGTAGCCGGAGAGGAATCCCGCCAGCACCCGGCCGATAAGGGCGGCGGCGTGCCGCCGGATGTCGCCGTCCGCCGACAGCAGCAGCTCATAGAGGAAGTCCAGCGTCTGCTCCTTCTGGCCTGCGCTCCAATAGGTGAAGTATTCGTCGAAGATGGCCACGTAGGCCCGCAGCCGTCCGGCGTCTTTTTCGCTGCGGGCGGCCTCCAGGGTGGCCAGGAACAGGTGTTCCCGGCCCAGGCGGTGCATCAGACGGATGTTGTGGTCCACGGCGGTGTAGCGCAGGTAGTACACTACCTCGTCCGGGGAGGCCAGGGCGGCGTCCTTCCGGGGGACCGGAGGCGCGGAAGGGCTCTCCAGGGTGGTGTCTACGCCGAAATAGGTCAGATACTCCTCAAAATCCCGGAGCTTGGCGTAGACAAACTGATACCGCCGCCGCTTGGCGTCGTCCACGTTGTCCAGCTTGTTCAGGATCACGTCGAAGGCGTCTTTCAAGGAGAAGAGCTCCGCAATCTCCCCGCCGTCCGCCCCCCGGGACTGCTTCACCCGGAAGTCGGCGTACACCAGCACCAGCGACTCCGCCGACAGGTTCTCAATCTCCAGGTCCCATACGGAGTGGTTGGCGGCGATGCGGCCGATGGAGTGCAGATTCCGCCGGGTGCACCAGAGGTCGGTGTAGTAGTAGTGGAGGTAGGGCACCCGCTCCCCGGGCTTGCAGCCGAACTTGCCGATGTCGTGGGCGGCGGCGGCGCCGCTCATGAGCCCCAGATCGATCCTGCCGCCCCCGGCCTTGAAGGCCCGGGCCACGGTCATGGCGGCGTGGTGGACGCCGGCGATGTGCTCCAGGGTCCGAAAGGGCGTCGCCTCCCGGCCCAGGCGCAGCAGCTCGTAGACGTACTCCAACCGGAAGCGTTTTTGGAAGAGGCGGTACTCCCCCGCCACGGCGCTGCCCGCCAGCTCCTCCTCCGTGCAGAAGGCGAAGTCCAGCCACGGGTCGAAGGGCAGGGCCTGCCGCTCGGCGTCAAACAGCACCTGGAGAAACTGGAGGAAGCACAGCGCCCCGTCCCACTGGGCGGAGGTGTGGGTCTCGTCCGCCTGGGGGTACAGCAGGGACAGCGCCACCTGATAGGCGCAGCGGAGCCAGCCTTCCTCCGGCTCCGGGGCCATTGCGTCCAGCACCGGGCGAAACGCCTCCAGCGCCTGGGCGCAGGTGAGCCGCTCCCGGATGGGGAGCAGGGGAGAGAGCATGGCCTTCCAGTCGGCGGCGCCGAAGACCCGCCGGACGTCCTTGCGGACGAATCCCAGTTTTTTCAAAAACGCCCTGTCGTTGAATGTCTCCACAAGCCGGATGCGCAGAGCCTTGTCCTGATCCATAGCGTACCTCTTTTCCGCCCGCGGGCTGGTAAATGTTCCTATGCCGGTTCCATTATACCGCATCCAGCGGCGGGAGGAAAGCGGAAATTTTAGCGGATTCCTTGAACCGGAGAGAGCAGTAATCCCATGGCTGCCGTCCGGTCTGCCAGGCCCCTTCGGGAGAAGCGGCGCGGGGGTGTGACCCGGCGCGGCCCGTCATTCCTTTTCCCACAGTCAAAGCCGTACCCGGAAGAGATGCAGAAAATTTTTTATAAAGTGAAGCTGCCGCCAGCCCATGAAAACCGGGGTTCCGCTTTTCCGGCTGGCGGCAGCAAAGAAAACCCCCGGCTTATGGGCGTTGTTTTAGGGGCTGTTCACATAAGAAGGATTGTGATATAATCAAAAAATGGAAATAAAGA
>CANRYZ010000031.1 GCA_947644365.1 uncultured Oscillibacter sp. | reverse complement strand
CTCCATGGCGAAGGTGTACCGCCCGCCCTGGAAGTGGTCGTGGCTGAGGATGGAGCCGCCCACGATGGGCAGGTCCGCGTTGGAGCCCACGAAGTAATGGGGAAACTGGCGGATGAAATCCAGCTGCTTGCGGAAGGTGGAGCGGTCGATCTTCATGGGGGTGTGCTCCCCGCTGAACACGATACAGTGCTCGTTGTAGTAGACATAGGGGGAGTATTGGAAGAACCAGCTCCGGCCGTCGACGGCGACGGGGATGATCCGGTGGTTCTGCCGGGCGGGGTGGTTCATACGCCCGGCGTAGCCCTCGTTCTCCCGGCACAGCTGGCACTTGGGATAGCCGCTCTGGGGGGCCGCCTTGGCGGCGGCGATGGCCCGGGGGTCCTTCTCCGGCTTGGAGAGGTTGATGGTGATGTCCAGGTCCCCGTACTCCGTGGGGGCCACCCACTTCACGTCCCGGGCGATGCGGTAGCGGCGGATGTAGTCCGTGTCCTGGCTGAACTGATAGTACCAGTCCGTGGCCGCCTGGGGGGACTGGGCATACTTCTCCTGAAAGGTCTCGATGACCTGGGAGGGCCGGGGGGTGAGAATGCCCATGAGCCCGGTGTCAAAGAGGTCCCGGCTGGTGATATCCCCCTGGATCAGGCCCCGTCCCACGGCGAAGTCCGTCAGAAAGCCCAGAATCTCCTCCAGCTCTCCCGCCCGGCGCTCCTCCGGCTCCTGGAAGTCCTCCAGCCTCATGGCGGCGAGCAGAGCGTTGACGGCCCAGGTCCGGTCCGCCTCCTGGATCAGCCCTTTGGAAACGGCGTAGTCCGCCAGGGCGGCGGTATAGGCGTAAGTATTGGCGTCCATGGTGCGCACCTCTCCTCTCATCTCGTCTCGTCCAGCCGGACGCCGCCCACCGGGCGGATGGTCACCACATGGCAGCTGCCCTGCCCCAGAACGGCCTCCATGCCGCTCTTGAACTCCTCCAGACACTCCTGGGGCACAAAGGCCTGGATGGTCCCCGCGAAGCCGCCGCCGTGGACCCGGACCGCTCCCCGGCCCTCCAGCAGCCGCTCCGCCAGGGCCAGCGCCACCATCATCTCCTGGTGCTCCGCGGCTCCGGTGGGCACGATGTTCTGGAGGTACATGGCCGAGGACCGGCCGGACCCGCGCACCAGCCGGAGGAACTCCTCAAAGTCCCCGTCCCGCAGGGCCCGGGCCTCCGCCGCGGCCCGGCGGTTCTCGGCGTAGATGTGGAAGGCCCGCAACGCGCCCCGGTCCCCGGCACAGCGCCGCACCTGCGGGAGCGCCGCCAGGAAGTCCTCCTCCGGCACCTCCCGCAGCACCTCCTTGCCAAAGCAGGCGCACACGGCTTTCAGCTCCCTTGTGACGGCGGCGTACTCGTCCGTCAGGTCCGCGTGGTCCGCGCCGCTGTCGATGATGCACAGGACGTGTCCCGTGGCGGCCAGGTCCAGGGGGATCTGCTCCACCGCCGGGGCGGCGGGATCGGCGAAGTCAATGGCCACCACGCCGCCCACGGAGGAGGCGGTCTGGTCCATGAGGCCGCAGGGCTTGCCGAAGAACACGTTCTCCGCGTACTGGCCGATCTGGGCGATCTCCACGGCGGTGGTGCGCCCGTTCCAGAAGAGGCCGTTGAACACGGTGCCCATCAGCACCTCAAAGGCCGCCGAGGAGCTCAGGCCGCTGCCCCCGGGCACGCTGGAGACCATATAGACCTCCACGCCCCCCACCGGACAGCCCAGCTCCCGCATTCTGGCGGCCACGCCCCGGATGAGGGCGGCGGTGGTGTTCTCCTCTCCGGCCACCGGGGTCAGGCGGTCCAGCTCCACGGTGATGAGGGGGTATCCCTCCGACTGCACCCGGATCACGCCGCTGCCGCTGGCCGCGGCGGCGGCCAGGATGTCCAGATCCACCCCGGCGGCCAGAACCCGGCCGTGCTGGTGGTCCGTGTGGTTGCCGCCGAGCTCCGTGCGGCCCGGGGCGCTGAACAGCGCCTCCGCCTCCCTGCCGAAGGTCCTGGAGAAGCCCTCCAGCACGCCGGCGCACCGGCCCCGGGCCGCCTCCAGCCCCGCCGCGCCGTAGAGCCGCTCCAGGGTCCTGTCCAGGCCGCCCTGCCGCAGCCGCATCTCCAAAGTCTGTTCTTCCATAACGGTCTCTCCCTTTCTTCCAAGTTTTCCCCGCCGGATACGCGCCCCGTCAGGACGCCTCCGGCAAAAACTCCGCCAGATTCTCCAGCGTCACCGCTCTGTGCTGCCGCCAGCAGTATTTTCCATTCTCCAGCTCCACCGCCGCCGCGGGGTCCTCCCCCTGGGCCAGGGCGCAGCTGAGGGCCAGGATGTCCTCCGCCTGGCCGGCGGCGTCGTTGAGGACGGTGCCCCGCAGGGCGCCCTCCTCCACGGCCCGCAGGGCCGGGGCCGTGGCGTCCACCCCCACAATGAAGGGCATCTCCTCCGGCGTCATCCCCGCGTCCGCGCAGGCGTCGATGGCCCCCAGGGCCATGTCGTCGTTGTTGGCGAACACCACCTCAATGGCGTCCCCCAGCTCCTCCAGCCACCGCTGCATCCGCAGTCTCGCCGGGCCTCGCTGCCAGTCGGCGGCGTTGTTGGAGAGCTTCTCCATGGGCACCCCGGCGGCGGTGAGGGTCCGGACGCTGTGCTCCGTCCGCAGCAGGGAGTCCTGGTGGCCCGGCTCCCCCTCCAGCATCACGTACTGCAAAACGCCGTCCCCGTTCCGGTCCAGGGCGCCGGGGTCCGCCCGCCAGGCCTCCAGCACCAGCCCGCCCTGGATGCGGCCCGCCTCGTCGGCCCGGGTGCCCACGTAGTAGGCGTACTGCCAGCGGTTCAGGTCCTCCTCCACCGGCTCCCGGTTGAAGAACACTACCGGCACCCCGGCGGCCTGGGCCTTGTCGATGATCACAGCCGCCGCCGTCCGGTCCACGATATTCACGCAGATTACGTCGTACCCCTTGTCCAGAAACTGGTCCACCTGCTCGTTCTGGGTGGTCTGGCTGCCCCGGCCGTCCACCACATTCAGGTTGATCTTCACGCCCCGGGCCTGCTCCTGCTCCGGCACCATCTGCTGGAGGTACTGGGAGAGGCTGGTGATAAAGGTGTCGTCCTGCCGGTACAGGGCCACGCCCACCCGAATGGTGTCGTCCCGCTCCCCGCCGCAGGCGGTGAGGAGCAGGCACGCCGCCGCCAGCGCCGCGGCAAATCGTCTTTTCAGCATAGGGCCCTCCTCACCACGTCACCGGGAACAGCAGCTTCTGGTACTCCGGCTCGTACATATTCTCCCGCCGGACCGTGAAAAAGGGCAGCGGGTCCAGCTCCTCCGCCGCCTCCCGGCGGGCCAGCCGGGCCGCAGCCTCCACCGCCAGGTATCCGGCGGAAAAGGCGTTCTGGGCCAGCACGGAGGTGATGTGCCCCTGCTCCAGCTCCGCGGCGATGGCCGCCGTGGACCCGGCGCCGTACAGCAGCGGCGGGTCCTCCAGCCGGGAGACCGCCGCAGCCGCCCGCTCCAGACTGGAGGCCTCAAAGGCGATCACCGCCCGGACCTCCTCCCCGGCCAGGCGCTCCGCCAGGGCGTCCGCCGTGCCGGTGAAATACCGGACCTGCCGCCCCTGGGCCTCCAGCAGGACCGCCGCGGCTATCATGCGCTCTCCCACGCCGCTCCCGGCGGGCGCGCTGTCCACCAGCAGCACCGTCTCCCCCGGCAGGGCGCCGTTGAGCGCCGCGCTCCCCAGCGCCTCTCCCAGGGCGGCGTTGTCCACGCCCACATAGCCCGCCGCGGCCTCCAGATCCGTCTCCAGCGTCACCAGCGCCGCTCTGGCGGAGGCGCTCCGCGCCGCCTCCGCCAGGGCCTCCCGGTCCGCCGGGAAGAGCAGGATGGCGCTGGCGCCGCTCTCCACCTCCCGGCGGAGGAGCTGGTCCTGCTCCTGGGCGCTGTTGGACTGGCCGGGGTACAAAAACCGCAGCTCCACGTTCAGGTCCGCCGCCGCCTGCTCCATGCCCCGGCGGGCGGTGGCCCAGGCGGAGCCGTCTGCCTCCCGGGCGATGACCGACATCTCCAAAAGCTCCGGCCTCCGCTCCGCCCGGGCGGGATAGAGGATCAGCAGCAGGAGAAGGAGCAGAACCCCCAGCATCAGCAGGGGCAGGACCCACCGGGTAAACCGCCTTCCGCTCACTGTCCCCCCTCCTTTCCATACCTCCGGCCGCCCTCCTGGTCCAGGGCGGGCAGGCGGATGCGCACCACCGTGCCGTCGTCCGGTTCGCTGAGGATGGTGAGGCCGTACTCCCGGCCAAAGGTCAGCTGAATCCGCCGGTGCACGTTCCGCAGGCCGATGCCCGAGCCCTTGGAGCCCGCCATGGCGCAGGCGCCGCCCTGGTCCAGCAGGCGCGCCACCACCTCCTCCGGCATTCCGGGGCCGTTGTCCGCCACCTCGATAATCACGTCCTCCCCCTCCCGGAAGGCTGAGACGCAGATGCTTCCGTCGCCGTCGGCGTAGTCCATGCCGTGGTAGATGGCGTTCTCCAAAATGGGCTGCACGATGAGCTTGATGGTGTAGAGGGACTCTACACCATCCTCCGCCGATATTTCGGCGGAGAACTTGTTCTTGTAGCGCATCTTCTGGATCGTGAGATAGTGCCGGGCGTGCTCCAGCTCCTCCGCCACGGTGATGATATTGCTGCCCCGGCTCAGGGAGATCCGGAAGAACCGGGCCAGGGCGGTGAGCATCACCACCGCCTCCTCCGTCCGGCCGTTCTCCGTCATCCAGATCACCGAGTCCAGGGTATTGTACAGAAAGTGGGGGTTGATCTGGGACTGGAGCACGTCCAGCTCGCTGCGCCGCTTCTGCTCCTCCTGCTGGAGGATGTCGTCCATCAGGTGCCGCATGGTGGAGACCATGGACTGGACAGACCGGCTCAGGTGCTCCACCTCGTAGGGGCCGTTTACCGTCAGGTCCACCGTCTCCCGGCCCGCCTCCAGCTCCTTCACCGCCCGGTCCAGCTTTTTCAGGGGGGCGGTGAGCCAGGCGGACAGGCGCAGGTTCACCAGCACCAGCAAAAACACGGAGAAGATGACGATGAAGAGGAAGAACAGCAGCAGCTGGCCGTAGTTGTCCCACAGGTTCTCCGAGGGCACCACGCCCACCAGCTTCCAGCCGGTGTAGCCCACGGTCTTCACCGTCACCTGCCGCCGCTGGCCCTGAAAGACCTCGTTGTGGCTGCCGTCGGCGTAAGCGGCGGCGGCGGCGTTGTTCTCCTCCAGCAGTCCCGCGTTGATGAGCTGCTGGCGGGGGTGGTAGACGATCTCCCCGGCGCCGTCCACCAGGTAGAGGTATCCCCCCCGGCCGGCCCCCAGGTCCACATCCTTGCAGATCTGCTCGATGCCGCTGTAGCTCATATCCACCAGCAGCACGCCGCTCTCGATGGCGCCGTCCCTGGTCAGCTCCACATGGCGGCTGAGGGACACCACCCAGCGGTAGCGGTAATCCGGGTCCACGAAGAGGTTCTGCACGTGGGGCGTGGAGAAGTGGAGATTTTCGATCCGCTCCTGGGCGGCGCTGAACCACCCCTCCCGCTCCGGCGAGACGCTGTTTTTCAGCACCGCCAGAGGCGCGGCGGCGATGAGGCCGCCGCCGTCGGAGAACACGGCGATGGACACCAGGGACTCCCGGCTGGTGTAGTACAGCAGCTCCAGGTCCCGGTCAATATCCTCCTCCGCCAGGTCGGCGTCCTTGATGACCTGGTAGTAGGCGGTATCGGAGACCCGCATCATCTCCCGCAGCCGGGCGTCCAGATTCAGGTTCACCTGGGAGAGCACCCGCTGGCTGTTCTCCGCCAGCAGGGCGTTGTTGGAGGCGGAGAACCGGAGAAACAGCGTCAGGCCCAGGAAGACCATGCCCACCACGGCCACGGCGGTGAAAAACAGGGACAAAATCACCTGGATGCTGGAGCGGTGATAGAGCTCTCTCCAGCGCCGGGACAGGGACGATCTCGCCACAGGCGCGCCTCCTCTCCAAAAGATTTTCATGCGCCCCCACCGGCGGGAGCCGGAGGGGCCCCGACGCCGCCCCGCCGTCAGCCAGCGCGGTATTTCGTCGGCGTCACACCGAAGTGCTTCTTGAACACATAGCTGAAATAGTTGGCGTCCTCATACCCGCACCGGCGGGCGATGAGATAGGTCTTGTCCTCGCTGCTCCGCAGGGCCTCCGCCGCCGCCTCCATCCGGGTAACGGTGACGTGGGCGGTAAAGCTCATGCCCGTCTCCCGCTTGAAGAGGGTGGAGAAATAGGCGGGGCTCAGATGGAGGTGGTCGCACAGCCGCTCTACGGAGAGGTCGCTCTCCCCGTAGTGCTCCCGGATATAGGCCTTGGCCCGTTCCACAGTCTGCCCGGCGGAGTCCGTCCGCTGGCGGCGGATCAGGGTCTGGATGCGCAGGCACCGCTCCAGGCACCACTCCCCCATGGCCGTGAAGGAGGAGAAGTCCGTGGCCTGTACCGCGCCGGTAAAGCCGGTGCCGAACACCTCCTCCACCTCCAGCCCGGCCCCCCGGGCCAGCCGCAGCAGGCAGGTGAGAAGCTCCAGGAAAAAGAGGTTGCACTGGCTGGCCGCCAGGCCGGAGCGGCGGACCTTCTCCGTCAGGCGGCCCACCGCCTCCCGGACCTCCGCCTCGCCCCCCAGCCTCACCGCGCCCGCCAGCTCCCGCTCGTCGTTCTCGTCAAAGCTGATGCGCGCGCCCGCGTCCGGCTCCAGGTCGCCGATGTAGATGGCCCGTCCGGCTCCCACCAGTCCCCGGTAGTCCAGGGCGGCCCGGGCGCCCTCCGCCGACTGGGGGAGCTCCCCCAGGGCGCCGCAGGGCGCGCCCACGCCCATGGTCAGCGTCAGCCCCAGGTAGCTCTCCGCCAGGGCGCAGACCCGGTCCAGCGCCTGGATCAGGGCGTAGACGGAGCCGCCGCCCTGGGAGACGGCCAGCACCGCCGCCGCGTCCGCGTACAAAAACGCCCGGCAGCTCCAGCCCTCCAAATCCAGGTTCTCCTCCAGCAGCTGCCGGACGGACAGCGCCGCCAGCTCCCGGTCCAGGCCGCCGTCCACGTGGGCCAGGGCCGCCGTCCAGGCATCCCCGGTGACGTCCAGCTCCAGGCGGGCCGCCCGCTCCGCCGCCTGCTCCGGCGGCACGCGCCCCTCCAGCAGGTGGGTGTAAAAGAGCTCCCGCAGCACCGGCAGGCTCTCCTCGTAGCGGCGGCGCAGGGTCTCCGCGCTCTGCCGCTCCGTGCGCTCGGTGTCCAGCCGCTCCTTCAGCCGCCGCAGCACGCCGTCCAGCTCCGCCGCGCTGATGGGCTTGAGGATATACTCAAACACGTTCATGCGGATGGCCCGCTTGGCGTACTCGAACTCGTCAAAGCCGGAGAACACCACAAACTTGGCGGCGGGAAGGCGCTCCGTGAGGATGCGGCACAGCTCCAGCCCATCCATAAAGGGCATCTTGATGTCCGTCAGCACCACGTCCGGCTCCAGGGCCTCCGCCAGCTCCAGAGCCTCCCGGCCGTTCTCGGCCTCTCCCACCAAGACGAAGCCCAGGGCGGCCCAGTCCATCTTGCGGCTGATGCCCACCCGGATATCCTCCTCGTCGTCCACCAGCAGCACCCGGTATTCCTCCATCCCAACGCGCCTCCTCTCCGCAATTATAATACAGTTTTCCCCGTTTGAAAACACCTTCGATGAACAGGGGCAGGGCATACGCATGAAAGGGCACGAAGCGCCAATAAAAGTTTCGCCAGCCTTTTCAAAGGCTGTGGGGTCCCGGAGCAAAGCCCCGGGGCGCGCCGCGCACGGCGCGAAATTCCCGCTTTTAATAGGATGAAAATAATAACACCCCAACTGAGAGCGCCTTTGCCGCCCGCGGGGCGGCAAACAGCATCCTCCCGCCAAGGAAACAGCTCCTTTATTTTTCATGCGTTTGCCCTGTTAATCGAAGGCAGGGCCGGCGCAAATGCGCCGGCCCCTATCGCTTTTTTCAAGCGGTCTCTTACTTCTTGGCCAGGTACTTTCGCAGGTCCAGAGCGACGGCGACGATGATCACCAGGCCCTGGGCGATGAAGGTGTAGGCCGGGTCGAAGCGGAGGAACTGCAGGCAGATCTTCAAAACCTCGAACACCAGCACGCCGATGAGGATGCCGGAGACCTTGCCCACGCCGCCGTTGACGGACACGCCGCCGATGGTGCAGGCCGCGATGGCCTCCAGCTCGTAGCCGGTGCCGGTGGCGGTGGAGGCGCCGCCGGCCTTGGAGCCGATCAGGAAGCCGGCCAGGGCGTACATGACGGAGGCCAGGATGTAGATGCGGATCAGCGTGGCGGGCACGTTGACGCCGGCCACCTGGGCGGCGTTCTCATTGCCGCCGATGGCGTACATGTACTTGCCGTGGCGGGTCTTGTTGTACAAAAACCACATGAACAGGCCCACCAGCAGGGCGGGAAGCAGCAGATAGGGCAGAAGGCGGCTGTAGCGCCCCAGAACGTTGCTCAGGAAGTTGCCGCTGGCCAGGGCCCGGTAGCTCTCCTTGAAGCCGCCGATGGGCTGGTTGCCGGTGATGATCTGGCAGATGCCGTAGACCAGGGTCTGCATACCCAGGGTGGCGATGAAGGGGGGCACCTTCAAAAAGGCGATGACGCAGCCGTTGATCGCGCCGAAGCAGGCCATGATGGCCACGGTGATCAGCAGGGACGCGATCCAGGGCATGTCGGGCATCCAGTCGAACACCCGGGCGCTGTAGGTCAGCTCCTGCTGCATCATGGCGGCGAAGCAGGCGGCCAGGCCCACCTGACGGCCCGCGGACAGGTCCGTGCCCTTGGTGATCAGGCACCCGGACACGCCGCAGGCGATGATGAACCGGGGGGCCACGTTGGAGATCAGGTTGCCCAGGTTGTCGGGGCTGATGAAGTTCTGGCTGTTGGCCCAGGTGATGATGGCCAGCAGGATAATCAGGAAAATAATCGCGTGATCGGAAACGAATTTCAAGACGCCCTTGGCGTCAGGGCTCATGGTCCTCTTCTTAGTCTCTCCCATCGTCGTTTCTCTCCTTTATCATTCAAACTGGGTGGCCAGGGCCATGATGTTCTCCTGGTTGGCCTCCGCTCCGTCGATGAAGCCGGTGACCCGGCCGTCGCACATGACCATGACCCGGTCGGACATGCCGATGAGCTCGCTCATTTCCGAGGAGATCATGATGACGCTCTTGCCCTGCTTGGCAAGCTCCGCGATGATGCAGTAGATCTCATACTTGGCGCCCACGTCGATGCCCCGGGTGGGCTCGTCCAGGATGAACACGTCCGGGTCGTTGGCAAGCCACCGGCTGATGAGCACCTTCTGCTGGTTGCCGCCGGAGAGGGACTGAATCTGGGTCTTGGAGGAGGGCGTCTTGATGGAGAGCTTGGCCACGTTGTCCTGCACCAGCTGCTCGATCTTTCCGTCGTCCAGCATAATGCCGCCCACCAGGTACTGGTTCAGGGAGGCGATGGACACGTTGTCCGCGATGGACAGCACCCCCAGGATGCCGGTGGCCCGGCGGTCCTCCGTCAGCATGGCGATGCCGTTGTTGATGGCGTCCTTGGGCTGGTTGATCTTCAGCTCCTTGCCCTGGTAGGTGATCTTGCCCGCGGTGTGGCTCCGGAGGCCGAAGAGGCCCTCCATCAGCTCCGTGCGCTGGGCCCCGACAAGGCCGGCCACGCCCAGAATCTCGCCCCTGCGGACGTTGAAGGAGGCGTGGCGGAAGCTCTTGGGGTTGATGGAGGTGAAGTCCTCCACCTCAAAGACCACCTCGCCGGGCACGTTCTCCCGCTTGGGGAAGAGGTTGCTCAGCTCCCGGCCCACCATCTTGGTGATGATGAAGTCGGTGGTCAGGCCCTTGGCGTCCCATGTGCCGATGTACTGGCCGTCCCGCATGATGGTGACCTCGTCGCTGATACGGAGGATCTCGTCCATCTTGTGGGAGATATAGACGATGGAGACGCCCTTCTGGCGAAGCTCATTGACGATGGTGAACAACGCCTCCACCTCCGCCGCCGTCAGGGAGGAGGTGGGCTCGTCCAGGATCAGCACCTTGCAGTCCGCGGAGACGGCCTTGGCGATCTCCACCAGCTGCATCTGGGACACGCTGAGGCTGCCCAGCTTGGCCCTGGGGTCGAAGTTCAGGTGGACCTCCTTCAAAACCGCCGCCGCGTCCTCGTACATCTTCCCGTGGTCGATGACCGTCACCGGGCCGTACTTCTTCGTGGGATAGCGGCCCACATAGATGTTCTCGCCGATGCTCCGCTCCGGAATGGGCTGGAGCTCCTGGTGCACCATGGCGATGCCCCGGTTCAGGGCGTCCAGCGGGCCCTTGATCTGGACTTTCTCGCCCTCATAGATCACCTCGCCCTCGTCCATGTGATAAATGCCGAACATGCACTTCATCAGCGTGGACTTTCCGGCGCCGTTCTCTCCCATCAGCGCGTGAACGGTGCCGGGGCGGAGATTGAGCTGCGCGTGGTCCAGCGCCTTAACGCCGGGGAAGGTCTTAACGACCCCACGCATTTCCAAACGATACTCTGACAATTCTCGGTCCCCCCCTTTGATTGTTTCCATCGGCCGACAAGGGGCAGCACACACGCCGTCCGTCCTGTAATGCCTCTTGTCAGCCGGTGGTGAAAAGGACGGGGTGCGTGCGCACCTGCGCACGCACCCCAATCGCTCTGCTTGTCGTGTTTAATTGCCGGAATCAGCCCATGAAGTCCTTCACGTTGTCGGGAGTGACCTTCACGTAGTCGACATACACGCTCTGCTCGCCGGAGGCATAGGTCTTGCCGCCCAGCAGCAGCTCCATCTGCTCCACAGCAGCGGTGGCCTGACCCACGGCGTCGTTGAGCACGGTGCCGGTCATGTTGCCGTTGCTGACCTCGTTCAGAGCGGCGTCCAGGGCGTCGACGCCCACCAGGTAGATGTCCTCGTTGACCTTGCGGCCGGCAGCCTGGATGGACTGCAGGGCGCCGATGGCCATGTCGTCGTTGTTGCAGAAGACGACCTCCACCTGGGCGCCGAACTGGGCCAGGTCGTTGGCCACGATCTCCTGGCCGCGCTCACGCATCCAGTCGCCGCGGGTGAGGTTCAGCTCCTCGACCTCCACGCCGGCGTCCTTGAGGGCCTTGACGGAGTACTCGGTGCGCAGCTGGGCGTCGATGTTCTCGGGGTCGCCCTGAACCATGATATAGGAAACCTTGCCGTCGCCGTTGATGTCGCCCTTGTTGGCGGTATCCAGGATCAGCTCGCCCTGGAAGGTGCCGGACTGGGCGGCGTCGCAGCCCACGTAAACCAGCTTGTCATACACGGCCATCTGCTCGGCGGTGGGCTCGCGGTTGATGAGCACGGTGGGGATGCCGGCGTTCTTCACGGTGGAGATGATCTGATCGGCGGCGGAGGTCATGACGGGGTTGATGATCAGAGCGTCCACACCCTGGGTGATGAAGGTGTTGATCTGCTCGTTCTGCTTGGCCTGGTCGTTGGCGCCGTCCACCACGGTGACCTGGTAGCCCTTGCCCTCCAGAATCTCCTGGAGCGCGTTACGGTAGGTGGTCATGAAGGCGTCGGTAAACTGGTAGATGCACACGCCGATGGTGCCGCCGGCCTCGGGGGCGTCGGGGGTGTTCTCGGCGGGAGCGGCGGGCTCGTTCTGCGCGGGGGTGTTGTCGGCGGGAGCGTCGTTTTTGTTGCCGCCGCAGCCGGCCAGAACGGACAGCATCATCACGGCGCACAGTGCAAGAGCGAAAATCTTTTTCATCGTTGTTCCTCCTAGTAAATTTTGGGTCCTGCGCCTCGGGCGTTTTCCCGAGAGCGCTTTCTATTTTACTGGTCCCGGCGTAAAAAAACGATAGAAAATTCTTCGCTCTTGTATCAAAAAACTTTGCTCTTTTCCGGCCGTGCGCAATTTTTCCGAAAACCCGGGCCATGTATGAACAATGGGCGGCGCAAATGCGCCGCCCATTGTTCAGGGCGTTCCGCCCTGCCGCTCCAGAATCTCCCGGATCTCCTGTACCTGCTCCTCCGTCAGGTCCGTCTGCCCGCCGCCAAAGCGGGCGTAGCCCTCCGTCAGGCTGACGCCGTACCCCGTGCCGAACTCCGTGTCCACGACGTACTCCGGCAGACACCGGCAAATATCCCCGCTGTAATCCAGGTACCGCAGCAGGTCCGTCAGCGCCACGGAGTCGTCCCCCCAGAAGGAGGCCTCCCAGGGCTCACCTCCCGCCCAGGTATCCCGGGAGACGGTGGTGACGGTGTTGCCGCAGTAGCCCGCCGCCTCGTGCTCCGCTGCGTTGTCCCCCTGGAACGGCCCGTGGACGCAGGGCTCCTCCTCCGGAATCTCCTCCGGCGCGGACTCCTCCAGGACCGCCGCGGCCGCCTCCGGGGCGGGGGCGGCGGGCTTCCCGGGGACGGGGCCGGCGCCGCAGGCGGCCAGCAGCGCCGGCAGGGCCAGCGCCAGAATCAGACGGGCGCACGCTTGCCATTTCATCTCAGATCGCCTCCTTCGTCCTGGCCATGTTTGAAAAATGTCAAAACGCCCAATCGGCGAATCTTTTTCCGCCGTGCATTTCGCCATTTATCAAACAAGGCCTACCCTTATAGTCGGAATTTCCCGGGAAAAGGTTTCGCCGCTTGCGCTTTTGTGGAAAATTTGTTATACTATCAGAAACATCCCCGCCGCGGGGAATAAAATTCACAACCAAAGAAAGACAATATCTATATGAAAATGATTTTTTTAGTGGACGGCGACAACAACATCGGCACGGGCCTGAAGGGCATTGAGATGCTCTCCGAGCAGGACACGGTCCTGGTCTTTTATCAGAAGGAGGGCCTGGCCCTCAGCAAGATCCAGAAGCTGTGCGCCGGGAGCGCCGCCGGCGTGCAGTACATTGAGAGCGTCCGGGGCGGCCGGAACTCCATCGACTTCCAGATCATCACGGAGCTGGGGGTGCTGGTGGGCCGCCGGGAGGCGGACTACGCCTATGTCATCAGCCAGGACAAGGGCTACGCCGCCTCCATCGACGCCCTGCGGGCCCGGTACGCCGACGCCTTCCAGGAGGTGGACCTGCGGCCCTCCATCGAGGACTGCCTCCACCTGCCCTTCATCCTGAAAGCCGCGAACCGCCGGGACCTGCGCAACGCCCTGGCCAAAGAGTGCGGCGAGGCTCAGGGCAGCGCCCTGTACAACCACCTCAAGCAGATCTTCCAGGGCCCGGACGAGCCCGCCGCCGAGGCGGAGAAGCCCGCCAAGACCACCCGGACCCGCCGGGGCGGCCGGAAGAAGAGCGAGACGGCGCAGGCCCCCGCGGGGGAGTGAGAGAAACAGAGCGCGTCCCGGAGAAAACTCCGGGACGCGCTTTTCATCTCGTTTCAGGCTGTTGGGCTCCGCTCAAAACTCCGGCAGCTTCGCCACGGCGGCGGCGCAGCGGGCGCAGAGGGTGGGATGGGCCCCGTCGGAGCCCAGGTCGGCGGTCTGCTTCCAGCAGCGCTCGCACTTGGCGCCGCCGGCGGGCTCCACGGCCACGGCCAGCGCCGCGCCGGTCTCCGCCTTGGCCTGGGAGACGATGAGCAGGTCCGCCAGGGCGGCCTCGTCCATCTCCGCCAGGAAGGCATCCTCCCCGGGAACGGTGAGCGTCACCCGGGCCTCCAGACTCTTGCCGATGCGCTTCTCGGCCCGGGCGGTCTCCAGCGCGCCGTTGACGGCGTCTCGGACGGCGATGATCCTCTCCCAGCGGGCCATGGCGGCCCCGTCCAGGGCGTAGTCCGAGAAGGGGGCGTTCATCTCGTTGAAGAGGACGTTCCGCCCGTCGTCTCCGGCCCGGTGGGGCATGACCTGCCAGATCTCGTCGCAGGTGAAGCAGAGGATGGGGGCCATGATCTTCGTCATGGTGTCCAGGATCAGGAACAGGGCGGTTTGGGCGCTGCGGCGGGAGAGGCCGTCCGCCTCGTCGCAGTACAGCCGGTCCTTGATGATGTCCAGATAGAAGTTGCTCATCTCCACCACGCAGAAGTCGTTGACGGCGTGGGTCACGGTGAGGAACTCGTACTCGTCGTAGCCCTTGAAGCACTTGTCCATGAGGGCGTTCAGCCGGGTGACGGCCCAGCGGTCCAGCTCCAGCATCTCCTCCGGCCTCACCAGGCGGTCGGGGTCGAAGCCGCCCAGGTTGCCCAGGCAGTACCGGGCGGTGTTGCGGAATTTCAGGTAATTCTGGGAGAGCTGCTTGAAGATCTCGTGGGAGCAGCGCACGTCGGCGTGGTAGTCGCTGTTGGCGGCCCACAGGCGCAGGATGTCCGCGCCGTACTGGTTCATCACATCAGCGGGGTCCACGCCGTTGCCCAGGGACTTGTGCATGGCCCGGCCCTCGCCGTCCACGGTCCAGCCGTGGGTGACGCACTCCTTGAAGGGCGCGCCCTTGCCGAAGGCGCCCACGGCGGTGAGCAGGGAGCTCTGGAACCACCCGCGGTACTGGTCCAGTCCCTCCAGGTACATGGTGGCGGGCCAGAAGCCCTGGTCCTTCTTCATGGAGGCGAAGTGGGTGGAGCCGGAGTCGAACCAGCCGTCCAGGGTGTCCTCCTCCTTGTCAAAGCCGCTCTTGCCGCCGCAGCAGGGGCAGGCGAAGCCGGCGGGCAGGATATCCGCGGCCTCCTTCTCAAACCAGGCGTTGGAGCCCTCCGCCGCGAACAGGGCGGAGATGGCGGAGATGGTCTCGTCGGTGACCACGGGCTTGCCGCAGTCCCGGCAGTAGAACACGGGGATGGGCAGGCCCCAGCGGCGCTGGCGGGAGATGCACCAGTCGGTGCGCTCCCGGATCATGGACTTCATCCGGTCGATGCCCCACTTGGGCACCCAGCGGACCTCGTCCGCCGCCGCGCAGGCCTCGTCCTTGAAGGACTCCACGGAGCAGAACCACTGGGGCGTGGCCCGGAAGATGATGGGGTGCTTGCAGCGCCAGCAGTGGGGATAGCTGTGGACGATATCCTCGGAGGCGAAGAGCATCCCGCTCTCCTTCATGTCCGCCAGGATGACGGGGTTGGACTCGTCGGTACTCATGCCGGCGTACTTCCCGGCGTAGTCGGTGTGCCGGCCCTGGTCGTCCACGGGCACCACCATCTCCATGCCGTAGCGCTTGCAGGTCTGGTAGTCGTCCGCGCCGAAGCCCGGGGCGGTGTGGACGCAGCCGGTGCCGCTGTCCATGGTCACGTAGTCCGCCAGCACCAGGCGGCTGGTCTTGGGCAGGAAGGGGTGGTCCGCCAGCATATCCTCGAAGAAGCTGCCGGGATGGGTCTCGGCGATCTCCCAGGTGTCGAAGCCGCCCAGCCGCATGACCTTCTCCGTCAGGGCCTCGGCCATGATATAGTGCTCTCCGTTGGGGGCCTTCACCACGGCGTAGCTCTCGCCGGGGTGCAGGGCGATGGCCAGGTTCCCCGGCAGGGTCCAGATGGTGGTGGTCCAGATCACGAAGTACAGCTTGTCATAGCCGGGGAGCTTCCCCTGGTCGTCGTGCATGGGGAATTTGACATAGACGGTGGTAACGGGGTCGTCCTGGTACTCGATTTCGGCCTCCGCCAGGGCGGTCTCGTCGTGGGGGCACCAGTACACGGGCTTGAGGCCCTTGTAGATATACCCCTTCTTGTACATCTCGCCAAAGACCTTCACCTCCTCGGCCTCAAAGCCGGGGTCCATGGTCAGGTAGGGGTGGTCCCAGTCGCCCACTACGCCGATGCGCTTGAAGGCCTCCATCTGCACGCCCACATAGTGCTGGGCGAACTCGTGGCAGGCGGAGCGGAATTCCGGCACGCTCATGGCCTTGCGGTTGAGCTTGTTCTGCTTGATGATGTTGGACTCGATGGGCATTCCGTGGTTGTCCCAGCCGGGGATATAGGGGGTGTAGTACCCCCGCATGGCGTAGGACCGGGTGATGATGTCCTTGATGGCCTTGTTCATGGCGGTGCCCATGTGGATGGAGCCGTTGGAGAAGGGAGGGCCGTCGTGGAGGGAGAAGAGGGGCTTGCCCTCGTTCTTTTTCAGGAGCTCGTGGTAGATGTCCTCGGCCTCCCAGCGCCTGAGCATCTCCGGCTCCCGCTTGGGCAGCCCCGCCCGCATGGGGAATTCGGTCTTGGGGAGATTGATGGTTTTGTTGTAGTCCATGTTTGTGTTCCTCCTCTTAATGGTAAGCGGTTATTCTTTGTTTTCAAAGGAAAATAGTATGGCGCCGCAGTTCCGGCAAATTGTACCGGAGTATTGGGGGAGTGCGGAAAGGGCTTTTGGCGAAAAAGCGGACTGGGTGCGGTCTCCGACAGGACGCAGACGAACCGTGTCTTTTGGCCGTTGGAAATTTTTTAATATTCCCTGCTCGGATGTCCAAAACAGGTAGCCGCGAGGAGAATACACCGTTCCCGGCTCCATTCTATTGCCGCATATGGGGCAGTCCATCATCGTTTCCTCCTTTCGGCTCCCCCTTATGGGAAGCCGCCGAGCGAAGCGGGGCCGATGAGGCAATTTCGCCGCAGGCGAAATGTGCGAAGCAAACAAGCTCTCTCCGGGGACGGCCTCATCCGTCATCGCCTTCCTCCAAAGGGGAAGGCTTTACCTGAAAGTCTCCCACAAAACAAAAACGCCCCCGTCTCTTCCTAAGAGACGGAGGCGCAGCCTCCGCGGTACCACTCTCGCTTGCCGCCCCCTCCCGGGACGCGGCCCCTCGCGGCCCGCCGTCACGGGCCCGGCGGAGTAACGCCCGCCACACGTCCTCGCTTACTCGCGTCGTCTTTCAGCGGGAGGCTCCAAGGGGATATTCGCCGCCCTCCCCGGCCGCCTCGCACCAAACGGCGGCTCTCTTTGCGGGGTCCCGGAGCGGTTACTCGTCCTTATCTACGCCAGAGTTGTTCAATTATCCGTATCATACCACGTTTCAACAGTTTGTCAACTGCATTTTGCGCAAATTTCCTCTTCCGGCGGCAACCCGCGAAACCGCGGGCCGCGGCCGCCAAGGCCGGCGGCTCCTACTGGTACCGGTAGCGTTGTTTGGTATACTGGTCGATGGCCGCCTGAAAATACTCCCAGCTGCGAAACTCCATGAGCTGAAACCCCGCCTCCTGGTGGAAGGACACCACCCGCGCCTCCGCGTCCACCCAGATCCGCCACACCTGCTGTTCCCCCCGCGTCTCCAAAGCCGCCGCCCCCCTGTTTTGATGAAATACCGCCTTCCATTTTATGCGATTATCGTATAAAAATCAATATGCAATTTTCGCATATCCTAAAATGGCGGCAGTAAGACGAACGGGAGGCGCGGGAGATGTACCAGCGGATACGGGATATGCGGGAGGACCGGGACCTGCCCCAGCGGACCTTGGCGGAGCTGCTCCACGTCTCCCAGGCCACCTACTCCCGGTATGAGGGCGGCGGGCTGGACGTGCCCAGCTCGGCGCTGATCGCCCTGGCGCTGTTCTACGGCACCAGCGTGGATTACCTGCTGGGGCTCACGGACGATCCGTCGCCTTACCGAAGGTGAAGCGCAGGGGCGGCTTTTACTCGCCCTGGCGGGCGGGGCGGAATTCAGCCATGTCGATGGCTGGGCAGATGCACCCCCCATGTCGTCGGAAGAAACTCCGCCGCTACATTTCCGGCTAACGCCGAAAATTCCGCTCAAGCTCCGTTCCTTCCTCCTCTCCCCACCGGACCCGCTTCGCTGGGCTCCGGCGGGGGCCCCTTTCTTTTCGCCGCGCCGAAAAGAGAAAACGGGCCGTGCACGGTCCAAAAGAGAAAAGGGCGCTTTTGGCACTCGCGGGAGCCTCACGCTTCGATGGAAGGGCGCTCAGCAGACTTGATGCGTGGACGCATGGACTTTCTTCTCTTCCCGCGCTTCGCGCCTAGTCCGCTCCGTGCGGGGCAGAGAGCTGGTCTACCGGCGGTAGGAGGGCAGGCCTGCCCAAACGTGCCAGGCCAGGCGCGAAGCGCGGGAAGAGAAGCTAGGGACGATGCGTCAAAGTAGCAAAATACCCTCGGAGGTACTCACAAATGCGGCAGAGCGCCCCATCGAGGTACGCTGTCAGACGCAGCCGGCAGAAGACCGGCAATTTACGGAAGCACCGATTCAGGCCAGCCCCCGTACTTTGGGCACAATTTGACCCTCGC
>CANRYZ010000030.1 GCA_947644365.1 uncultured Oscillibacter sp. | reverse complement strand
GAGTCGGCGGTGAGCTGGTCGAAGATCTTGTTGTTCTTGGGCTGCTGCCACTCAAACTCCATGTTATAGCCGGAGTCGATGGTCTGCAGGTACTCGATGAACAGCGGCAGGGCGCTCTTGCCGCGGCTGGAGTTGCCCACGCCGTAGAACATCTTGCCGTTGGACTCCTCGATGGCCTTCTTGGCCAGCTCCTCCAGCGTCATGCCCTCGGCCTCTTTGATGATCTTCTGGGTCTCGGTGAGGTTGGCGTCGTCCGCCGGGGCGGGAGCGGGGGCGTCCTGCTTGTCGCCGCCGTCGGTCTGGGCCGGCGGGGTGTTCTCCTGGGCGGGGGGATTGCTGCCGCCGCCGCAGGCGGTGAGGGTGAACAGCATGACCAGGGTCAGAAGCAGCGCAGAGATTCTTTTCATTTCAGTTCCTCCTTCGGTGTTTTCAACAAAACCCGGCGGGTCCATATCACGCCGGTTGTTAATTTTATTGTATGGGGAAATGGAAAAAATGAACAGGGGACAATTCTGCGTTTTTTTGTGCGCCTCTGATATTTTTGTCGGATTTGGATGAAAACCTCCCCGGACTTGTGGTATACTATGGATAAATCACCCATGGAGACACAGACGCCCGGAAAGGGGGGACCCCTGTGAGGAAAAACGCTCTGCCGCTGCTGCTGGCGGCGCTGCTGGCCGTTTTGACCGCCTGCGGGGCGGAGGAGCCGGACGCCGCCGCCTGCGCCCCGCCGGAGGAGAGGCGGCTTGTGATCTACACCTCCCACAAGGAGGAGGTCTACTGGCCCATCGTCCAGGAGTTTGAGGAGCGCACCGGCATCTGGGTGGACGTGACCGCCGGGGGCACCAACGAGCTTTTGGAGCGCATCCGGGAGGAGGCGGACAGCCCCGCGGCGGACGTGATGTTCGGCGGCGGCGTGGAGAGCCTGGAGTCCTACCGGGACTGCTTCACCCCCTACATCTGCGGGGCGGCGGAGGACATCCAGGAGCGGTTCCGCAGCCCGGACGGGCTCTGGACCCCCTTCTCCGCCCTTCCGGTGGTGCTGGTGTACAACACCAAGCTGGTGCCCGAGGGGCGGATCACGGGCTGGGGGGACCTGCTGTCCCCGGAGCTGCGGGGCCGCGTCGCCTTCGCGGACCCGGCGGTGTCCGGGTCCAGCTTCACGGCGTTGGTGACGATGCTGGAGGCCGTGGGCGGGGAGGAGGACGAGACCCTGCGCCGCTTCGCCGAAAATCTGGACGGGCGGCAGCTGGAGGGCTCCGGCGACGTGGTGCGGTCCGTGGCCGGGGGCGCGGACCTGGCGGGCGTGACCCTGGAGGAGACGGCCCTCAAGCGCATGGCCGCCGGGGACAACATCGCCCTGGTGTACCCCGCGGACGGCAGCAGCTGCGTCCCCGACGGCAGCGCCCTGATCCGGGGAGCGGCCCACGGGGACAACGCCAGGCGGTTTCTGGATTTCACCGTCAGCCGGGAGGTGCAGCGGCTGCTGGAGGAGCAGTTCTGCCGCCGCTCCGTCCGGGGGGACACGGAGCCGTCCCTGACGCCCCTGGAGGACCTGCCCCTGGCGGATTACGACGTGGCCCGGGCCAGCGCGCGCCGGGACGCGGTGCTCATGAGCTGGGCCTTCTACCTGGGAGAGGAGGGGGAGCCATGAGGCGTGCGCCCTCCTTCCGCCGGCGGCTCTTCGCCGGGTTCCTGGCGGCCTCCCTGATCCCCACCCTGGCCTGCTCGGCCATGATGCTCCAGGTCTTCCGCCTGCGGATGGCCGGGGAGGCGGAGCGGGAGATGGCGGAGTACCTGGCGGCGGCCTCCTCCGCCCTGGATACGGCCTTTGACGCCTTCGCCGCCGCCGCCGCGCGCCTCCAGGGCAGCTCCATTGCCGCCCGGGCCCTGGCCGGGGACGGGGCGGAGGACACCCTGGTAAACGGCGAGCTCTTCGGCGCCGCCGGGGAGGCCCGGAGCTACGCCGGGTTTGACCTGTACGACCTCCAGGGCTGCCGGCGGTACTCCACCCGGCAGTCGGCGGCGCCGGCGCGGCTCCCCACCGACTGGGGCGTGCTGTACAACGCCCCCGCCCGGGGAGAGCCCCTGCGCTTCGCCGCCTGCGGAGACGTGACGGACACGGGGTCCCCCCTGCTCCGGGGGGCGGCGCGCCTCACCGACGCCGTGGGCCGGGAGACGGGGTATCTCCTCATCAGCGTGGACTACGCGGGCTTCCGCCAGCTGCTGGAGGGCAAGTACGGCGCCCAGAACGACCTGGTGGTGCTGAGCCCCTACTGGCGGCCGGTGTACTGCGTCCAGCCCTCCCTGGCGGACGTCCTGGCCCCCCGGCTCCGCGGCCGCCTGCTGGCGGGCGGGGGTCTGAACGACCCGGCGGAGGAATTTCTCTACGCCGCGGCCCGGCATGACAAGAGCGGCCTGTACCTGGTGCTGCGGCGGCCCCAGGTCTTTACGGCGGAGACCATCCGCCTGCTGCACACCGTGAGCCTGGGGTGCGCGGTGGTGTGCGTGGCCCTGTCGGTGTGCATGGGCCTGGCCCTCAGCCGGCAGATGTTCCGGCCCATTCAGCGGCTGCGCCGCGGGCTGGGCGAGGTGGAGCACGACAATCTGGACGTGTCCGTTCCCGCCGGGGACCAGGACGAGCTGGGGGAGCTGGCGGCGCGGTTCAACGACATGGTGGAGGCCCTGCGGCGGAACCGGGAGGCCCTGGTGGAGAACCAGCGGGAGCTGAACCAGGCCCAGATCCGGATGCTCCAGGCCCAGCTGAACCCCCACTTCCTCTGCAACACCCTGGACACCATGAAGTGGATCAGCAAGATCAACAAGGTGCCCCAGGTGGCGGAGATGTCGGCGAATCTCGCGGACATCCTGCGCTTTTGCATCTCCCCGGAGGAGTTTGCCCCCCTGGGGCGGGAGATGGAGATCCTGGAGCGGTACATCGAGATCCAGCGGGTCCGGCTGTCCGGGGCCTTCGCCTTCCGGGTGGACCTGCCGGAGGCGCTGGCGGACTGCCTGATCCCCAAGATGATCCTCCAGCCCCTGGTGGAGAACGCCGTTCTCCACGGCCTGGAGGGCGTGGAAGGCGGCCAGGTGGAGGTGACGGTCCGGGAGGCGGCGGGCGTGCTGCGGATCACCGTCCGGGACAACGGCGCGGGGCTGCCGCCGGAGATGGCGGCGGGACGCTACCGGAGCCAGGGCCCCGCCGGAAAGCACCTGGGGCTCTACAACGTGAATACGATTCTGACGAAATACTATGGGGACGGCTGCGGGCTGTTCCTGGAGAACGGGCGGTCGGGCGGCGCCGCGGTGACGGCGGTGCTGCCGGCGCGCAGGGAGGAGGAAGCGCCATGTTAAAGGTTCTGGTGGTGGAGGACGAGGAGCTCATCCGCAAGGGCATCGTCCTGGCGGTGGACTGGGCCGCCCTGGACTGCGTGGTGGTGGGGGAGGCCGCCAACGGCCTGGAGGCCCTGGACGCCGTGGAGCGCCTGGCCCCCTCCCTCATCATCACCGATTTGAAGATGCCCCAGATGGACGGCATTGAGATGCTGCGGCAGCTGCGGCAGCGGGGGAACCGGGCCTATGTCATCATCCTCACTGCCTATGACAGCTTCACCTACGCCCAGAGCGCCCTGCGCCTGGGGGCGGTGGATTTTCTGCTCAAGCCCTTCCACGACGGGGACCTGGAGCGGGCGGTGTCCGCCCTGCGCCGGCGGATGGAGGGGGCCCCCGGGCCGGAGGCGGCGGAGCGCCTTCTGCCGGGCCCCAAGAAGGGGGACAAGAGCAAGTATGTGCTGGAGGCCATGGACTACATCGGGGAGCACTACAACGACCCCAACATCAGCATCGCCGCCATCGCCCAGCATCTGGGGCTCAGCGAGGGCCATCTGAGCCACACCTTCAAGCGGGAGACGGACTACACGCTTTTGAACTATCTCACCCGCTACCGCGTCCACAAGGCCATGGAGCTGCTGCGGGACTGCCGGGTGAAGGTCTACGAGGTGGCGGAGCGGGTGGGCTACCGGGACATCACCCACTTCTCCGCCACCTTCAAGAAGCTGGTGGGCATGTCCCCCTCGGAGTACCAGGACACCTGCCGGTAAAAAAGCCCGCCGGGAGGCGGGGAGAGGAGCTGCTGATATGTATAAGCCCGTGTATCTTCCCCAGGAGCGCAATGATTTTATCTGGGCGGTGGTGGGCTCCCCCTGGGGCCTGCTGGCCCTGTGGCTGATCGCCGTGAACCTCGTGACCTTTTTCGTATTTGGGATCGACAAGTGGAAGGCAAAGCGGAAGGAGACCCATGAGAGCACCCGCCGGGTGCCGGAAAAGACCCTCTTCCTGCTCTCGGCCCTGGGGGGCAGCGTGGGGGCCCTGGCGGGGATGCGGGTCTGGCGCCACAAGACGCTGCACAAAACCTTCCGCTTCGGCATTCCCGCCATTCTGGCCCTCCAGATCCTCGTCCCCCTGGGGCTGTGGGTGTGGTGGAATTTCGTGCGGTAAATTGAGTGAAAATAAGGAGGAGCGATCTATGAACGACGTACTGGAAGCCATCAAGACCCGCAGGAGCGTCCGGAAGTTTAAACCGGACATGGTGCCCCAGGAGGTTCTGGACCGGATCATCGAGGCCGGCACCTATGCCGCCACCGGCAAGAACCGGCAGTCCCCCATCATCATCCAGGTGACAAACAGGGAGGTCCGGGACAGGATCGCGGCCGCCAACTGCCGGATCGGCGGCTGGGAGGAGGGCTTCGACCCCTTCTACGGCGCCCCGGCCATCCTGATCGTGCTGGCGAGAAAGGACTCCCCCCACCGGGTGTACGACGGGAGCCTGGTGATGGGGAACCTGATGCTGGCCGCCCACGCCCTGGGCGTGGGCAGCTGCTGGATCCACCGGGCCAGGGAGGAGTTTGAGACAGAGGAGGGAATGGCGCTCCTGCGCTCCCTGGGCGTCACGGAGGACTACGAGGGCGTCGGCCACTGTGCCCTGGGCTACGCGGAGGGGGAGCCTCCCCAGGCCCCGGCCCGGAAGGAGAATTGGGTCTACTATATCAAATGACCGCCCCGCGCGGCGGAAAGGCGGCCCTCCGGAGGGCCGCCTTTTTTCACAGGCTCTTTGCCAGCCTGACGCCGCAGGCCAGATAGGGCTCCGCCAGGTACGCTGTCCTGTTTGCCCGGTAGCCATGTCTCTCATAGAAGCGGAGGGCGCCCAAATTCTCCCGGAAGGCCCAGACCAGAGTCTCCCGATGTCCCCCCGCCCGGGCCAGCGCCTCGGCATAGTCCAGCAGCTGTCCCCCGATTCCCCTTCCCCGGGCCTTCGGAGCCAGGTAGAGCCGCCAGATCTCAAAGGCGCCCGGCCGGTCCGCATCCGCCGTGTCCCCGGCGGACAGCAGGCCCAGAACCCGGCCGTCCTCCTCCCAGACATACTGCGCCCGGCGTCCCTCCCGAAACTCCCGCTCCAGCTGAACCGCCCGCCGGCGGCATCCATCGCCGCTGAGCAGCGCCGGGTTGACGTATCCGGCGTACAGGGACCGCCAGCAGCCGTTGACGATCTCGATGGCCGCGTCCCAGCCGGCCTCCTCCAGAGGACGGATCATGTCCCCTCCTCCCCGGCCCGGGCCCCGGGCAGGCGCATATGTAGCAGGGGATAGGGGCCGCCCTGCTCATCCCGCTCCGTCCTCCCGCAGACCTGAAAGCCCATGTGCTCATAAAACCCCACAGCCTGGGGGTTCTGCTCATTGACGGCCACCCGGTCCAGGCCGTACCGCTCCATGCCCCAGCGGATGAGCCGCCCGCCGGCGCCCTGCCCCCGGTTGTCCGGGTCCACAAACAGCATTTCCAGGCTCCCGCCGTCCAGCCCCATGAAGGCGGCGGGGCGGTTCGGGGCTGTCTCCGCTATCACCAGGCAGGGCACCTGAGCCAGGGCCTCGGGGACGTACTCCCGAATGCGGAGGATCTCCTCCTCGGACAAAAACGCATGGGTGGCCCGGACAGAGCGCTCCCACAGCGCCAGCAGGGCCTCCGTCAGGGCGGGGGTTCTCTCCCGGATTTCCGTGATGGTCATCAGACGCGCCTCCTCTTTTTTGAAACCTGGCCGTATCATACCACATGCGCCGCATTTTGGGAAGTTTTGCCGAAAGGGACGGAAAGGCGGACAGCCCCCTTGTAATCTCAAAAAAACCGTGGTACAATCAAAGACCATGATATGAGATATGCCACTAAAAACAAGAAATGGGTGAATATTCATGAGCTATACAAAAATCGCCGCCGTCTTCGCCGACAGCGAGACCCTCTCCGGGCAGACCGTCACCGTGGGCGGGTGGGTCCGCACCATCCGGGACCTGAAGGGCTTCGGCTTTATCGAGCTCAACGACGGCTCCTGCTTCAAAAACCTCCAGGTGGTGATGGAGTCCGCGGCCCTGGAGAATTACAGGGAGATCGCCGCTCAGAACGTGGGCGCGGCGCTGGTCGTCACCGGCACGGTGGTGCTGACCCCGGAGGCCAAGCAGCCCCTGGAGCTCAAGGCCGCGGCCATTGAGGTGGAGGGGCCCTCCGCTCCGGAGTACCCCCTCCAGAAGAAGCGCCACAGCGTGGAGTTTCTGCGGACCATCCAGCACCTGCGGCCCAGGACCAACCTGTTCTCCGCCGCCTTCCGGGTGCGGAGCGCGGCGGCCTACGCCGTCCACGAGTTCTTCCAGAGCCAGGGCTTCGTCTACGTCCACACCCCCATCATCACCGCCAGCGACTGCGAGGGCGCCGGGGAGATGTTCCGGGTCACCACCCTGGACCCCAGGGACCCGCCCCTGACGGAGGACGGGCAGGTGGACTTCTCCCGGGACTTCTTCGGCAAGCCCGCCAGCCTCACTGTCTCCGGCCAGCTGAACGCGGAAAACTTCGCCATGGCCTTCGGGGATGTGTACACCTTCGGCCCCACCTTCCGGGCGGAAAACTCCAATACCCAGCGCCACGCCGCGGAGTTCTGGATGATCGAGCCGGAGATGGCCTTCTGCGACCTCAAGGGCGACATGGACGTGGCGGAGGCCATGATCAAATTCATCATCAGGCGCGTCATGGAGCGCTGCCCGGACGAGATCAATTTCTTCAACAGCTTTGTGGACAAGGGCCTCAAGGAGCGGCTGGAGCACGTGGTCTCCTCCGACTTCGGCCGGGTGAGCTACACCGAGGCCGTGGAGATTCTGGAGAAGAACAACGACAAATTCGACTACAAGGTCTACTGGGGCTGCGACCTCCAGACGGAGCACGAGCGCTATCTCACCGAGCAGGTGTACAAGCGCCCGGTGTTCGTCACCGACTACCCCAAGGAGATCAAGGCCTTCTACATGCGCCTCAACGACGACGGAAAGACCGTGGCCGCCGCGGACTGCCTGGTGCCCGGCATCGGCGAGATCATCGGCGGCAGCCAGCGCGAGGAGCGGCTGGACATTCTGGAGGGCCGCATCAAGGAGCTGGGCATGAAGCCCGAGGACTACTGGTGGTACTGCGACCTGCGGCGCTACGGCACCTGCCGTCACGCGGGCTTCGGCCTGGGCTTTGAGCGCATGGTGATGTACCTCACCGGCGTCAGCAACATCCGGGACGTGCTGCCCCATCCCCGCACGGTGGGCAACGCGGAGTTTTAAGAAAGCGATGCGCTCCCCCCGCGCCGGTGGGGACCGGCGCGTTCTTGGGAGACGGAAAGAGGGGCGGCGCCGCCGCCCCTTTTATACATAGGAGGGACGCCTGTGAGGCGCTATACGGGAAAAAACAAGTGGAACGCCCGGCGCTGGGCGGCGCTGGACAACCTGCGGGGCCTGACGCTTGTGAGCATGATGCTCTACCACGCCTGCTGGGATATGGTCTATCTCTTCGGCGCGGACTGGGGCTGGTACCGCTCCGTGTGGGCCTGGGTCTGGCAGCAGAGCATCTGCTGGACCTTTATCCTCCTCTCCGGCTTCTGCTGGCCGATGGGGAGCAAGCCCCTCCGGCGGGGGCTGGAGGTCTTCGGCGGCGGCCTTCTGGTGACGCTGGCGACGGTGCTGGCCATGCCGGGGAACCGGGTGGTCTTCGGCGTGCTGACGCTGCTGGGGAGCTGTATGCTGCTGATGATCCCCCTGGACCGGGTCCTGCGGCGGGTCCCCTCCTGGGCGGGGCTGGCGGGGAGCGCGGCGCTCTTCCTGGCGCTGCGGAACGTGAACGCCGGGAGCCTGGGCTTCGGGGGGCTGAGGTTCTGTCCCCTGCCCCAAGGGCTGTACGCCAATCTGCTGACGGCCTTCCTGGGCTTTCCCCCGGCCGGCTTTTACTCCACCGACTACTTCTCCCTGCTGCCCTGGTGCTTCCTGTTCCTCGCGGGGTACTTTTTGAACCGCCTCTGGCGGGACCGCCGGCGGATTCCCACCGGCGGCAGCCGCCTGCCGGTGCTCAGCGCCCTGGGGCGGTACTCCCTGCCGGTGTATCTGCTGCACCAGCCGGTGATCTACGCCCTGCTGTGGGGCCTCCTGCGGCTGAGCGGTACATAAGGTGTCTGGCGCGGTGGCCAAACAGGCGCCGCCCCCTTGCACTCCCCCGTGTCATGGGATTCTCTCCTTGTTCGATTCGGGACTTTTTTGACAGCCTGGCGCGGCGGCCATTTGGCCGCCGCGCCTTTTTGCGCCGCGCGCTCTCCGCCCGCCAAGGAACGGCCCCGTTCCCCGGCGGTTTTTCTGCGGATTTGTGCATTTACATTTGCCCCGGGCATGGTACAATGAAACCGTACCAGAGAGTCAGAAAAACGATTACCATTGCGGAAAGGTGGTAAAAAACATGAGAAAGACGAAAATTGTGTGCACTCTGGGCCCGGCCACGGACCGGGAGGGGGTCCTGCGGGAGATGATGCGCGCGGGGATGAACGTGGCCCGGTTCAACTTCTCCCACGGCAGCCACGACGAGCACAGGGCCCGCCTGGACCAGCTCAGAAAGCTGCGGGAGGAGCTGGACCTGCCGGTGGCGGCCATGCTGGACACCCGGGGCCCGGAGGTGCGCCTCAAGACCTTCGTGGAGGGTGCGGCCGCCCTGCGCTCCGGGGCGGAGTTCACCCTGACCACGGAGGATATTGTGGGCAGCGAGACCCGCTGCGCCATTACATACGCCGAGCTGCCCCAGGACGTGAAGGAGGGGGACACCATCCTCCTGGACGACGGCCTGGTGCGCCTTACCGTGCTGGAGACCACCGCCTCCTCCATCCGCTGCCGGGTGGAGAACGACGGCGTGATGAAGAACAACAAGGGCGTGAACATCCCCAACGTGCGCCTCTCCATGCCCTACATGAACCAGCGGGACCGGGAGGACATCCTCTTCGGCGCGGAGCAGGGGTTTGACTTCATCGCCGCCAGCTTCGTCCGCTCCGCCGCCGACGTGCGGGAGATTCGCCGCCTGCTGGACCAGCGGGACTCCCAGATCCGCATCATCGCCAAGATCGAGAACCAGGAGGGCATCTCCAACCTGCCGGAGATTCTGGCGGTGGCGGACGGCGTCATGGTGGCCCGGGGGGACCTGGGCGTGGAGATCGACTTCACGGAGATCCCCATGCTCCAAAAGCAGATGATCACCCAGTGCGTGGCCGCCGGCAAGCCGGTGATCACCGCCACCCAGATGCTGGACTCCATGATGGAGAACCCCCGCCCCACCCGGGCGGAGATCACCGACGTGGCCAACGCCATCTACGACGGCACCTCCGCCATCATGCTCTCCGGCGAGACGGCGGCGGGCAGATACCCGGTGGAGGCCGTCAGGACCATGGACGCCATCGCCCGCAAAACGGAGTCCAGCATCGACTGCTCCAAGCGGGTGAAGATGGACGGCAAGCGGATGTCCATCACCGCCGCCACGGCCCACGCCGCCTGCACCACGGCCCTGGACATCGGCGCGGACGCCATTCTCACCGTCAGCCAGCGGGGCACCACGGCCCAGATGGTCAGCCGCTTCCGCACCAGCACCACGGTGGTGGCGCTGCTGCTGGACCCCCAGGTGCGGCGGCAGATGAACCTCTACTGGGGCGTGGAGCCCATTATGATGCCCCGGGCCGGCAGCACCGACGAGCTGGTGGACTTCGCCGTTCAGGCGGCGGAGGACGCGGGGCTGGTGAAGCAGGGGGACGTCGTGGTGGTCACCGCCGGCGTGCCCGTGGGCGTGGCCGGAACCACCAACATGATCCGGGTCCGCCAGGTGGGCGGGTGCCTCATCAACGGCGTGGGCATAGGAGACAGGCTGGCCACCGGGCGGCTGTGCGTGTGCCGCACCGTGGAGGAGGCGGCGGAGAAATTCCGCCCCGGCGATGTGCTGGTGGCGCCCTACACCAGCAACGACTTCCTGCCCTACATCCGGGAGGCCGCGGCGGTGATCTGCGAGGAGGGCAGCGCGGAGGGCCACGCCGCCACCGTGGGACTGACGCTGGACAAGGCGGTGATCGTGGGGGCCGTGGCCGCCACGCGGCGGCTGGAGGACGGCGTGCTGGTGTCCGTGGACTGCGCCCGGGGCGTTGTGCAGACCCTGCCCCAGTGAGGCCTGATAAAAGTTTCGCTCAAGCCTTTTCAAAGGCTTGCGGGGGGTGCGGGGGGCAGAGCCCCCTGCGGAAACTCCCGTTGTGATGCGCGGAGCAAATAAAAGGAAAGAGATGACCGCGTTTCGCCGGTCATCTCTTTTTTTATTGATTCGCTTCGCTCATAAACGGAGGGGAAACGCCAGGGGCGCCGCCCCTGGACCCCGCAAGCCTTTGAAAAGGCTTGACCCAAACTCTATCAGAACAGCCCCGTGATCTTTCCGTTCTCGTCCACGTCGATCTTCTCGGCGGCAGGCGCCTTCGGCAGCCCGGGCATGGTCATGATGTCTCCGGTCAGGGCCACCAGGAACCCCGCCCCGGCGCTGACCTTCAAATTCCGTACCGTGATGGTAAACCCGCTGGGCGCGCCCAGCTTCGCCGCGTCGTCGGAGAAGCTGTACTGGGTCTTGGCCATGCAGATGGGCAGCGTCCCAAAGCCCAGGTCCTCCAGCTCCTTCATCTGCTTTCGGGCGGCGGGGGTCAGCTCCGCCCCGTCGGCGTGGTAGACCTTTCTGGCAATGTCGTTGAGCTTGGCCTCGATGGAGTCCTCCGCGTCGTAGGCGAAGCGGAAGCCGTTGGGCTCGCCGCACAGGCGGACCACCTCCTCCGCCAGACGAAGGCCGCCTTCGCCGCCCTTGGCCCAGACCTCGCTGAGAGCCACGTTGACCCCCAGCTCCCGGCACTTGTCCTCCACCAGCTTGAGCTCGGCGGCGGTGTCCGTGGGGAAGGCGTTGACGGCCACCACACAGGGCAGGCCGAATACGTCCTTGATGTTCCCCACGTGCCGGAGCAGGTTGGGAAGGCCCCGCTCCAGAGCCTCCAGATTCTCCGTGTTCAAATCGGCCTTGGCCACGCCCCCGTGGTTTTTCAGCGCCCGGACGGTGGCCACCACCACCACGGCGCTGGGGGTCAGCCCCGCCAGGCGGCACTTGATGTCCAGGAACTTCTCCGCCCCCAGGTCTGCGCCGAAGCCCGCCTCCGTCACGGCGTAGTCCGCCAGGCGCAGGGCCATCTTGGTGGCCATCACGGAGTTGCAGCCGTGGGCGATGTTGGCGAAGGGGCCGCCGTGGATGAAGGCGGGGGTCCCCTCCAGGGTCTGGACCAGATTGGGCTTTAGGGCGTCCTTCAAAAGGGCCGCCATGGCGCCCTCGGCTTTCAGGTCATGGGCGGTGACGGGCCTGCCGTCGTAGGTGTAGCCCACCACCATCCGGCCCAGCCGGGCCTTCAGGTCCGGGATGTCCGCGGCCAGGCACAGCACGGCCATGATCTCGCTGGCCACCGTAATGTCAAAGCCGTCCTCCCGGGGCACGCCCTGCATCCGCCCCCCCAGGCCGTCCACGATGTTCCGCAGCTGCCGGTCGTTCATGTCCACGCAGCGCTTCCAGGTGATTTTCTTCACGTCGATTCCCAGGGCGTTCCCCTGCTGGATGTGGTTGTCCAGCATGGCGGCGCAGAGGTTGTTGGCCGCGCCGATGGCGTGGAAGTCCCCGGTGAAGTGGAGGTTGATGTCCTCCATGGGGACCACCTGGGCGTACCCGCCTCCGGCGGCCCCGCCCTTCACCCCGAACACAGGACCCAGAGAGGGCTCCCGCAGGGCCACCAGCGTGTTCTTCCCCAGGCGGCGCATGGCGTCCGCCAGGCCCACGGTGGTGGTGGTCTTGCCCTCCCCGGCGGGGGTGGGGTTGATGGCGGTCACCAGGATCAGCTTCCCGTCGCCCCGGGGGCTCTCCCGCAGCAGCCGGTAGTCCACCTTGGCCTTGTAGTTGCCGTAGAGCTCCAGGTACTTGTCCTCCACCCCGGCGGTTTTGGCGATCTCCGCAATGGGGCGCATGGCGCAGGCCTGGGCGATCTCGATGTCGGATAGGATCTTCATAAGCGGCCTCCCTGAAAATAGGTATTACTTTTTCCTGTAGGGAGAATATATCACGAAATCCGCCAAATGAAAAGGGGAAAATTGCATAAAAGATTTCCGTTTTCCCCATGGTTCGTCTCATGGAACGGCGAGACCCCGGCGGCTTCGCAAAGCCGCCGGGGTCTCGCCGCCTCAAAGCGCCGCTCTCGCCCGGGAGGGCCGGTCCTCCCGGTAGAAAACCGCCGCCGCCTCTCCCACGCCGGGGGGCCGGATTCCCGCGCCGGCCCACGCCCGGCAGACGTAGCTTCGTCCATCCACCGTGTAGCGGATCTTGACGATGTGGGGGAAGGACGCGCCGTCCAGGGCGTGCAGCCGGAAGGGCTTTTGATTGACCTTCAGCCACCGCTGTCTGGAGACCGCCACGACTGTCCCTGTGGTCTGTTTCTCCATAGCGCCGCCTCCTCAAAGCTGAAATACCTGCCCCTCCGCCGTGACGGGGAGAGTCCGGTCCCGAAACTCCGGATACCGGATCAGGAATTGCTCCGTAAAGCCGAAGTCCCCCCACTGGTGCATGGGGAGGAAGCGGCGGATGTCCGCCGTCTCCAGAAAGTACCGGGGGCCCCGGAAGCCGTCCTCCCCCAGCCGGGGGTCCAGGGGCAGCATGGCCAGGTCGATTTTCCGGCCCCGCAGGGGTTCCGTGTACCGCTTGAAGTTGACCTCCATGTTCCGGTTCCAGGCCCTGTCCTCCCCCTCCCAGTGCCACCAGTTGAGGTCCCCGGCGTGGAAGAGGGTGAGGCCGTCCGCCGTCGCCAGAAAGGCCGCGCCCTCGTCGGTGGAGGGAAGGGCCTCGGTTTCGGCGCGGGGCAGGGAACAGGTCTCCCCGCTCTTTAGGATGCGGCACTTCTCCGCCGTCCCGGGGGCCGCGCCCCGCCGCTCCAGGTCCCGGGGCTTGAAGTCGCGGCCCAGGAGGAAGCGCACGTCCCGGGTCCCGTCGTCCAGGGCGAAGATCCCAGGGTTGAAATGGTCCTGGTGGCGGTGGCTGGCGAACACGTACAGGGGGACCCCCGGCCGCAGGGCCGGGAGCGTCCCCTTCCACCAGTCGAACAGCAGCGTCACGGAGGGCAGCTCCGCCAGAAAGCCGCTGTGGGCCAGGAATGTGACGGTCGTCATTTGAATTTGACCGCCGTGCCGTAGGCGATGACCTCGGCGGCCCCCTGCATCACGGAGGAGGAGCCGAAGCGGATGTTGATGACCGCGTCCGCCCCCAGGGCCTCCGCCTCGTCCACCATGCGCTTGGTGGCGATCTGCCGGGCCTCCACCAGCATCTCCGTGTAGCCCGCGATCTCGCCGCCTACCAGGGTCTTCATGCCCGCCATAAAGTCCTTGCCGAAGTTTTTGGACTGGACCACCGTGCCCTTCACGATGCCCAGGGCCTCAAATTCCTGTCCTCCGGGGATATAGTCAATATTTAGAAGCTTCATCGAGTTCTCCTCCTTTAATTTCCGCAAATCTCTTTTTCAGCACCATCAGCGCCGGAATCATCAGCGCCGCGCAGAACACCGCCAGGGCCGCGAACAGGGCGAACAGCCACCCCGGCAGGCCGGGGATGAGGCACAGCGCCGCGAAGCACGCCGTACAGGCCAGCTGCAGGAGGCCGAACAGGGCCACCCCCAGCGCCGCCTGCCGCCGCTGCCGCCTCCGGCGGGCCTCAGTATTGACTGGCATCCTCTTCCTCCCCTCCGTCGATCTCCCGCAGCCGCTCCCGCAGGGCCTTCACGGCCCCTACGATCACCGCGCCGCCCACGATGAGCCAGCACAGCAGGGGGAACATGACGTGCACGGTCTCCCCGCCGCTCCACAGGCCCATGGCCCCCAGGACGATGACCATCAATGGCGCGATATAGGCGATCACCAGGACGGTGATGACAATGGGGGCGATTTTTTTCTTAGTAGTTTTTCGCATCGTCGATCTCTCCTCTCCTGATCTCCCGCAGCCGCTGAAACAGCGCCGCCAGAACGCCTCCGGCCACCAGGGCCAGCAGCCCCAGGCAGCACAGCAGCAGAGGCAGGGGCAGCCCGTTCACCGGGTCCAGCAGAAAGACCCAGACCAGCAGGGCCATGAGGCCCGCCAGCAGCGCCGTCACGCTCCCGGCGATGACCAGCGGGGCCACGTACCGGATGCGGATGTCGCTGCGCTGCTTGTTCTGGAAGGTGGTGCCCGCCTGCTCCAGCGTCTCCATGCGGGCAAGGAGCTCCTCCGCGTTCAGGTCCTCCAGGCGCGCCGTGGACTCCGTCAGGCCGCCGCAGAGGCGAATGGCCTGCTCCAGGTTCTCCCGGTCCCGCTCCAGCGTCACCAGGTGCCGCCGCATACCGTCGCCCACGGTGTGGACGCCGCTCTGCATCTTCCGGATCTCCTCCAGGGGCACGCCCAGCTTCCGCATGAGCTTGATCCGCCGCAGGGTCTCCACCTCCGCCTCGCCGTAGTCCCGGTAGCCGTTGTCGCTGTTCCGCCGGGGCGTCAGCAGGCCCTCGGCCTCGTAGAAGCGGATGTTCTTCTTCGTGATGCCCACCAGGGCCTCCACCTCGTTGATTTTCAGGCGGCTCACCTCGCTTTCTGTGGGTATGATACACCTTCCAGAAGGGGGAAGGTCAAGGGGTTTTGAAAAATATTTTCTTTTTCGCCGCCCTGTGGTATAATTCCCCCATGGAAGAAAACATTCTGACAACCGAAAACGCCCTCTCCCGGCTGCCCGGCCCGCTTCTGGCCTGGTACCGCCAGAGCGCCCGGGACCTGCCCTGGCGGCATACGGCGGACCCGTACCGCATCTGGGTCTCGGAGATCATGCTCCAGCAGACCCGTGTGGCGGCGGTGCTGGGGTATTATGCCCGGTTTCTGGAGGCCTTCCCCACGGTGGAGGCCCTGGCCGCCGCCCCCCAGGACCGCCTGATGAAGCTCTGGGAGGGCCTGGGCTACTACAGCCGGGCCCGGAATCTCCAAAAGGCGGCGAAAATCGTGGCGGAGCGGGGCGGCTTTCCCGGCACCTATGAGGGCCTGCTGGCCCTGCCGGGGATCGGGGAGTACACCGCCGGGGCCGTGGCCTCGGCGGCCTTCGGGCTCCGGGAGGCGGCGGTGGACGGCAACGTTCTGCGGGTGGCTGCCCGCATGACCGACTGCCATGACGACGTCGCCGCCCCCGGGACGAAAAGGGCCGTCCGGGAGCGGCTCCGCGCCATGATGCCGGAGGCGGAGGCGGACGTGCGGATTTTCAACCAGGCGGTGATGGAGCTGGGGGCCACGGTGTGCGTCCCCAACGGGCCGCCCAAGTGCGGGGAGTGTCCCGTCCGGGACCTCTGCCTGGGCCGCGCCCGGGGCACGGCGGAGAGCCTGCCGGTGAAGGCGGCCAAAAGGGCCCGGCGGGCAGAGGAGAAGACGGTGTTCCTCCTGCTGCGAGACGGCAGGATCGCCCTGCGCAGGCGGCCGGATACGGGCCTGCTGGCGGGGCTGTGGGAGTTTCCCAACGCGGAGGGGGCTCTGGACGAGGCGGAGGCGGCGGAGGCGGTCCGGGCCTGGGGCCTGGAGCCCGGGGCCTGGCGGAAAAAGCTGACGGCAAAGCACATCTTCACCCATGTGGAGTGGCGCATGACCGGCTACGCCCTGGAGGCCGCGGGGGAGGGCCCGGAGGAGTTTTTGTGGGCGGACCAGGCCGGACTGGAGGCCCGGGCGGTGCCCTCGGCCTTTGCCCGGTACTATGCGGAGGCCCGGAGACTGCTGGAGGAGGAGAGGTAACATGGCGGTATTGCGGATCTTATTGGCTGTGGTGATGACCCTGGGGCGGCTTCTGCCCTTTCTGCTTGTGGGCGTTGTGCTGTTTTTCCTGTGGCGGCGGTCTGTCCGCAAGGGGGAGGACCCGGAGTTCAAGGGCCCCGTGTACACAGTGGATTACGAGGAAGTAGAGGACGAGGAGGAGTGACCCGTGGCCTTTTGGAGAAGAGCTGAGGACCCCTGGGACATGGACCCGGCGAAGGAGCGGGCCAAGCGGGAGCGGGAGCCCCTGGAAAATCCCCTGGACGCGCTGAAAGACTGGAACGAGGAGCGCAGGGCCAGGGCCGCCGAAAAGCAGGCGGAGCTGGAGGCCCGGCCGAAGGAGGTCTGTCCCTGGTGCGGGAGGGAGATGGAGCGGGGCTACATGGTCTCGGGAAAGGGCGATTTGGTCTGGAGGCCGGGCTTCCTTACCGCCAGGGCCGCCTGGATCGGTCCGCCCAAAGAGGTGCGGGAGCGCAGCCTGCGGGTGAATGACGAGGGGGATTTTATCTCCTATAAGACGGTCTGGTACTGCGGGGACTGTGAGAAGATGGTGATCGACGCCAAGGGGATGCGGCGGGTCAGCGAGCCCTATGCCTGGCCGGAGTCCCCCGAGGCGAAGGAGCTGGAGGGCTATTTCCGGGACGCCCGGGGAGAGAGCGGAGAGGGGGAGTCCCCATGATCTGCCGTCTCTGTCCCCGCGGCTGCGGCGCGGAGCGCTCGGAGACCGTCTCCGGCGGCGTGTGCGCCATGCCCGCCCTCCCCGTGGCGGCCCGGGCGATGCTCCACCAGTGGGAGGAGCCGTGCCTTGTGGGGGAGCGCGGAGCCGGGACGGTGTTTTTCTCCGGCTGCAATCTCCGGTGCTGTTTCTGCCAGAACGCCCCCATCTCCCAGGGAGGCGCGGGAAAGCCGCTGACGGTTCAGCGCCTGCGGGAGATTTTCCGTGAGCTCGTCGGCCAGGGGGCGGCCTGCCTGGATCTGGTGACCCCTACCCATTTCACTCCCGCCATTCTGGAGGCGTTGGGGGAGGAGCCCTGGCCGGTGCCGGTGGTGTGGAACTCCGGCGGCTACGAGAGGCCGGAGACACTGCGGCTGCTGGAGGGAAAGGTACAGGTGTACCTGCCGGACCTGAAATACGCCCTGCGGGAGACGGCGGAGCGGTACTCCGGGGCGGCGGACTATTTTGACTGGGCCGCCGCCGCCATCCTGGAGATGTTCCGCCAGACGGGGCCGTACCGGATGGAGGGCGGAGCGCTGAGATCCGGCGTGCTGATCCGGCACCTGATTCTGCCGGGAGAGCTGGAGAACACCCGGCGGGTGATCGACTGGGTGGCGGAGACCTTCCGCCCCGGGGAGGTGCTGTTCTCCCTCATGAGCCAGTACACGCCCCAGCCAGGGGCAGAGGGGCGGCTTGCCCGCCATGTGACGAGGGGGGAGTACCGCGCGGCGGAGGAGTATATGGCCAACTGCGGGATCACCGGCGGATATACGCAGGAGCGGACCTCCGCCCGGGAGGAGTATACGCCGGCGTTTGATATGCGGGGCATATGAGGCTGGACCCGCCGCGGGTGGGGACGGGGGAAACCGGCCACGGGCCGGGGACGAGGGGCGTCGCGCCTCGGGCGCGGGACGGCGCACGGGCTTTGCCCGTGCTGGGAATGCACCCCCCATTCTCTTTTCTCTGTCTTGCCAGAGAAAAGAGAATGCGCCGTGCACGGTGGAAGAGAAAAGAGAGGCGCTTTTGGTGGTCGCGGAAGCCTCGCGCTTCGATGGAAGGGCGCTCAGGAAATTTGATGCGTGGACGCATAGACGTTCTTCTTTTCCCGCGCTTCGCGCCTAGTCTCCACCGTGCGGGGAAGAGGGTTCGTCTACCGGCGGTAGGAGGGCAGACTTGCCCAAACGTGCCAGGCCAGGCGCGAAGCGCGGGAAGAGACGCTAGGGACGATGCGTCAAAGCAGCAAAACAACCTCGGAGGAAGTCGCAGATGCGGCAGAGCGCCCCATCGAGGTACGCTGTCAGACGCAGCCGGCAGA
>CANRYZ010000029.1 GCA_947644365.1 uncultured Oscillibacter sp. | reverse complement strand
TTCAACTACTTCAAGCAGCTCTTCGCCCAGGTGACCAATCCCCCCATCGACGCCATCCGGGAGGAGATCGTCACCGATACCACCGTCTATGTGGGCCCCAGCGGCAATCTGCTGGAGGAGAGGGCCGCCAACTGCACCGTGCTCCAGATCCAAAATCCCATCCTCACCTCTGTGGACCTTTTGAAGATCCGCCACATGGACCGCCCCGGCTTCCACGTGGAGACGGTGTCTTTACTGTACTACAAGGGCTCCCCGCTGGAGAACGCCCTGGACCGCCTCCTGGTGAATGTGGACCGGGCTTACAAGAAGGGGGCCAACATCGTCATTCTCTCGGACCGGGGCGTGGACGAGAACCACGTGGCCATTCCCTCTCTGCTGGCGGTGAGCACCCTGGAGCAGTATCTGGTCCGCACCAAGAAGCGCACCGCCGTCTCCGTGGTGCTGGAGAGCGCCGAGCCCCGGGACGTGCACCACTTCGCCACCCTCCTGGGTTACGGGGCCCAGGCCATCAACCCGTACCTGGCCCAAGAGTGCGTGGAGGAGCTGGTGGCCCTGGGCCTGCTGGACAAGGACCCCGGCGCGGCGGTGAACGACTACAACGGCGCCATCCTCCACGGCATTGTGAAAATCGCCTCCAAAATGGGCATTTCCACCATCCAGTCCTACCAGTCGGCCCAGATCTTTGAGTGCGTGGGCATCAACAAGGCCGTGATCGACAAATACTTTACCAATACAGTCAGCCGGGTGGGCGGCGTGTGCCTGGCCGAGATCGGCGAGGGGGTGGAGTGGAACCACAGCCAGGCCTTCGATCCCCTGGGCCTGGGGTGCGACGGCACCCTGGACTCCATGGGCGGCCACAAGCTCCGCTCCGGCCCGGACAAGGAGGACCACATGTACGGGCCCCGGACCATCCTCCTTCTGCAAAAGGCCGCCCGGGAGGGGAGCTACGAGACATTCCGGGAGTATTCCGCCCTGGTGGACTTCGCCGACAAGCCCCACACCCTCCGCGGCCTGCTGGACTTCCGGTTTGACGAGAACGGCGGCGTTCCTCTGGAGGAGGTGGAGCCGGCGGAGAGCATCGTCAAACGCTTCAAGACCGGAGCCATGAGCTATGGGTCCATCTCCCAGGAGGCCCATGAGTGCATGGCCGTGGCCATGAACCGCATCGGGGGAAAATCCAACTCCGGCGAGGGCGGCGAGGCCGCGGACCGCCTGGGAGACGAGCGCTGCTCCGCCATCAAGCAGGTGGCCTCCGGCCGCTTCGGCGTCACCGGGGAGTACCTGGCCAGCGCCAGGGAGATTCAGATCAAGATGGCCCAGGGGGCCAAGCCCGGCGAGGGCGGCCACCTGCCGGGGAAGAAGGTCTACCCCTGGATCGCCAGGACGCGGTGCTCCACCCCCGGCGTGACCCTGATCTCTCCGCCGCCCCACCACGACATCTACTCCATCGAGGACCTGGCCCAGCTGATCTACGACCTGAAAAACGCCAACCGCCATGCCCGGATCAGCGTCAAGCTGGTATCCGAGGCGGGGGTGGGCACCATTGCCGCCGGCGTTGCCAAGGCCGGGGCCCAGGTGGTGCTGATCTCCGGCCACGACGGCGGCACCGGCGCGGCGCCCCGCAGCTCCATCCACGGGGCGGGGCTGCCCTGGGAGCTGGGCGTGGCGGAGGCGCACCAAACCCTGATTCAAAACGGCCTCCGGAGCCAGGTGGTCATCGAGGCCGACGGCAAGCTGATGACGGGCCGGGACGTGGCCATCGCCTGTATGCTGGGGGCGGAGGAGTTCGGCTTTGCCACGGCGCCCCTGGTGACCCTGGGATGCTGCATGATGCGGGCCTGCAACCTGGATACCTGTCCCGCGGGCATCGCCACCCAGGACCCGGAGCTCCGGAAGCGCTTTTCCGGCAAGCCGGAGTACGTGGTGAATTTCATGTACTTTGTGGCCCGGGAGCTGCGGGAGTACATGGCCAGGCTGGGTGTCCGCACGGTGGACGAGCTGGTGGGCCGGTGCGACCTGCTGCGGGTCCGGGAGAAGCTGGTGACCCGCCGGGCGGAGACGCTGGACCTCAGCGGCCTTCTGAAAAACCCCTATGGGGACCATGTGCCCCACTTCAACCCCGCCGCGGCCTACGACTTCCACCTGGAGCGGACGGCGGACATGGGCGTTTTGCTGGAGGCGTTCGGCAAGACTTTGAAGAGCAAAAAGAGCGGCCGGCTGGATCTGGCGGTCACCTCCACAGACAGGGCCTTCGGCACGCTCTTCGGGTCCGAGATCACCCGGGCCTGGGGAGACAGCCTGCCGGAGGACAGCTATGTAATCACCTGCCGGGGCGGCGGCGGTCAGTCCTTTGGGGCCTTCATTCCCAGGGGGTTGACCCTGGTGCTGGAGGGCGACTGCAACGACGGGCTCGGCAAGGGCCTCTCCGGCGGCAAGATCGTGCTCTATCCTCCCAGGGACAGCGCCTTCAAACCCGGGGAGAACATCATCGCCGGCAACGTGGCCCTCTACGGCGCCACCGGCGGCAAGGCGTTTATCAACGGCTGCGCGGGAGAGCGGTTCTGCGTCCGCAACTCCGGGGCCTCCGCCGTGGTGGAGGGCGTGGGAGACCACGGCTGCGAGTACATGACCGGGGGCCGGGTGGTGATCCTGGGACCCACGGGAAAGAACTTCGCCGCGGGCATGAGCGGCGGCGTGGCCTATGTGCTGGACGAGCGGCACGACCTCTATCTCCGGCTCAACAAGGAGCAGGTCCTCACCAACGAGCTGACGGAGCAGCATGACATCGCGGAGCTCCGGGCCCTCATTGAAGAGCACGTGGCCGCCACGGGGTCTCCCCGGGGGAAGAAGATTCTGGCGGCCTTCCAGTCCTACGTCCCCTGCTTCAAGAAGGTTCTGCCCAGGGACTATGACCGGATGATCCGGGCCATGGCCCAGTGTGAGGAGCGGGGCATGGCCCGGGAGCAGGCGGAGATCGAGGCCTTTTATACGGTTACACGGGGTTGAGGAGGTTGGCTGATATGGGAAAGACCACAGGATTTTTAGAGTATGAGCGGCAGGAGACCGCCAGCCGTCCGCCGGAGGAGCGGGTGCGGGACTGGGAGCCCTTTCACATCCCCCTGCGGCCTGGGGCCCGGCGGGAGCAGGGCGCGCGGTGCATGGACTGCGGCGTGCCCTACTGCCAGTCCGGCATCCAGTGGGAGGGAAGCACCTTCGGCTGCCCCCTTCACAACCTCGTTCCCGAGTGGAACGATATGATCTGGGCGGGGAACCCCGCCCACGCCCTGAGCCGCCTGCTGAAAACCAACAACTTTCCGGAGTTTACGGGCCGGGTCTGTCCCGCCCCCTGCGAGCGGGCCTGCATCTGCGGGATCTACGGCGACGCCGTCACGATCCGGGAAAATGAGCTCAGCGTCATTGAGGACGCCTTTGCCGCCAAGGCGGTGCGGCGCCGCCGTCCGCCCCAGTGGTCTGGGAAGAGCGTGTGCGTGGTGGGCTCCGGCCCGGCGGGCCTGGCGGCGGCGGACCAGCTGAACCACCGGGGCCACTCCGTTACGGTGATTGAGCGCGAGGCGCGGCCCGGGGGCCTTCTGACCTACGGCATCCCCAACATGAAACTGCCCAAGGCGGTGGTAAAGCGCCGGGTGGACCTGATGTGCGACGAGGGCGTCAGCTTTGTCACAGGAGTAGACGCGGCGGACCCGGCTGTGGCGGCCCGCCTGCTTCGGGAGTATGACGCGGTGATCCTCTGCTGCGGCGCGGAGCGTCCCCGGCCTCTGGGGGTGAATACGGAGGGGATTACCTCTGGGATTTATTACGGAACGGAATTTTTGAAGGCCGCCGTGGAGCGCCAGCACTTCGGCCTGGAGCCCCGGGTCCCCACGGCGCAGGGGCGGGATGTGGTCATCGTAGGCACCGGCGACACCGCCGGCGACTGCCTGGCCGCCGCCCTCCGGCAGGGATGCCGGTCCGTCGTCCAGCTGGTGCGCCGTCCCATGGAGGATTACCTGCACGGCGGCAGGCTCCCTCTGGATTATGCCCACGAGGAGGCGCTGGCCGTTCTGGGGAGCGATCCCCGGCGCTTCGGAACGCGGGTTCGGGAGCTGACGGAGGAGGGCGGCGCCCTCACCGGCGTGGCGACCACGGAGGGGGAGACCCTTCCCTGTTCCATGTTGATTGCCGCTACGGGCTTTGCCGGGTGCGGCGGCGCGGTGTGCGAGGCCTTCGGGGTGGAGTACGGGCAGACGGTCTCCACGGCGGCGGGGAGCTTTGCCACCAATGTGGAGAGGGTCTTTGCCGCCGGAGATATGCGCCGGGGCCAGTCCCTGGTGGTGTGGGCCATCGCCGAGGGCCGTGCGGCCGCGGCGGAGGTGGACGCATATCTCAACGGCTATACCAACCTCGTGGGGAGCGTCCCGGAGGAGACCGGAAGAGGCGTATGATACGCCAGAAGCGGCGGCGTCTTTGCGCGTATGCGCAAAGACGCCGCCGTTCATTGATGAGGGGAGAGTGGTTGCGGATAGAAAACTGCCAGGCGGCCCTATGCCAGAAACTGGTGGATGTTGTACATATTGATGGCGATCATCAGCACCATGAGACCCACAAACAGCCGGTCTACTGCGGGGCCGCTCAGGCGCCGGTTGACGCTCCGGCCGCAGATCCCGCCGGCAATGCCGCCGCCCACCGTCAGGACCAGCATTCCGGGGGAGAAGGCGGGCACCGTCCGGGTCGCCAGAGTGGCGGCCAGACTGGCGGCCTGGGAGAAGAGGATGATATACAGAGAGTTCTCCGCCGCGGTTTTCGTGTCCATGGAGAAAAAGAAAAACAGCGCCACCAGATTGATGGGCCCGCCGCCGATGCCGAGAAACGCGGACAGAGCGCCCAGGGTCAGGCCGATGAGGACGCATACGGGGGTCCGGGTTACGCGGCGGGTGGCGATCCTGTCCTTGCGGAGGGTGTAGCACAGCGTGCCCAGGGTCACGGCCAGCAGGCACGCCGCCTGGACCGCGCCTACGCGGCCGGCGTTGGGGCTCATGGCGCGGATGATCTGGAACAGGTTCTTTCCCAGAATGCCGCCGGCCGCCGCGCCCAGCGCCAGGGGAACGCCTGTTGACTGGTCGATCCGGGAGCTGCCGCTCAGCTTGGACCGGACGACCGAGTAGGCGGTCATGGCCAGGACGGTGCAGCCGGAGAGGAAGCTGATGGTGGACACGTCCATGATGCCGATGGCGTCCAGCGCCGGTTTGATGATAACTCCGCCGCCGATGCCGCAGATGGCCCCGGCGGCGCAGGAGAAAAAGCATACCGCAAATACCAGCAGGAAGATCATCGCAGGTCCCGGATCACCTGGTCGGAGAGCGGCTCCAGAAGTCCCAGGTCCCAAATCATCTGTAGAATGGTATACCGGGCGCGGACCTCCTTGCAGAAGAGGAGCGTATCCCGCAGCAGCCCCTCGTCCACGCCGATCTGCCGGGGCAGACAGGGGGAGTTTAAAGACCGCAGCAGGCCGGCCACCGTCTCGGAGGCGGGGAGGGCCTCCAGCAGAGAGAGGATCTCCGGCCAGCGGGCCTCCATGACGCCGATGCGCTCCAGCCGGGCGGAGGTCTTATTTTTTTGTGCCCGCGCCTCCATGTCGATGACGCCCTGTGCGGCGGGGCCGTAAGCCCTGCGGACGTCCGCCTCCCAGGCGGCCTGGTCATAGGCCGCGGCGGCCCGGCGGGCCGCCGCGAAGTCCACCTCCGCGGCCCGGAGCGCCTCCGTGAGCTTTAGAATCAGCACGGTCCCCACGCCCACCTGCGTGCCGTGGGGGACGGGGCGGCGGCCCTGCTGCTCGAACATCATCTCCCAGTAATGGGAGATGTGGTGCTCGCAGCCCGAGGCGGGGCGGGAGTTTCCGTACAGGCTCATGGCCACGCCGGTGAGCACCAGTCCCTCCATGATGCTGCCCAGAACCTTGGGGTCCCGGTCCCGGGCGCTTCCGGCGTCCCGCAGGACGCCGTCCACGCAGCTTTCCACCAGGCGGACGGTATTTTCGCAGTAGTGCTCACCGGTGATGAGCCGCGCCAGCTTCCAGTCGCACAGGCAGGTGGACTTGCCCAGCAGGTCTCCCAGCCCGGCGGCGATCATGGAGTAGGGCGCGCCGCGGAGGATGTTCGTGTCGCCGAAGATGGCGGAGGGCGTGTGGGCCTCGACGCTGGTTTTGAGGCCGTTGACGTTCAGCACCGCCAGGCTGGAGGCGAACCCGTCCATGGGCGCGGCGGTGGCCACGGTTATGAAGGGGCGGCCCATGCGGAAGCTGAAATAGCGGGTCATGTCGTTGATGGCGCCGGTGCCCACCGCCGCCATCAGGTCGCAGTCGTCCGGCATGCGGATGAGGAGCTCTCCCACGGTGGCCTCGTCGAAGCCGGTGTGCTCCAGCACCGCTATGCGGGCCTTGACGCCGCTGGCCGCCAGGATCTCCATGCAGCGCTTTCCGGCGATCTCATAGGTGGTGTGATCGCTGATCAGGTACAGGCTGCGGAATTGACCCGCGAATCCGGGCAGGTCCTCCAGGGCGTTTTCCCGGATGCTGACGAATTTCAGCGGAGCGTAGTGTTCTCTGCCGCAGCTGCAGGTGAAGCGCCGGTTCAGATAGGCGTTCAGCCCGCGGGGCGTGGCTGGCATTTCCATAAAATTCCTCCATTGCAGCGGACGAAATCCCATTGCGCCGGCGGGCGCCGGCGCAATGGAGGCTTGGTCCGAATCAGATTTGCCGTGCGTAGTCCTCCAGGAACCGCCGGCGGATCTGGGGCGTGACGTCGATGCCGCCCTCCCACAGGGCCTCGATGACGCCCCCCAGCACCGGCGGGACCTCCGTGCGCGTCAGGCTTGCCAGGGGGGAGGCCTGGGCCCTCAGCGCCTCGGCGTACTCGGGGAAGGCCGCAAAGATGCCGCCGCCTAAAACGCCGTCGTAGGGGCCCTGGAAGTGCCGCTCCGCGGCATAGGTCAGCTCGGCCAGGGCGTGGACCGCCTTTTGAAAGATGCGCTCCGCGGCCTCGTCGCCCCGGCGCCGCGCCTGGAACACCGTGCGGGCGAAGGAGGCGATGTAGGGCCGTCCGCCGGCATAGATGCCGGGGATGTTCTCCTCCGGCGGCATTCCCATCTGCTCCCGGATCAGGTCGTAGAGGAGGGTCTTCCCGTCTCTGCCGTCGCGGAAGCGGAAGGCCGCCAGAAGCGCGTCCCGGCCGATGGCGTAGCCGCTTCCCCCAGTGTCGATGAGGTAGCCCCAGCCGCCCAGGTGGATGATCTCTCCGTCGATGCGGGCATAGAGGGAGGAGCCCGTGCCGGCGATGATGCAGCAGCCGTTCCGGTGCCCCAGGGCGCCGGAGATCAGGTTGACCGCGTCATCCTCAAAGCGCATTTTGACGCCGGGGAAGCGGGGGCGGATGAAGTCGCCCAGCGCGCCTTGGAAATAGTCCGTGGCGGCGACGCCGCTGTACAGCGCGGCGAGGGTTCCGCCGGGCGGCACCTGGTCCGCCAGGCCCTGCACCACGGACAGGAGGCGGCGGCAAGCCTCATCGATGCCGATGTCCATGGCGTTGCAGCCCTGGGTCAGGGAGCGGGAGAGGAGGCGGCCGGTCTCATCCAGGAGCACGGCGTCGGTTTTGGTTCCGCCGGAGTCGATGGCGATAAAACAGCGCATATGCCCGCCCCCTCTCACTGGAACGAGTGGCTGGTGAGCTGGCCGCGGCCGCAGACCGCCTCCCGGCTTCCGTCAAAGGCGGGGTCCACATACTGGCGGAACCAATCCTCCAGGCCGGCGCTGAGAGCTTGGACAATGTCCCCGCAGGCGGGGTCGCCGAAGCGGTTGACCTCCTCGCCGGGGTCGCCGATGAGGTCGTAGAGCTCATTGGGGCCGTCGGGAACGCGCACCACCAGCTTCCATCTCTGGGTGCGGATCATGCGGCAGGGGCCGTACTCGTCGAAGATCACCACGCTGTCCCGGACCCGCTGCCGCTCTCCCGTCAGCAGGGGGGCGAAGCTGACGCCGGGCATGTCCGCCGGTTTTTCAAAGGGGATGTGCGCCAGGTCCAGGATGGTCTCGTAGAAGTCGTAGTGGCTTACCATCTCGTGGCTGACCGCGTTCTGCCGCACAGTGCCGGGCAGGCGGAACAGCCCCGGCACCTTCACGGCCGAGTCGTACATGTTCACCGGATTGGTGCCGTTGCCCTTGCCCCAGATGCCGTGGTGCCCCATATTCATGCCGTTGTCGCCGCTGAAAATGACCAGCGTATTGTCCAGAGTGCCCTCGGCCTCCAGCTTTGCCAGGATCTCGCCCACGGCGTGGTCCATGGCGGTGATAGCGGCGTAGTAGCCGGTGAGGCTCTCCCGCCGGTGCTCCTGCCAGGTCTCCGGGATGGGGCCGTAGTGGGCACCGCTGAAGCGGATGCCGTTGTGGGGCTCGCTGTTCCACTGGGCCAGGGTCTTTTTCCCGTTGGGGGCCCAGGGGTGAGGGGGCACGTTGGGCGTGGAGAGAAACGGACAGTCCCGGTACAGGTCGATGTACTCCCGGGGGTGGTGCTCCGCCGCCCAGGGGGAGTGGGGGGCCGTGAAGTGGACCGAGAGGTAGAAGGGCTTTCCGCGGTCCCGCTGGTCCAGGAAGTCCATGGCGTTTTCGGCGATGACGTCTGTGATGTACCGGTCTTCTTTCAGCACCATTTTTCCGTTTTCCAGCACCACGGGATAGCGGTAGTTGTCGCCGCCCATGGCCGTGGTCCGCCAGAAGGTGAACCCGGCCTGGGGGTGAAAGCTGTCCCCCATGTGCCACTTTCCGCTGAGACCGCACTGGTAGCCGTGGTCCGCCAGCACCTGGGTAAAGGTCCGGTGGCGGTCCAGGTATCGGATGGCGTAGTCTCCGCTGAGCTGGTCTCTGGGCCAGTTGTAGTACCAGGGGGCGTCCGGATTTTGGAAGGCCTCCTTCAGCTGGACGCTCAGGGCCTCCTGGCTGTCCAGGTGGCCCTTGGCCAGCCAGTCGTGGATGCCGTGCTGGGAGGGGATCTTTCCCGTAAAGATGGACGCCCGGGCGGGAGAGCAGACCGGCGAGGCGCAGAAGCAGTTGTCGAACCGGGTGCCCTCCCGGGCAATTCGGTCCAGATTCGGCGTCTTTACCTCAGAATTTCCCGCGCAGCCCAGGGCCCATGCGCCGTGGTCGTCTGTGAGAAAAAAGAGAATATTGGGTTTTTGGCTCATATCGCTGCCTCCAAGTTATGATTCTGGGTCAGGCTCTGGGACCGCACGGCGGATCACCACCACTTGATCAGCTCTGTGACCTGATTGCGAAGCGCGACGAAATTGGGATCGGCAATATCGCGGGGCCGCGGCAGGTCGTTGGGGATCTCGGCCTTGATCTTCGTGGGCTTGTTGGTCAGGACCAGAATCCGGCCGCTGAGATAGACCGCCTCCTCGATATTGTGGGTGATGAAGATGACCGTGGTGCCGACCTCCCGCCAGAGGCGGATGAGCTCGTCCTCCAGCTTGAAGCGGAGCTCGATGTCCAGCTGCCCATAGGGCTCGTCCATGAGAAGCACCTCCGGCTTCACCGCGAAGGCCCGGGCGATGGCGGCCCGCTGGAGCATGCTGGCGGAGAGCTGCCTGGGGTAGTAGTCCTGAAATTTTGTCAGCCCCACCATGTCCAGGAAATAGTCCGACCGCTCCCGGATCTCCGCCTCCGGCAGCTTCTTGATGCGCAGGCCGAACTCCACATTCTGGCGGATGGTCAGCCAGGGCATGTTGGAATACTCCTGGAAGATATAGGCGATATTGTGCCTTTTCAGGTCCACCGGCTCGCCGTTGATGAGGATCTCGCCGGCCGTGATGTCGTACAGCTTGCTCAGACTGTTCAGAAAGGTGGTCTTGCCGCAACCGGTGGGGCCCACGATGCACAAAAACTCGTTCTCCTTTACGTTGAAGGAGATGTCGTCCAGAACCAGCAGGTCTCCGAACCGCTTGGTCAGGTGGTTCACCTGAACCTTATACTCATTTGCCATGTGCGTTCCCTCCCTATTCCGCGGGGTCCACGATGGACGTAATCTCCTGCCGCAGCCGCAGGAACTCCGGGTCGGTGTAGTCTCTGGGGCGGGGAAGGCCGATCTTGAACTCCCGCTTGATGGCGGCGGGACAGTTGGTCATGACCAGCACGCGGTCAGCCAGGTACAGGGCCTCCTCGATGTTGTTGGTCACGAAGATAATGGTCCGCTTCTCCGCCTCCCAGATGCGCTCCAGCTCCTGCTGCATCAGATACCGGGTCTGGGCGTCCAGATGGCCGAAGGGCTCGTCCATCAGCATGACCTCCGGCTCGTTGCAGTAGACCCGGGCGATGCCGACGCGCTGGCGCATACCGCCGGAGAGCTGGATGGGGAAGGAGCGCTCAAAGCCCTTCAAGCCCACCAGGTCGATGTAGCGCTGGGCCCGCTCCCGCCGTTCTTTTTTGCGGACGCCCCGGACCTTGGGGCCGTATTCCACGTTGCCCATGGTGGTCAGCCAGGGAAACAGGGCCGTGGTCTGGTATACCAGGCCGCACTCGGGCCCCGGTTTGGTCTTCTCTTTTCCGTTGATGCGGATGGACCCGGAGGTGGCGGGCTCCAGGCCAGCGATGACCTTCAAAAGCGTGGTCTTTCCGCACTGGCCCGGCCCGAACAGGACCAGGATCTCGTTCCGCTCGGCCTCGATGCTGATGTCTCCGATGACCTGAAAATCGCCGTTGGCGGACGGGAAGGTTTTGGAAATATGCTCACATTGAATCACTTTGTTCATGAATCCTGCACACGACTCCAAGCGCACAGCTTAGACTCTACTCCTCTCATAAAAGTAGACAGCAAGAAGCCGACCACGCCGATGACGATGATGCCCACCATGATCTGCTCCATGTCGCCGATGCCCTGGCCGGCGGTGATCATCCAGCCGATGCCGTTGGTGGAGCGCACCATCTCGGCGGCCACCACGGCGGCCCAGCTGCTGGAGATGGCGATTTGAAGCCCGGTGAAGATATAGGGGACGGAGGAGGGGATGACGATGGAGGTGAAAATGCGCCGGTCGGAACAGCCCAGCATTTTGGCGGCGCCGATGAGCTCGGGGTCTACCGCCTTGGCGCCGGTGTATACGTTGATGGTGACGTTAGAAAAGCCGGAGACGAAGATGATGAAGTATTTGCCGCCCTCGCCCAGGCCGAACCACACGATGGCCAGAGAGATCCACGCCAGGGGAGGGATGGGCCGCAGCAGCTCGAAGATGGGCCGCAGCAGGGCCTCGATGGTCCGGTTCCAGCCCATGGCGAGTCCCAGCAGAATGCCGCTGCCGGAGGCGATGCAGAAGCCCACCAGCACCCGGCGGAGGCTGTTGAGCATATGGCCCCAGATGGTGAGAGGCCCCACCTTGGTATGGGTGGTCTCCACCAGCCGCAGGAAGACCTGGGCGGGGTTGGGCATCAGCCTGCCCAGGGGAGTGCCCTCCCGGGTGGCCCAGAACCACAGGCACAGGAAGCACAGGATGGCCAGGGCGCCGACGGCGGCGCGCGTGATGTTCAGCTTTTTCTTTTTCATTCCGCTCACCCCTGCTTGATGAAGATGTGCTGGAGCAGCTCAATGAGCCAGCCCAGCAGCGCGCCGGTGATGCCCACGGCGATCATGCCCACCAGGATGATGTCCGGCCGGTAGATGCCCCGGGCCTGGTTGATCATGAAGCCCAGGCCCTTGGTGGAGGCCAGCAGCTCCGCGGCAATCAGGGCGTTCCAGGAGGCGCCCAGGGCGACTTTCAGTCCGGTGAAGATCATGGGCAGAGCGGTGGGAATGGCGATGCGGAAGAGGAGCTGGAGGTTGCTGGCGCCGAAGGTCTGTCCCACCCACAAATGCACCGGCTTGGTGTTCTTGATGCCCGAGTAGGAGTTGATGACGCAGGCGATGAACGCCGACAGGAAAATCACCATGGCCTTCGACAGCAGGCCGATGCCGAACAGCACGATCATCACCGGCAGCCAGGCGATGCCGGGCACCGGGCGCAGCAGGTCGAACAGCGGCGTTACAAAGTAGTCCACGGGCTTGAACCAGGCCATGGCGATCCCCAGAGGGACTCCGATCACCACGCCGATGAAATACCCGGACAGGGCGACCTTCATGCTCTCCAGCGTATGGGTTTGCAGCGTGGCCCCGTCGGGCTTGGTATTGACGAATTTATCGAAGAAGGTCTGAAAGACCTTTACAGGACTGGGCAGCGTGGTCGGCGTGGTCAGATGGAGCACATCCGTGCAGATATACCAGATGAGCAGGAAGACCGCGATGGAGCAGACCGACAAGAGCGTGTACTTCCACTTCCTGTTTTGTTTCAGCGTTTTGTGTTTCATTCTCCACTTTACCCCCTGGCTGATATATTTTTCGGCATGGGGCCGGCGGCCCCATGCCGAAGTGTTTGAAGCGGCAGATGTCAGCCGGCGACGTTGAAGGTGATCCCCAGGGCCTCCTGGATGATGGAGGGATCAAAGGAGGCGGCCACGTTGGGGAGGTTCGCCTCCTCGATCTGACCGCAGGCGGTGTAGAAGTCGCCGATGCGGAGCATGGCGTTGCCGTAGGCGTAGCCGCTGTCGGTCATGTAGGCGGTGGTCACGTAGTCGTTGACCTTCATCTCATTGCGCATATCGTTTTCGGAGTAATTGCGGCCGTTGTCGGCGAAATACTTCATGGAGAGCTCATAGCGCAGGTCCTCGTCGCCAGCCACCTCCTCCAGGGCCCTCTCATAGGCCTGCAGGAACAGGACCAGCTCCTCGCGGCGGGTCTCGACGATCTCGTTGCGGGCCACGATGACGTCAGTGAGGACGGTGTCGGTGGTCTGCTCGAAGTTGCCGGCGTTGACATAGCCCTCGGACTCCAGCTGGAAGGTGTAAGGGCGGGAGGCGGCGATGGCGTCGCCCTCACCGCTGACGAAGGCGGTCAGATCGGTGCCCAGGCCCACGTTGACGAACTCGATGTCCGCCTCCGTCAGGCCGAACATCCCCAGCCAGCCGTCCAGGTTGTACTGAGAGGAGGTTCCGGTCTGCCCCAGGACGGTGATGCCCTTGATGGTGTCGGCGGAGCCGTAGATCGTCTGGCCGTCCACCACCTGAGAGTGGTCCAGAATGGGGCTGTCGGGCCGGACGTATACGCCCATGGCGCTGGAGACCTGTCCCTCGGCGATCATCTTGCAGGTGCCGCTGGCCAGGGAGAAGATCATGGCCAGGCCGGAAACGCCCACGTCCACCTCCTGGGCGGCCAGGGCCTCGTTGATGCCGGCGCCGTTGGCGAACATGTAGAACTCCACGTTCAGGCCCAGCTCCTCGAAATACCCCTCGTCCATGGCCCGCTGGGCGGGGACGTTGATGCCGAAGGGCATCATGCCGATTTTCAGCACGCCGTACTCTTTCTTGGCGCCGGCGTCGGCAGGAGTGGTGCTGGGATTGGGATCGGGTGTGGAGCTGGGCGCGGAACCGGAGTTGCCGCAGCCGGCCATAGAAATCACCATAACGAGAGCCAGCAGCGCTGCAAGGAACTTCTTTTTCATCTGATCTCACTCCTATAATTTGTTTTTATTTATGAGGCGTTCCGCCTGATAAATACGGAGGTGGCGCGGACGAAAAAATTGTTTCGATAAGTAATTAAATCTTCCGTTTCGAAACCACGCATTTAATATAACACAGGGTTTGACAAAAGTCAACAATTTTTTCCTTGATTTGTAAAAATAAATGTGGTATTTTAGCTTACGTAAATAGAAGAGGGGGAATGATTTTTTGGATACACGCAGGCAGGAGATCGTCGACCTGATCAATCGGGAAGGGAAAATCAGCGTTTCCACTTTGAAAATGCACTTTCCGGACGTGTCGGACGTTACGCTTCGAAAGGATCTGAAATACCTGGATTCCACCCGGCAGATTATCCGCGTTCACGGCGGGGCGAAATCCCTGCCCGCGGCCATCGGCACCGTTGATAATTTCTACACGCGCTCCGCCAAGCACATCGGGGAGAAAAAGCTGATCGCGGAGAAGGCGGCGCGGCTCCTAGGGCCGAACCACGCGCTCTTCGTGGGCTCCGGGTCCACCTGCACGGAGCTGTGCAAGGTCCTTCCCGACATCCCTCTCCAGGTGTTTACCGACGGGCTGGTGACGGCGCTGGAGCTGTCCAAGTTTCCCAATATTGAGGCTACGATCCTGGGCGGCGAGGTGAACACCAACGACATCCGCGCCAGCGGCCCCAAGGTATTTGACGGATTGAATCAGCTGCACTTCGACTTTGCCTTCCTGGGGACGGACGGCTACCGTTCGGACTACGGCTTTGTCTGCTGCTCCGCCCACTCGGCGGCGCTGTTTCTGACGCTGAGAAAGTGTTCCGACAAGCTGGTGGTGCTCATGGACCACAGTAAGGTCAACGCCGCCCGGGCGGCCCGCAACATTGCCTCCAGTCAGGTGGACATCGTAATCAGCGACGGCGGGCTGGAGAGCTCGGTGATGAAATCCCTCTCCCAGGCGGGCGTGGCGGTACTGTGAGACCGGGAGATTGCGATACATAGAAAAAGCGGTCCGGCGCCTGTGATAGACAGACGCCGGACCGTTCGGTTTGCCGGGTTCATTTCGTCGGATTTGGGGGCCTTTCCGGATGGAGCCGTGTTGGTTCATCGGCCCTGGGGACTGCGGTAGTGGGAATGGTAAATTTCCAGCAGGCGGGGATAGGCGTACTCCAGAAAGCCCCGGTAAGCGGAGCAGAAGCGGTTTTTGCCGGAGGCATCCCGGGTCACCGGTTCCCGGTTCCGGCGGCAGCCGCCCCGGCAGAGGGCGTACCACCGGCAGGCGGCGCACTCCTCCGGAACCCGCTCCGACCACTGGATGAAGCCCAGGGCCTGCCGCCGGGCCTCCATGTCCGCGAAGCTGTCCTCCGTGATATTGCCCAGCTTCCATTCGTCCAGCGCATAGAAGTCGCAGGGATAAACAGACCCGTCCGCCTCCACGACCCACTGGGGGCTGCATACGCCCCTCTGGCTGCAGCTCTCCGGCTCCCGGCCGTCTAAGAGCATCATCAGGTTTTCAAAATAGCGGTTATAGACGTAGCGTCCTGCCCGCATGTCCTGATACCAGGCGTCAAACAGCGTCTTTAAGAAGGTTTCATACCGGGCCGGGGTCAGGGAGTAGTCGCGGCCGCCCGGGACCTCGCCGATGGGGTCCAGGCACTCGATGTACTGCTGGTAGCGGAAGCGGTTTTTCTTGAAATAGTCATAGAGCTGCCTGGCCCGGCGGACGTTGGCGGCGGAGACCACTGTGAGCACGTTGTACTCCACGTGATATTTTTCCAGCATCCGAAGCGCGGCGGTGACCCGGGCATATGTGCCCTTTCCCGCTGCGTCCAGGCGGTAACGGTCGTGGAGCTCCTTGGGCCCGTCCAGGGATACGCCCACCAGAACGCGGTTTTCCGAGAACCACTGGGCCCACGCCTCGTCCAGCGCATAGCCGTTGGTCTGGACCGCGCAGCGGACGCGGCCGGAGTGCCGGGCGGTATAATCGGAGAAATCCCGGAAGAAATCCAGTCCCGCCAGCGTGGGTTCTCCCCCCTGAAAGGCAAAGGTGCAGATCCCGCCGGTGTGCGCCAGGGCCTTGTCCGCCAGCGTGTGCAGGACGGCGGAGGACATCCGGCCCATGAGCGCGGCATTGCGGTTCTGGCCCTCGTCGGCGTAGAAGCAGTACCGGCACCGCATATTGCAGCTCCCGGAAACGGGTTTGATGAGCAGGGTCAGGGACGGCGCGGCGGGCTCTATTTTTGCCATGAAAGCGGCCTCCTTCGGGATTTGACAAAGCGGCATATCCCCCCGGCGGGGCGGACGGCCCCATGGGGCGTTCTGGATTTTACAGATACAGTATACTGCATTCCGGCGGTGTTTTCAACCCGGCGGCCGGCGGGGGAAGATTTTGGCCGCGTCGCGATTTCCTTTTGACTTGAAGCGGACTCCAAATATTATATGCCCATGGCGGACGGCGAGGCGGACGTCCCCCAGACCTGCCGGATGGCGGACGCCTTCCTGGAGGCGGGCTTCAACTGCTTCGACACGGCCCGCGGGCAGGCGGACTTGCGGCCGTGCCGCGTGGATCAGACGGATACGGTAGCGGAAAAGGACGGCGGTTTTGAAACAGCTTCAAAACCGCCGTCCTCCATGTCCGGTTCCGCCCTCAGCCGTCCAGATTTTCCGCGCAGAGGATGTGGATCTGCTGCTGCCCGGGGGCCGGGGGCCTGTTTTTCCGGAGCTGGTCCCGCAGCAGCAGGAGGGGGGCGTATCCCTGCCGCCGCAGATCCTGGGGGATGGTGAAGTCCACGGCGCCGGAGCGGATGAGCTGCCGGACGCTCTCGTTGACGTCGTGGCAGACCACGTGGACCCGGCTGGTCTTTCCGGCCCGGGCGATGGCGGCGCAGCAGCCGGAGACGCTGAGGTTTGCCATATAGACGCCCCGCAGCTCCGGCTCTTCCGCCAGCGCCTCCTCCACTGTCCGGAGGGTGGTCTCGTAGTCGTTGAAGGTCTCCCGGATCATCACCTGCTCCGCCGGGAAGCCCAGCTCCCCCAGCCGCTCCCGGAAGCCGTCCAGCCGCTGGCGGTGGCCGTCAAACTTCAGGTTTCCGGCAGTAGCCAGGATGGGCCCCCGGCCCGAGACGCATTTGCAGAGCAGTCCGGCGGCCACACGGCCCGCCTGGCGGATGCTCTGGCCGATGAAGCACAGCCGTCCGCTCTCCGGCAGGTCGGAGTTGAAGGTGACGCAGGGAATCCCCTCCGCCATCCTGGCGGCGATCCAGTCCCGGATGGCCGGGTCGTTGACGGCGCAGATGGAGAAGCCCTGGGCCCCCTCGCCCCGCATAGCCTCCAGCAGCTCCGCCGCCTCCTGGGGCAGATCGGTCTCACAGCGCCGGACCAGCACCCGCACCCGGGACTCCTCCAGCTCCTCGCAGGCCTGGCGGACGCCCTGGGTCACCTCGGCCCGGAACTGCCCCTCCCAGTTGGGCAGCAGGACCCCCAGCGTCAGCGGGCGGAGGGCCGCCTCGGCCTGCCGCCGGTAGGCCTCCCGGGGGGAGACGTACCCCAGCTCCCGCATGGCCGCCAGCACCCGCTGGCGGACCGCCTCGTTTACGTGGGGGCGGTCGTTCAAAACCCGGTCCACGGTTCCCCGGGAGACCCCCGCCAGCTCCGCCACCATTTGGATTGTCGGTTTGCTTTCCATGGAAATTGCCTCCTGTTGTGTATTGCACAATCTATTATCTATCATATATGGAAACGCTCTCTCTGTCAATCCGCAAAAAAGAACTCTCGGTTTTTGGGCAGTCCTATAAATTTTTATGAATCGAATTTTCCGCTGTTGACAACCGGCCAAAATGTGCTATCATGTGTATAACATCAAGATGTGCATAGCACAAATCAGAGAGAACGAGATCGTGAGGAGGATTGGAAAATGGTGTTTCAGAAATCGGCCTGTATCGAGCCGATGTACCGTGAGCTCCCGTTTCTGGAGCGGTTTCAGGCGGCGAAGGACGACGGCTTCGAGTTTGTGGAGTTTTGGAGCTGGGCGGACAAGGATCTGGACGCGGTGAAGGCGGCGGCCTCGTCCGCCGGAATCGGCATCGCCGGATTTAACGGGGACGCGGAGCTTTCCCTGATCGATCCCGGTCAGAAGGAGGCGTATCTGGCCTTTCTCCGCCGGTCCGTGGAGGCGGCGAAGAAGGTGGGAGCCCGGTCCCTCACCATCCACTCCAACGGCCTGGGGGAGGGCGGCGTGGTTATCGACCGCTGTGAAGACCTCAGCGATACCGTGAAGCTCTGCGCCATGTTCGACACCCTGAGAGAGTGCGCGAAGATCGCCGGGGAGAGCGGCGTGCTGATGAATCTGGAGCCCCTGAACGTCACCACGGACCATGTGGGGAACTTCCTGACCTCCACCCGCGCGGCGGCGGAGATGACCCGGCTCATCGGCTGCCCGAAGCTCAAGGTGCTCTACGACGTGTACCACATGCAGCTCAACGAGGGCGGCGTCTGTGACAGCATCCGGGCCTATGGGGACCAGTTTGGCCACGTTCATGTGGCCGACGTCCCCGGCCGCCACGAGCCCGGCACCGGGGAATTGAACTATCCCAACATCCTGGCCTGCCTGGAGGAGACCGGCTATACCGGCCTGGTGGGCTTTGAGCTGATCCCCAGGACTACCACCGCCCAGGCGGTGGAGGCCATTATGAAACTTTGATGGGAAATAAGGAGAGAATCCTATGGAAACCATTCAGATTGGTATTATCGGCGCTGGCCGCATCGGCCGGGTCCATGCGGAGAACATCGCGAGATTTGTCCCTGAGCTGGAGATCAAGACCGTCGCCGACCCCTATATGAGCGGGGAGACCGAGGCGTTCCTCCGGCGCCTGCGGATTCCCAACACCGTCAGGGACGCGGACGTGATCCTCAAGGACCCCGAGATTCGGGCCGTCGTGGTCTGCTCCCCCACGGACCTCCACGCGGAGTACGCCATCAAGGCCGCACGGGCGGGGAAGGACGTGTTCGTGGAGAAGCCGGTGGACTACCGGATCGAGCGGG
>CANRYZ010000028.1 GCA_947644365.1 uncultured Oscillibacter sp. | reverse complement strand
GGACTGGTTCCACATCAATTTCGACGGCAATTCCAACTACAACGACGGCTTCTGGTACGAGGGCTGGGAGGGCCACTACGAGCTGGTGAAGCTGAACCTGCGGAATCCGGCGGTCATCGACTACCTGCTGGAGTCCGTCCGGCTGTGGGTGGAGTGGTTCGGCATCGACGGACTGCGGCTGGACGTGGCCTACTGCCTGGACAAGGACTTCCTGCGCCGCTTGCGGCAGTTCTGTGACGGGCTGAAGCCGGAGTTTTTCCTGCTGGGGGAGACCCTCCACGGAGATTACAACCAGTGGGTCAACGACGGGATGCTCCACTCCTGCACCAACTACGAGTGCTACAAGGGCCTCTACTCCGCCCTCAACTCCATGAACCTCTTTGAGATCGTCCACAGCCTCAAGCGCCAGTTCGGCCCGGAGCCGTGGACGCTGTACAAGGGCAAACACCTGCTGTGCTTCGCCGACAACCACGACGTCACCCGGGCGGCCAGCATTTTGCAGAACCCCGCCCACCTGCCCCTGATGTACGGCATCCTCTTCGGTATGCCCGGCATCCCCTGCCTCTACTACGGCAGCGAGTGGGGGGCCCTGGGGGACAAGTCCCAGGGGGACGGCGCCCTGCGGCCCTGCTTCGACGGCCCCCAGTGGACGGAGCTGACAGACCGGATCGCCGCCATGGCGCGGGCTCACCGGGAGAGCGAGGCCCTGTGCTTCGGGGACTTCCGGGACCTGGTGCTCACCAACCGGCAGGCCGTCTTCCAGCGCCGGACGGAGAACGAGCGGGTGCTGGTGGCAGTAAACGCCGATAGCCAGCCCTACACCGCCCACTTCGACGCCGGCTGCGGCCGGGCGGTGGACCTCCTTACCGGAACGCCCCACGACTTCGGCGGCGGCAGCCAGCTGCCCCCCTACAGCGTGGCCTATTGGAAGTGTGAGCGGTAAATACGCAAAACGGCCCCGGCGGACAATCTGTCCGCCGGGGCTCTTCGTCACAGGCCCAGGGCCCGTCTCAGGTCCACCAGATACCGCCGCTGCTGCCGTCTCAGGTACAGCCCCACCAGGGGACGCATCCACGCCTTTTTCGGCGTCACGTCCTCTGTGAAGGTCACCGTGCAGCCGCCGGCGGCGGGGTGGAATTCCCCGCTCCAGCTGCCCCGGATATTCCCGTTCTCCAGGTCAAAGGCCCAGCGGCGGGGCGGTTCCCGCCGGGTGACGGTGAAGTCGGTGGCACAGCCGCCGACCGCATACTCGGCAAAGGTCCCCTCCCCGGTGATCTCCACCCGCTCCACATCGCTCCGCCAGCCCTGGCGGGTGAGGTCCGTCACGGTCTCCCAGACCCGCTCCACGGGACAGGCCAGCTCCGCCGTAATCCTTGCTCTCGCCATCTCTACACCTCTACAGTCTCTCCCGGGCGCAGGAAGTACAGCGCCCTTCTGGCCACGGGCTTTTCCAGCACCCGCTCCAGCGCCCGGCTGTAGGCCTCCAGCTGGGGACGGTAGTGCTCCGCCCGGGCCCGGACCTCCTCCGCCGTGTCCACACGGTCGGTCTTGAAGTCCACCACCGTCAGCCCCGCGTCCGTCTCAAAGCAGCAGTCCACCACGCCCTGGAGGAGCATGGCCTCCCCCGCGGCGGCCTGGGGATCGTAGTCCCGGGCGTCCATCAGGAGGGTAAAGGGATACTCCCGCAGGACGTTTTTCCCCTTCCTGATCTCCTCCGCCAGGGGGGAGCCCAGAAACCGCTCCAGGGCCGGGACGTCCACCGCCGCGGCCTGCTCCGCCGTCAGCTGCGCCCGCTCCGCCATGGCCGATACCTGGGCCGCCGCGTCCATGTCCCCAAAGTCCAGGTACTGGAGCACCAGATGGGTGGCGGTGCCCCGCTCCGCCGGGGTCAGCCCGCGGCTCTCCCGCCGGAATCTGGGCTGGGACAGGGGCCGGAGATAGGGCGTGCGGGCGGCGTTCTCCGCGATCTCCTCGTCCAGGGCCCGTCCCTTGAGCTGGGTGGCGGTGATCTTGGCGGGGAGGCGGGTCTCCCGGCCATAGGGGTATGTAAACTCCAGCAGGCCGGGGTCAAAGCTGCCGGTCTCCTCCACCGCCGCCTCCGGCCGGGCCGGCACGGCGGCGGACTGGAAGTCCCCGCCGTCGTGGACGAATACCTGCCAGGGCGCGTCGCTCCCGGCGCAGAGCTCCGCCGCCTCCGCCCCGGCCAGGGCCCGCAGGGGCGCGGCCTCCGGGCGGCACAGCAGGGGCAGGAGAATCCAGTCCCCGAAATTCCGGGCCGCCGCGGCCGTCTCCGGCAGGACCGGACAGGAGGCCATGGCGCAGAGCTTCTGGAGCCGTCCCTCCCCGTGGTACATGGCGTCCACCAGGATCAGCTTCTCCTTGGGCCGGGTCATGGCCACGTAGAGAATCCGCTGTTCCTCCGCCAGGTTCTCCCGCCGCAGCTTCTCCTCCACCGCCCGCCGGGCCAGGGTGGGGTACTGGATCTTCCGCTCCAGGTCCACCCGCCGGGGCCCCAGGCCCATCTCCGGGTGGACCAGCACCGGCGTGTCAAAATCCTGCCGGGAGAAGGCGTGGTCCAGGTCCGCCAGAATGACGATGGGAAACTCCAGCCCCTTGGACTTGTGGATGCTCATGATCCGCACGCCGCACGCCGCGGCGGAGGCGGAGGCCGCGGGGGCCTCCCCGGCCTCCAGCAGCCGCCGCAGGTGGGTGACGAAGGCGAACAGCCCCCGGTACCCGCCGCTCTCGAACCGCTCCGCCTGTCGGCTCAGGGCGACGAGGTTCTCCCGCCGCTCCGCGCCCCGGTCCATGGCCCCGAAGACGCCCAGAACGTTCAGCGTATTGTAGATGTGCCACACCAGCCGGTGAACGTCCATGTCCCGGGCCGCCTGCCGCAGAGAGGCCAGGGTCTCCAGAAAGGCGGCGCAGTCCTCTCCGCCGTCGGCCTTCACCGCGTCGTAGAAATCCCCCTCCCGGCACCCGCCCCGGATCTCCGACAGCCGGTCCGGCGTAAAGCCGAAGAGGGGCGAGCGCAGCACGGCGATCAGCGGCACGTCCTGCCGGGGGTTGTCCACCAGGGACAGCAGGGCCAACATCACCGAGACCTCCATGGTCTCAAAGAAGTCCTGCCTCTCGTCAAAGGAACAGGGTACGTCCCGCTCCGCCAGGGCCTGGGCAAAGGCGGCCAGACGGCTGCCGGGGGAGCGCATGAGGATCACGATATCCTCCGGCCGGCAGGGGCGGAGCGTCCCGTCCTCCCCGGTGACCGGATAGCCCTCGTCCAGCAGCCGCCGGATGCGCTGTGCGGTAAAGCGGGCCTCCGCCGTCAGCTTTTTCACCGGGCGGTCGTTCTCCGCGGACCGCTGGCGGGCGTTGATGAGGTGAAACTCCGTCTCACAGTCCCGCCGCTCCGGGTAATAGGCCGCGCCGAAGTGGAGCGCCTCATCCTCCCCGTAGGCCATCTCCCCCATCTCCGGGGAGAGGATGTTGGAGAAGATGAAGTTGGCGGCGTCCAGAATCTCCCGCCGGGAGCGAAAGTTTTTGGACAGGAGAATCTTCCGCTCCTCCCCCTCCTTGGCCTCCTCCCAGGGCTTGAACCGCTCATACTTCTCCAGGAAGATGGTGGGGTCCGCCAGGCGGAAGCGGTAGATGCTCTGCTTCACGTCCCCCACGGTGAAGAGGTTCTGTCCGTCCTTGGAGACGGCCCGGAAGATGGCGTTCTGCACCTCGTTGGTGTCCTGGTACTCGTCCACCAAAATCTCCCGGTACCGCCCCGCCGCCTGTTCCCCCAGGGGCGTGGGACCGCCCTCCGGCCCCGTCAGCAGCGCCAGGGCCAGGTGCTCCTGGTCGGAGAAGTCCAGCCCGTTCAGCCGCAGCTTCTCCGCCCGGTACGCCTGGCCGAAGTCCTCCGTCAGGCGCAGCAGGGCCTCCATGGCCGGAGCCGCGGCCCGCAGATCCTCCATGGCCTCCTCCCCGCTGACGTCCAGCAGGCTCAGCAGCTTCTTCGCCTCCGCCTTGCAGCCGTCCCAGACCTGTTTCAGGGCGGCGACCGCCGGATCGTCCCTGCGGCCCCTGGGGGTGGCCAGCCGGGGAAAGTCGATCTCCATCGCCGCCCGGCGGGCGGCCTCCCAGGCCCCCGCCTCTCCCAGGGACTGAAAGCCCCAGGCGGCGGTGAGGAATTTCTCCCCATAGCCGGAGGCCAGCGCCGGGTCCCCCTCCGTCCGCGCCGCAGAGCGCCGCAGGAGCTCCGCCCAGTGCAGGGCCTTCCGCCGGACAAAGCCCAGCAGCTCCCCGGCGTAGGGGGTGCCGTCAAAGGCGGTCCCCAGGCGCGACCAGGCCTCCCGGCTCTCCGCCAGCCACCGCTCCGGGTAGGCGTGGCTCTGGAGCTTGCCGTAGAGCTCCAGCACCAGCTGGGCCAGGCGGGAGTCGTCCCGTCCCGCCCCCAGGGTGTCCGCCAAAAGCTCTCCGCCGGGGGTGAGCCCCTCGTAAAACCGCTCCAGCACCCGGTCCAGCACCCGCCGCCGCAGGAGGGCGGCGTCGCTCTCGTCCAGCACCCGGAAGTCCGGCGTCAGGGCGTGCCGGTCTCCCTCCCGGGCCAGGAGGTGGGTGTTCTCCCGCAGCAGCGACGTGCAGAAGGCGTCCACGGTCTTGATGTCCGCCTGGTACACCCGCAGCAGCTGGCGCTTCAGGTGCCCGTCTCCCGGGTTTTCCGCCAGCCGCTTCGTCAGCTCCGAGGCGATCTTGCTCCGCAGCTCCGCCGCCGCGGCCTTGGTGTAGGTGATGATGAGGAAGTCGTCCACATGGCAGCGCTCCTCCGTCACATAGCGGAACAGCCGCTCCACCAGCACCTTGGTCTTGCCGGAGCCGGCGGCGGCGGACACCAGCAGGCTCCCGCCCCGGTTCTCCACCACGGCCTGCTGCTGGGGCGTCAATCTCAGCTCGCCCATGTCACTCCTCCTCTTCTCCGATCTCCCGCCAGAAGTCCTCCGCCTTCACCGGCAGGATGTAGCGCAGACGGTCTCCGTCCCGCCCGTCCTGGAAGTTACAGGCGCTGGCCCACTGGCAGTATTTGCAGCAGCTGTCGTCCTCGCCGCGGCACCAGGGGTCGGCGTCGATATTGCCCTGGCGCAGCTCCCGGGCAATGTCCTGCAGCTGCCGCTCCACGTAGCGGCCCAGCCGGCCCAGCTGGGCCGCCGAGGCGATGCTGCCGGACAGGCTTCCGTCCCGGCCCACCCGCAGGGGCAGATACCGGGGCTCCCGCAGGGACTCATGCTCCATGGCCTGGAGCACCGCCGGCTCCGCCAGCAGGAGGCCGGACCGGCGCAGCTGCTTCTCCCGCTCACTGCGCAGCTTCTCCGGGGCAATATTGCGCTCCAGGGAGAGGATCTCGTCCCGGGCGGGGAGGTACAGCACCCCCGCGGGCTCAATCTCCCGGCCGAAGTGGTCCCGTCCCTCCTTTTGCAGCGTAAAGAGGTACAGCAGCATCTGGATGTCCAGCCCCATCCGCACCGCCGAGAGGTCAAAGGCCTTCCGGCCGGACTTGTAGTCCACCACCCGAAGGTAGAGCGTCCCGTCCTTCACCCAGCCGTCCACCCGGTCCACCTTGCCCCCCACCCGCAGCTCGCCGTCCGGCTCAGAGATCACCACGGCGGGCAGAGCCCCGCCGTCCCCGAAGGACAGCTCAAACTCCAGGGGAATGAAGTCCGAGTGCCGCAGCTCCTCCGCCGCCTGCTCCACCACGGCGTAGGCGGTATTCCGCAGGCGGGCGAAGAGATAGCGGAACCGGGCGCTCTTCTTCTCCAGCTCCGGCAGCTCCCGGGCGGCGTACCGGTCGATGTACTCCCGCACCAGCGCCCGGAGCTCCTCCCGCTCCACCCGGGCGAAGCCCCCCCGGGCCAGCACGTCCCGGGTGACGTTCTCCAGCAGATAGTGGAGGAACGTGCCGATCTGCGGCGCGTCGAAGGCGGCGGGGGCCCGGGGCTTTGCCCGCAGGCCGTACTCCATGAAGTAGGCGAAGTGGCACGAGCGCATCCGCTCCAGCCGGGAGGCGGACATGGCCGCCCGCTCGCCGTACAGCGTCCGCACCGCCCCGGGAGACAGGCTCCCCCGCCGCAGCCGGGATGCCCGCTCCATGGCGGAGAGCCGCCGGGAAAAGGCGGGGTTTTCCGCGAAGTAGTTCCACAGCGCCCCGCCGGGGACCGCCGTCTCCAGCGCCGGGAGAATCGCCGCCAGGCGGTATTCCCGGCCGCCGCTCTCCCGCTCCACCCGCAGCTCCGGGAACAGCGCCCGCAGCCGCCCCACCACAAAGGCGGGGCGCAGCTCCGCGCCGGCGGCGTCCGCCGTGGGATAGCTCACCGTCAGCCCGCAGGTGGGCTGGGCCAGGGCGGCGTAGAGGTTTTGGAGCTCGATGCCCATGCGCTCCATGCCGGCAGGGGCCAGCTCGACGCCCCGCTGGGCCAGCTCGTCCCGGTCGTCGTCATTGAGGATGCCGCCCCCCTGGCCGGGGGAGGGCAGCACGTGGTCGTTGGCCCCCAGGAGGAAGAGGTATTTCGCCGTGTGCCGGTCGTTCCGGGAGATCTCGCTGACAGACACCTGGTCCAGCGACACGGGGATCGTGCCCACGCTGTACTGGGTCACCACCTGCCGGAACAGCCGGGTAAACTCATCCAGCCCCATGGGCTCCGGCCCCAGGATCTCCATAAACTGGTCCAGCACGCCGCAGAGAATCTCCCACAGCTGGGCCGTCTCCTCCGCGTCCTGGAGCCGCCCCGCCTCCGCCTGGGCCCGCATCTGGGCCTCCAGGGCGTCCTGGAGGCCCAGCTCCTCCATAAAGCCGTACAGCGCATCGATCTTCCCGCCCGCCGTCTCCCCGGCCCTCAGCCCCTCCGCCAGACGGGCCAGGGGACGGCGCACCCGGCGGCGCAGACCGTTGATCCGGTCCAGCAGGGCCTGACGGGCCCCGTTCCAGGGGGCGCCGTAGCCGTCTGGGTTCTCCGTCCAGTCCACATCCCGCAGCCACATGCCGCCGTGGACCTCCCACTTGAGAACGTAGTTCTCCAGCAGGTCGCACTCCTCCGGCTCAAGGCCCGCCAGGCCGGTCTTGAGCCACCGGAACATGTCGTCGTACTCATATCCGCCGCCGATGGCCGCCAGCACGCCGGTGAGGAGGCTCACCGCCGGCTTTTCCAGAATGTCGCTGCGGCGGCTGAGATAGGCCGGAATGCCGTACCGCTCAAATACGGTTTCGATGATCCCGGCGTAGTCCGGCAGGTTCCGGGCGGCCACGGTGACGTCCCGGAAGCGGCACTTCCCCGCCGCCGTCAGGCGCAGGATGTCCGCCGCCGTCCGCTCCACCTCGGAGAACGCCGTGTCCGCCTCCCGGAGGCAGACGGCGGAGCAGTCCCCGGAGAAGGGCCGGTTTCCGCCGAAAAAACAGCGCTCCACATGGCCCAGGGCGGTCTCGTCCTCCGACCGCAGCTCCCGGACCTCCGTGCGGCAGCCGTTCTCCCGCGCCAGGCGGCAAAGCCGCTCCAGCGTTTTGAGGGAGGGCTCGAAAATCTCCTCCCGGCTGTTCAGCTCCCCCAGCAGCGTGACGGTAACCGACCGGGCCTGCCGCAGCAGCACCCCCAGAACCCGCCGCTCCTGGGCGTTGAAATAGGTGAAGCCGTCGATGAAGACGTCCTTTCCCCGGACATAGCCGGAGGGCTCCAGACTGTCGCAGAGCTTGCTCATCCGGTCCCGCGCGTCCAGGCCGGGTCGGTGGAGGCGGGCCTCGTAGGCCCCGTACAGCAGGCTCAGGTCCCGGAGCTTGTCCCGGGTGGCCCCAGCGATGCTTTGGGACTGCTGGTACAGGAGCTCCGGCGTCACCTCGTAGCAGCGCAGCTCGTCAAAGAGGTCCAGCAGCTGCTGGAGAAAGGCGGATTTCTGGGAGGGGCGGCGGTAGACCGTCAGCTCCGGGGCCACCTCCAGAAGAGCCTTTTGGAGCGTCAGCAGCTTGCCGCCGGCGTCCAGCGTCACCTGCGCCGCGCCGCCGGTGATGGCCAGCACCCTCTCGCACAGGCGGCGGAAGCTCAGCACCTCCGCGTGGCGGCTGGCCGTGGGGCCGCAGGCCCTGCACAGGTCCACCTCCGCCTGGTGGGAGGCGTGCTCCGGCACCAGCAGGATCTGCTCTCCGCCGTCCCCCAGCTCCTGGATGCGGCGGAGCACCATATCTGATTTTCCGGTCTTGGCCCTTCCGATGAGAAGATACAGCATACGGCCCATCCCCCTTGTTTCGGCTGTTTTTTTCTATGATAGCACAATGGCAGCGCATTCGTTCCGCATGAAGAAGAATAGAAGTATTGGACAGCCCAGTTTAATTCTTCAATACCCCTACCTTTATTCAATTATATCACAGCCAGCGAACGGGTTGCAATCCCGCTGTGGATGGAGTAGACTGTATCCAGAGGCCCGGAGAACGGGCAAACCGAGATTGAAAACATGGAGTGATCCGCATGGTACGGGAAATTGTGAAAGATCCCGCCCGCCTGACCCAGAGGGCGGAGCCCGCCGGTGTGGAGGACCTGGAGACGGCCCGGGACCTCCTGGACACCCTGGCGGCCCACCGGGAGGAGTGCGTCGGCATGGCGGCCAACATGATCGGCGTAAACCGCCGCGTCATCGTCTTTGAGAGCGAAGCTGGGGACGCGGTGATGTTCAACCCGGAGATCATCCGGGAATCCGGCCCCTATGAGACGGAGGAGGGGTGCCTGTCCCTCCCCGGCGCCCGAAAAGCCCGCCGTTGGCAGACCATTAAGGTGCGGTATCAAAACGAGCTGTTTCAGACCCGCCTCAAGACCTTCACCGGCTGGACGGCGCAGATCATCCAGCATGAGATCGACCACTGTGAGGGGATTCTGATCTAGAGAAATCACGGGAAACCGGGACGGGGGCCGCCGAACCGGTCTCATGATCGCAGGGGCCGCTTCCAGTAATCATGTGTGTTCTTGAAAGAAAGATCCGTCGATTTATCTTGATTTTTGTATGCAGCTGTGCTAAAATGAAAAAAAATTGCACGATGTGTGTGCCCGCCGGAGCTCAGCGCATGTATTCTGCCGCTGCCGGCGGGTTTGACTTTATACGCGGTATTTGGCCGGGAGAACCCGCCGGGCGCATATGCTGTCCTCAGCGGGACGCCTGCGCCCCAAATCGCAAGGAGGCGCGCCTATGCTGACCGTACTGCGGCGGGAGGAAAAATATCTGCTGAAACTGCGGGAGGCCCTCCAGTGCGCCGCCCGCTTCGAGAAGGTCCTCACCCCGGACGAATACTCCCGGGACGGCCCTTACCGGATTCGCTCCCTCTACTTCGACACGGTGGACGACCGGGATTTTCACGACAAGCTCACGGAGCAGAACTGCCGCCAGAAGATCCGCCTGCGCATCTACTCCCCCGGCGACAGCCACGTAAAGCTGGAGCTGAAGCAAAAGGAAAACGTCTACCAGAGGAAGCGCTCCCTCCTCATCACCCGGGCGGACGCCCTGGCTCTCATCGACGGCCGCTGCTCCGTCCTCCTGAACTACGACGATCCCTTTGCCGGGGAGCTGTTTGTCCTCATGTCGGAGGCCTGCTACCGCCCCCGAACCATCGTGGAGTACAGCCGCAGAGCCTTTATGGCCAAGGAGAACAACATCCGCCTCACCTTTGACAGCGACATCCGGGCCCTGGAGGGCGATCCCAGCCTGTTCTCCCCGGCCCTGCCCCTCTATCCGGTGCTGCCCGGAGACCATGTGATCTTCGAGGTGAAATACAACCAGTTTCTCCTGGGCTACATCACGGACATCATCAGCTGCGTCGACCGGCGGAGCGTGTCGGCCAGCAAATACTGTCTGGGCCGCGCTCTCAGCTATCCCTGTCTGAGCTGACTCCGGACGGCCCGAGCCCATTGGCCAGCCAAAACATTCCGCGAATGACACAAAACGCCGCAAAGGGACGAATGACGCAGGCGGTCTGGAGCTTGCCGGGGACGCAAAGCTTGTATCCCATATCGCCGGCTCTGCCGGCGGGGCGCCGCTCTCCGCAGCGCCATCGAAGCCGTGACAGAGGAATCTTGCCATGATCCAGCTGGATCATGGCCTCCACGGCTATTGCCGTGGAACCGAAGGTTCCTGTGATAATAAAGAAAAGAGGTCCGGCCATGAGACAATATCTCTACGACATGATCAACAGCAGCGGCACCCTCAGCACACAGGATGTACTGCTCCGCATCGGGATGTCGGTCCTGTTCGGTATTCTGATCTTCATCTCCTACCGCCTGACCCACGGAGGCTCCGTCTACAGCGCCAAATTCAACATCACCCTGCTGACGCTGACCATTCTGACCACCACGGTCATGACGGTCATCGGCAACAACGTGGCGCTGTCCCTGGGCATGGTGGGCGCGCTGTCCATCGTGCGCTTCCGCACCTCCATCAAGGACAGCCGGGACACGACGTACATCTTCTGGACCATCATCATCGGCATTTGCTGCGGCGTGGGCGACTTCATGGTGGCCAGCATCGGCAGCGCGGGGGTGTTCCTGGTGCTGCTGGTCTTTGGCCGGGTGAAGAACGAGAACCGGATGCTGCTGGTGGTCCGGGGCAGTTATGAGCGGGAGGCCGACATCCGCAGGACCATCTTTGAGTATTTCACCAAGCCCCCGGTGATGAAGGCGGAGAACACCTCCGGCGAGTCCGTGGAGCTGATTTACGAGCTGGACCGCCGGGCCATGGACGCCTCGTCCAAGCGGGAAACCGCACGGGCGGCGGCGGAGAGCCGGGAGCAGGCCTCCATCATCCGCAAGCTGCGGGACCTGGGCGGCATCGAGTATGTGAACATCGTGGTCCAGAGCGACGAGATCTCCTGAGCGGGGAGGCGTTTGGCATGAAGTACCGATGGATCTTTGTACTGTCCATCGCGGCGGCGCTGGTCCTCGCCATCGCCGCCAGCGGCGTGGAGCCGGAGCGGAACCGCTACCACCAGCACCTGGAGGCGGCGGAGAAGCTCCCCTGTACGAACCACGACGGCTCCGTTTTCTGCACCCATCTGCCCCTGATGGAGATCACCACGGACGGGCCCGTGCCGTCCCCTTACATACAAAACAGCACCCCCGACCCCAACGACATCTGGGCAGTCTCCAATAAGGCCCGCAGCTATGACATGGTGGCGGCCACCGTGCGGTATTTCGACAGCGAGACAGAGAACAACCACCTCTCCGACATACCCATCGTGGAGGAGCGGGCCATGTTCCGCATACGCGGGGCCTCCTCCCGGAGTCTTGACAAAAAGAACTACCTCCTGAAATTCACAGAGGAGGATATGGTCCACAGTCTGGACGTCTCCCTGTCCGGAATGACCGCGGACAACAGCTGGGCCCTCCACGGCCCGTTTCTGGATAAGTCCCTGATCCGAAATTACATGTGCTATAACCTGGCGGGGGAGATCATGGATTACGCCCCCAACGTCCGGTTCTGCGAGCTGTTCGTCAATGGCGAGTACATGGGGCTCTATCTGCTGACGGAGAAAATCAGCTTCAATGAAAACGGCCGGATCGACTTTACCAAGACGGACCCAAAGCTGACCGTCACCTCCTATATTCTCCAGGCGGACCGCGGCGCCAACGACCCTTCCCATGATCTGGAGACCTTTGGCTCCAACAGCTATCTGACCCGGCCCAAGGAACACGCCGGCCACGGCCATATTGAGATCCTCTATCCCGGGAAGTCCCTGTCGCAGGCCCAGCGCGACTATATCGCCAGCGATTTCTCCCGATTTGAAAAGGCGATCTTCTCCTTTGACTATAACCATCCGGACCGGGGCTACCAGCACTATATTGACACAAAGTCCTTTATCGACTTCTTTCTCATCAACGAATTCACCTTAAACTATGACGCCCCGGGCCTGTCCACCTACCTGTACAAGGACGTAGGCGGCAAGCTGAAGATGTGCGTGTGGGACTTTGACGCGGCCTTCGACTACTACAAATACTCCGAGGTTACGCCGGAGACGTTCCGCATCCACAACGCGCTGTGGTTCAAGTACCTCTTCAAGGACGAGGCCTTTGTGGACCAGGTGGTGGACCGGTACGCGTATCTCCGGAAGCGCTTTCTCAACGAGGAGTATCTCTTCCAATACATCGACGACACCGTGTCCTATCTGGGTCCAGCCATCGCGCGCAACTACGCGAAGTGGGGCTACAGCTTCAACAGCCGCTACAACGGCGTGAATTACGACTACCTGGAACCCGAGTCCCGGAACGTGCGCAGCTTTGACGAGGCGATTCAGCAGGTCAAGGACACCATCGCTATGCGGCTGGACCATATGGACAACAACCTGGACCGGCTCTACACCCTCTGCCATGAATCCATGAACAAACGGTACAACCATGTGACGGAGGAAGGCGGCTCATGAAAAAATTTTTGATGATCGCCGTGCCCGCCGTAGTGCTGTTCTTCCTGCTGGACTGGCTCTATTTCTCTGCGGGGGTCCTCTATCTCCCCCGGCGCGGCACGCCGGACTACTTTGCCCGGGCGGAGGGGGAATCCCTGTACCTGGACCGGGGAAGCGGATTCGAGACGTTCGACCTGAAAGGCGTTAATCTCGGGCTGGGCAAGCCGGGCCACTACGCCACGGAGCTGGCCGTCACCAAGGAGGAGTATCTGCGCTGGTTCCGACAGATCAAGGACCTGGGCGCCAATGTCATCCGCACCTACACCCTGGCCGGGGAGGATTTTTACGAGGCCCTCTTCACGTTCAACAAGGATAACCCGGACCCGCTGTACCTGCTCCACGGCGTGTGGGTGGACGACTACCTCATCAACTCCTCCTACAGCGCCCTGGACGAGGAGTTTTACGAGCCCTTCCTCCAAGCGTGCAGAAAGACCGTGGACGCGGTCCACGGCCGCTGCAAGGAGCGGTCGGAAAACTCCGTCCTGCCCCGGTTCTACCGCTGGGACATCTCCCCCTGGGTATGCGGATACATCCCCGGCGTGGAGTGGGAGAGCTCCCTGGTCACCTACACGGATCAATCCTTTCCCCAGCAGCGCCAGCTGGACGGAACCTATTTCTTCACGGAGGACGCCAGCAATTTCGAGATCTTCCTGGCCGCCGCCGGGGAGGAGACGGTGGCCTATGAGACGAAAAAATACGGCGCCCAGCGTCTGATCGCCTTTTCCAACTGGCCCACCACCGATCCGCTGTACTACCCCCAGAACCTGACGGAGTTCTTTTTGAAGTCCGCGCGGGTCGATGTGGAGCACATCCGCTGCAAGGAGGCCTTCGGCCCCGGGCAGTTCGCCTCCTATCACATCTACCCCTACTACCCGGACTATTACAGCTTTCTGCCCTACCACGAGGAAAACACCTATCTGCAATACCTCCGGGACATCAACGCCCACCACACCATGCCTGTGGTAATCTCCGAGTTCGGCGTGTCCTCCGCCCGGGGCATGGCGGCCCGCGAGGCGGGACTGAACCGCAACCAGGGCGGCATGAGCGAGACACAGCAGGGAGAGGCGCTGGTCTCCATGTACCGGGACATCAAGGAGGCCGGCAGCGCCGGAGCCATCGTCTTTACCTGGCAGGACGAGTGGTTCAAGCGCACGTGGAACACCATGGCCTACGTGGACCTCACCGCCACCCCCTACTGGAGCGACTACCAGACCAACGAGCAGTATTTCGGCCTGCTGTCCTTCGACCCGGGAGAGGGAGAGAGCATCTGCTATCCCGACGGCGACAAGTCCGAGTGGACGGCGGAGGACCTGGTGAGCCAGCAAGACGGCGTCCGGCTGTCCATGAAGTACGATGAGCGGTATATCTACTTTCTGGCGGAGCAGGAGGGGTTTGACCTCCTGACCCGCAAGCTGTATATCCCCATCGACACCACGCCCAAGAGCGGCGCCGCCCACGCGGCCAACCTGGCGGTGGAGGCGGACCGCGCGGCGGACTTTGTGGTGGAGCTGAACGGCCCGGACAACAGCCGCCTGTGGGTCCAGGAATACTATGATCCCATGGAGGCGCTGTTCTACGATAAGACCACGCCCTGGAGCCTGTTCTCCCAGGAATTCCCGGCGCCGGACACAGAGCTCTTTGTCCCTATCCGTCTCCTTCTGCAAAAGGATATATACTATGAGCGGGACAGCCTGGAGGACCCGCTGTTTCAGGACGACCGCCCGATCAGCTACCAGGCGTACGATGAGAAAAACCCGCTGCACTACAGCCTCATGGAGACCTATGAAGCCGGCAGGCTGACCTACGGCAGCGGCAACCCCAACGCGCCGGACTTCAACTCCCTGGCGGACTTCTGCTGCGGGGAGGGCTTCGTGGAGCTCCGGCTGCCCTGGCAGCTTCTCAACTTCGCCGACCCTTCCCGCATGAACATCCACGACGACTACTACCAGCACTACGGCGTGGAGTACCTGCACATCGGCGAGCTGTACGCCGGAGCGGGAGACGGCTCCGCTCCCATCGAGATGCAGCCCCTCGCCCTGGAGCCCCTGGGCCGCCGTCCGGACTATCACGAGCGCTTGAAGAAATCCTACTACATCCTGCAGTCCCTCTGGGCATGACGCCGCTCTTTCCAGCTGTTTAGGAGAAAAACGTGAACATTATCATTGAAATCTACATGACCGTATGCGTGCTGCTGCTGTTGTTCGACATCTCGTTCCTGGCGGTAAAAAGCCACCAGAACCAGGAGTTCTATCCTCAGAACCACGACCTGGAGGAAACTCTTCGGGAGGAGATCGCGCGCCGCCGGCAAACGGGGTCGTTCTCCCAGGGCTTCCAGGAAACCCTGGGAGCCAAGCTGGACAAGGTCCGGAATCTCATCACTGTCATGGACATACTGAGCGGGGACCGGGCCGCGGCGGGCTGGTTTCGCCCCGCGGTCTTCGCGCAGATCGAGGAGTACCGGAAAAAGAACGACTACGAGCAGGCCTATTACGCCTATGTGGTCTCGGTATTCGACTACGAGGGCGAGCCCGTCCTCCCGGAATTTGCCGGGAAATTCATGGGCTTTCTGGACAGCAAGTCCCTGTATACGTTCGCCAACGCCATGGACGCCATCTATCAATTCGGCGAGACCAATCTGCTGCTGGCCGCTCTGGACAAGGTGGACGAGCGGCAGGGCTTTTACCACCAGAAGCTGCTGATGGACGGCCTTCTGGCCAGCCGGGCGAATTTTCGGGAATTGAACGCGGCGCTGGTCCAACGCTTTGACCGGTACACGCCCTTTTTGCAGGCGTGCCTTCTCAACTATTTTCGCTTGAACGCCTACGACGCCTCCGCCCTCTGCCTCCGTCTGATCGAAAACGGGGAGCGCGCCGGCCCGGAGGTCCGTTACGCCGCCATGCGCTACTTCTCCAAATATCCCACCGCCCAGTCCCACGCGCTCTTTCTGGAGGTGCTGCGGCGGGAGGAGAGTCCGTGGATGGAGCAGATGCTGGCCATCCAGGCTCTGGAGGGCCGCACGGACGAGGCCTCCTGGGAGGCGGTCCTGAAAAAGGTGACCAGTCCCAACTGGTACGTGCGCACAAACGCCGTGGCCTATCTGTACCGCCGGGGGCTCACAAAGGACCATATCTTCAACATTCTCTACCTGCGGGACAAGTACGCGGACGACGCCCTGCTGTACCAGTACCGCGGCGACAAAGAGATCTCACACTACATCATCGACACCATTCAGCTGCTCCAGCAGCAGGACCAGTCCGGAGCCTCCGCAGAGGACGCCCGGCTGCTGCCGGTATAGAGGAGGGAAGGTCCATATGTTCGACTTCATCCGCTCACTCTTTTCCATGGAGGCCATTCAGACGTTTCTCTCCTTCTTTGAGATCTTTTTCATCATCTACCTGGTGGGATACGCCACCTTCCTCTTTACTTCCGTCGTTGTGGGCGGCAACGAGATCTTCGAGGGAATCAAAAAGAAACGGCTGCGCAATGAGATCCACCATGATTACTACGTCCCCATCAGCGCGATTGTCCCGGCCTACAACGAGGAGGTCACCATCACGGAGACCATCCGCTCTCTGCTGAATCTGGACTACCGCATCTACGAAATCATTGTGGTCAACGACGGCTCCAAGGACCGCACCGGCGAGCTGGTGGCCGAGGCCTTCCATCTGCGCCAGGTCAGCCGGCCCATCCGGCGGCTGCTGCCCTGCGCGGAGCAGCGCAGCATCTGGGAGGGCGCCGGCGGAAATCAGGTCCATATCACCCTCATCAACAAGGACAACGGCGGCAAGGCGGACAGCATCAACATGGGCATCAACGCCTCCAGGTACCCCTACTTCGTCTGTATGGACGCGGACTCCATTCTGCAGAGGGATTCCCTGTCTCAAATCGCCGTTCCCGTGCTGGAAAATCAGGACGTCGTGGCCGTGGGCAGCATGATCCGCATCTCCAATGACTGCGTCTTTGAAAACGGGGAGCTGGTGTAGCTGCGCCTGCCCAAGCGGCTGATCCCGGCCTTCCAGGTGCTGGAGTACGAGCGGTCCTTTCTGGCTTCCCGCATTCTGCTGGACAAATTCAACGCCAACCTCATCATCTCCGGCGCCTTCGGCCTCTTCAAAGAAGAGGCGGTGGTCAACGTGGGCGGCTATCACGCCGGCTGTGTGGGAGAGGACATGGAGCTCATCATGAAGCTCCACGCCTACTACCGCTCCAACCGCCTGCCCTACCAAATCAAATACGCCTATAACGCCGTGTGCTGGACCCAGGCGCCGGAGCGCCTCCGGGACCTGCTGAAACAGCGCAAGCGCTGGCACATCGGCCTTATGCAGAGCATGCTGGGCCACAGGAGCGTCGTCACCAAGGGCAGTTACCTCTACTACCTCTTCTACGAGCTCCTCTCCCCCTTCGTTGAGCTGGTGGGCCTGCTGGTAACGCTGCTGGCCTACGCCTTTAACCTCTTGAGCCTGCGGTACGTACTGACCCTGTTCCTGGTCTACGCCCTCTTCGGCTCCATGCTCACGGTGATCTCCTTTATCACCCGGAATTACCTCAGCAGCGTCCGGGTACGGGCCGCGGACATCCTGAAGGCCTTCCTGCTGTGCATTCCGGAAAACATCCTCATCCGTTTTATTCTGGCCTGGACCCGCATCCTCGCCATCTTCTTCTGGCGGGGCAAAAAGACCCGCTGGGGCGAGATCAAACGGAAAAAAATCGACTACAATCAGGCGGCTTGACATGAAAATTTCTAAACGCATTGCCGGGCTGCTGGCCGCGCTGCTGGCCGCTCCGCTTCTATTGACCGTCCCGGGCCGGGGCGCCGAATGGGACTGCTCCAAAACGCCCGCGGATAACACCGCGTTCCTGGAGGAGGGACTGTCCGCTGTGGACAACTCCTCCCCGGGCCGCCGCAGTATGTTCGTGTGGGACCTGTACCTGTTCAACAGCGGCGCCTTCCCAACGCTTTCCAAGGTCCTGACCGCCTATGACATCAACCGGGTATACCAGGAGATCCCCATGCCCTATTTTCAGCGCCAGGAGCTGCCGGAGCTGGTGGGAAACCTCTCCAGGCTAGGCATTCAAACGGCGGCGCTGGCGGGCGACCGCCGCTGGCCGGAAAAGGGGCTGGACGAGTACAAAGCCTGGGTCGGCGCGCTGTACAAATACAACCAGGCCAATCCCTCCCGGGCGATTCCGGCTGTGGCGCTGGATGTGGAGAGCTATACCCTCAGCGCCTTCCAAAAGGCTCCGGCCGACGGCTTCGCCGCATACGCCCGGTGCATGGAGGAGGCATACCAATATGCCCGCCAACACGGCCTGCGGGTCATCCAGATCATTCCCACCACTCTGGATACCATCGACCGCCAACAGTTCCAGTGGTTTGTGGAGCACTGCTGCGACGAGCTCAGCATCATGAATTACCGAAAGGACACGGCGCTGGCCGCCATTTGGAACGAGGTCCTCACCTGCCGCCAGCTGGGGGTCCCTGTGGAGACCATCTTCGAGACCATGCCGCTGAACAGCTACTACGGCGTCACGGAGGAGCTGACGTATTACTACGAGGGGCCGGAGGCCCTGTCCGCCGCCGCGGAGGAGATGCAAAAGGTCTACGGCTCCTCCCTGGGCGTTGCCTATCATCACTTTGAGACCATGTACCACCTGGAGACCGGGCTGTATCTCGCGGAGCTCTACCCCTACGCCAAAGGCGCGGCTCACGCGGATCAAAACGGCCAGATCCAGGTGGGAAACCGGCTCTCTCTGCGGAGCAGGGACGGCGCCATCGTATCCGCCTGGCTGTATCATCCCAACCTGACATCCGACGCCGCTGAATACTGCTACCTGGCTGTCGGAGTCCGGACCGGCACGGACTACACCATTCTCCTGGACAGCCGGAATTACCGCCTGTCCTCCCCCCAAAAGCTGCGCTTCAAGGAGAAAAGCGGAAAACTGCTCTATACGGGCTCCTTCCGGGTGATCCCCAAATATCTGGGGCCCATATAGTACGCGCCGCCGGCGGCGCGGGCGTCATGACGACGCCGTTATAGCGCCGTGTTTCTCTTTCATGAAGCGTGCAGAAATTTACTGCGCATCATACAAGTTAAAACAATGGCAGGGGCGCCGAACAGTTTTATTGGACCGTTCGACGCCCCTGCCGTTATTCCATTTTCATACTAGAATC
>CANRYZ010000027.1 GCA_947644365.1 uncultured Oscillibacter sp. | reverse complement strand
CAAGGTCACCCCCATGCTCACCGAGGCCATCCGCGCCGCCAAGGCCGCGAAGTAAAAAACCTTTACAGGCAGGAAAACAGAGGCCATCCAATGGGATGGCCTCTGTTTTTTCGTGAGATGATTCAGCTTCGGCGGAAGAGCGCTTTGCAGTCTGAAAAATCCACCGTGAGGGAGCCGCGGTCCAGCAGGTAGGAGAGGTAGGAACGGACGGTGCTGCCCACCAGCACGTACTGGTTGAAGTCCATCGCCAGCTGGTAGTGCCCAAAGACCTTCTGGAGGACCTCGTCGGGGCTGAGGGGGACTTGGCAGAAGCCCAGGATCAGATCGCAGATCTCCAGAACCTTGGCTCGGTTCAGCTGGGCCAGAGGGCGGATGTCCTCCGCGGGCTCCGCATGGGCGGGGATGAAGAGGCGGCCCTCCAGGGTGCAGACCTTGTCCAGGGTCTCCAGGTAGGCGGCCACGTCGTAGATGAAGTTCACGTGGTATTTCTCCACGATGTTGGCGCCGGAGAGGCAGTCCGCCAAAAACCACACATCGTCTGCCGTGCGGAAGCCGCACATGTCGAAGAAGTGGCCGGGAAGGGGGAGCATTTCCAGCCCATCCGGCAGGTTTTCCGGCGTCAGGGGATGGCAGTCGCTGGGCTGGGCCAGAAGGAATTTGTTCCGCAGGGCCTTGCAGGGGAAGCCGCCGTAGAGGAAGGCGGGCTCCAGGATGGGGTGGGAGGTGATGGCGGCGTCGATTCCCGGGGCGAAGACCGGAGCGCCCAGGCGCTGCTGGAGCAGGGCGTTGCCGCCGTTATGGTCGGCGTTGGCATGGGTATTGAGGATGCAGGCCAGACGCCAGCCCCGGGCGTCAAAAATTTTCTGGACCTTCCGGCCCGCGTCCTTGTCGTTGCCGCTGTCGATGAGGACGGCGTCGGCGTCGTTCAGCTTCCACACGCCCATCTTGGCGGGACATTGAATGTAGTAGGTGCGCTCCGCGGCCTGGATCAGTTCATACATAGCGAAATTCCCTCTTTCAATCAGTTGGTATGGCAGGGAGATCCTCTTCCTGGATCCCCGCATCCAGCAGGAGCTGCCGGGCGGTCTCGGGGTCAAAGAGAAAGGAATAGGCATCTCCGGTTCTCTGATAGGCGGAGATCAGCGTGTACGCGCCAAACCGGTAGACGGGGGTCTGGCATTGCGCCACATGGGCCCAGGCCCCGGCGGTGCCGGCACCCTGCGTTTCCAGAGCGGTGGTCCAGGCGTCCGCCTCCATTTGGGCCTGCGTGTCGATAAAGCGGAGAAAATTGCCAGGGAGGGCGCTGTCCGTGCCGCTTTGGAGCAAGGAAGCGGCATTTTCCAGCTCTGCGCGGTATGCATCGATCTCCAGGGACGCGAGGTAGCCGGCGGTGGCCCCGCTGTATGGAAGGTCGCTGAAAAAGGCGGCGATGGGGTCGTTCTCCAGCGCCAGAAGCCGCTGCTGTCTCTCACACGTTTCCAACGCGGACGCCGCCTCGGCGGCCCGGCGCTCCGCCGCCTCCGCGCGGGTCCTCCACTCCTCCGCCTGCCGGCTCGACCTCTGCCAGGCCAGGGAGGAGACGATCAGGCCCGTTCCCAGGCAGAGGACCAGCAGCACGGCCAGCCATTTTTTCAAGCGGACACCTCCTTTTTGCGGTGAGTATAGCACGGGTTGCCTCCGCCGTCAAGGCGGAGGCCGTCCCATGACAAAACCATGGTTGACCTCCGGCGGTTTTTGTCCTAAAATAGTCCCTGAGATTATAGAAAACTGGTGAACATATGACTGATTTCAACCAACGATACATCGCCGCCCGGCGGGCGGTCATCGCCCGGGATCTCCGGCGGCTGAATCCCATGCAGCGTCAGGCGGCCATGACCACGGAGGGGCCCCTGCTCCTGCTGGCGGGGGCGGGCAGCGGCAAGACCACCGTCCTGATCCAGCGGGTCTACAATCTTTTGACCTACGGACGGGGCAGCGACTGTGAGGAGGTGCCGGAGTGGGCCACGGAGGAGGACCTGCTCTTTTTGGAGAATTTTCCGGAGCGCCCGGAGGCGCTGGACGCGGACCGGGCCCGCCGCCTGTGCGCCGTGGATGTGCCCCACCCCTGGGAGATCATCGCCATCACCTTTACCAACAAGGCGGCGGGAGAGCTGAAGGACCGCCTGGCGGCCCGCCTGGGGCCTGCGGCCAACGACGTGTGGGCCTCCACCTTCCACTCCGCCTGCGTGCGCATCCTGCGGCGGGACGCCGACCGCATTGGCTTTGACAAGAACTTTACCATCTACGACACCGACGACTCCAAGCGGGTCCTCAAGGACATCATCAAGGAGCTGAACCTGGATGAGAAGGCCTTTCCGCCCAAGAGCGTTCTGAGCATCATCAGCGGCGCCAAGGACAAGTACGAGAGCCCGGAGGACTTCGCCGCCAAGCACAACAACGAGGCCGACTGGAAGCTGAGCCGGGTGGCCAAGGTCTACGCTGCCTACGCCAAGCGGCTCCGCTCCGCCAGCGCCATGGATTTTGACGACATCATCTATCACACCGTCACGCTGCTGCGGCAGGAGCCGGAGGTGCTGGCCTATTACCAGAACAAATTCCGTTACGTGCTGGTGGACGAGTACCAGGACACCAACCATCTCCAGTACCTCTTGACCAGCCTCCTGGCGGGCGGGCGGAAGAACCTCTGCGTGGTGGGCGACGACGACCAGTCCATCTACCGCTTCCGGGGAGCCAACATCGAGAATATTCTCAGCTTTGAAAAGCAGTATCACGATGCCCGGGTGATCCGGCTGGAGCAGAACTACCGTTCCACCCAGAACATCCTGGACGCCGCCAACGCGGTCATCCGCAACAATGTGGGCCGCAAGGGCAAGACGCTGTGGACGGACAACGGCAGCGGCGAGACCGTCACCGTCAAGACCACGTTCAGCGAGAGCGACGAGGCCAATTACGTAGTGGGGGACATCATGATGGCGGTGAACCGGGGACGGAAATTCCGGGATGCCGCGGTGCTGTACCGCATGAACGCCCAGTCCAACGCCCTGGAGTACGCCATGCGGCGCAACGGCGTGCCCTACAAGGTGGTGGGCGGCATGAAATTCTTTGACCGGGCGGAGGTCAAGGACATGCTGGCCTACCTCTGTGTGCTGAACAATCCTCTGGACGACCTGCGGCTGCGGCGGATCGTCAACAGCCCCGCCCGGGGCATCGGCGCCACGACAATGGACAAGGTGGCGGACCTGGCGGCGGCCCAGGGGGCTTCGCTGTACGAGATCATCCGCAACGCGGACCTCTTCCCGGAGCTGAAAGCCGCCAAGGCCAAGCTCCTGAAATTCGCCGACCTCATCGACGGCCTCCGCCGCCAGGGGGCGGAGCTGGCCCTGCCGGAATTTTACGACGCCGTGTGCGACCAGAGCGGCTATGTCAGGGCTCTGGAGGAGAAGAACGACCTGGAGAGCCAGGGCCGCATCGAGAACGTGGAGGAGCTGAAATCCAATATCCTGGGCTTCTTGGAGCGGGACCCGGAGGACGCCACCCTCTCCGGCTTTCTCAACGAGATCGCCCTGTACACGGACCTGGACTCCCTGGAGGGCGGGGACGACTGCGTTACCATGATGACGATTCACTCCGCCAAGGGCCTGGAGTTTCCCCTGGTCTATGTGGTGGGCATGGAGGAGGGGATCTTCCCCGGCAGCTCCGCTCAGTACAACGAGGAGGAGATCGAGGAGGAGCGCCGGCTGTGTTACGTGGCCATGACCCGGGCCAAGGAGCGGCTGACGCTGACCAATGCCCGCCAGCGGATGCTGTACGGACGTACCAGCAGCAACCGCGCCTCCCGCTTTCTGGAGGAGATTCCCCAGGAGAATATGCGCTGGGAGGGTAAACCGGAACCCCGCTTCGGCGGCGGGGAGGACGGCGGCTGGGACAGCGGCGCGTCCGCCTATGGGGGAACCGCCTTTTCCGGCGGCAGGATGGCCGGCGGTCCGGTCCGATCTTACCGGGAGACGGCGGCAAAGACGGTGCCCCAGCGTCCGGCGGCCAAAGCCGGCGCGTCCGCGCCCATGCTGGAGCTGCGGCCCGGGGATGAGGTGGAGCACACCGCCTTCGGCCGGGGGACGGTGCTCTCCGTCCAGCCCATGTCCGGCGACGCCATGGTTACCGTCCAGTTTCAGGGGGCGGAGAAGCCCAAGCGGCTGATGCTCAAATTTGCCGGAAGCCATATGAAAAAGCTCTAAAGAAAAAGGCGCGCCCTCGCGGGGCGCGCCTTTTGTCATGGAACGATCTCAATTCCCAGAATCCGTGCCACCACGGCGGCCTGGCCGGCGTGGAGCTTTGCCCCTCTCAGCTCGGCGCAGCTTTCCGACAGGGAGACCCGGTCCAGCGTGCAGGAGGAGAGGTCCATGCCCTTGAGGGGCGTGCGGAAGAGCTCCGCACCGGTGAGGTCCACGGTCTGGAGGGTGGTCTTGGTCATCCTGCACTCCGCCAGCGTGGACTCCGTGAGGCTGCAGGCGGCCAGCGTGCAGCGGTCCCAGACGCTGGCGGTGAAGTTGGCGTAGCGGAACACGCTGTCCTCCAGAGCGCAGTCCTTGAACCGGCCGCGGCGGAAGTCGCCGCCGTCGCCCTTGCAGCCGGTGAGACGGCAGGACTTCCAATAGCTGACGGGGAAGCGGCACGCCGTGAACTGGCAGGCGGTAAAATCGCAGTCGTAGAAAGCGGTTCCGCTGAAATCGCAGCCGGTGAACCGGCAGGCGCGGAGGGTGAGGCGTCGGCAGGTCAGCTCTGAGAAGTCCAGGTTTTCGGCGCCGGCGCGGTCAAGGGCCAGGCCCTCCAGCAGCTCGCCGCCCTCCCGGGCCTCTTCCAGGGCCCTGCGGAGAGGATCGGTCATCTCTTCCGCCGCTCCGGCAGGAGGAGCTCCTCGAAGCTCTTGATATACACGTCGCAGAAGCCCCGCATCTCCTTCTCGTCGTGGTTGAAAAAGCTGTCGTATACGCCCACTACCCGCATTTTTGCGGCCCTGGCGCCCTTGCAGGCGGCCAGGCTGTCGTCAAACACGGTGCAGTCCTCCGGGCGGACGTTATGGACTTTTGCCGCCGCCAGCCACACGTCCGGCAGCTTTTTGTCCATGCCAAGCTCCTGGGCGAAGTTGATCCGCTCGAAGTATTTCTCCAGGTCCAGCTTCTCAAGGGCGAGGTGGCAGTGCTCCGGCACGCTGGAGGTCACCACCGCCATCCGCCGCCCCTCGGACTTGCATTGCTTGAGGTAGGCCCGGACGCCGGGTTTCACCGGCACGTGGGCATAGGCGTCCTTGGCCAGCGTCATCCACTCCGCCATGATCTCCTCGCAGGACTCCGGCAGATGGCAGAACTCCTTGGTGAATTTGGCCGCCAGGGGAAAGATGGTGTGGGCCACGCCCTCGTAGTAGGCCCGGGTATAGGGCAGGCCCCGCCGGGCCAGGAATTCCCGGTCCACGTCCTTCCAGACGCGGTTGGAGTCGATGAGAGTGCCGTCCATGTCGAAGAGAAGCATCGTGTGTCCTCCTTTGTATCAGGTGTGTTTGCCCCAGTGGGCGGGGGCGGGGGTCTCGTCCGGCCCCAGGGGGATGGTGATGTCCGGACGGCCGGAGCCATAGATGGCCCGGTGAGCCGCCGTGAGGGTCTCCAGGTCCCCGGGGTCTCCCAGGGTCATGGCCTGGCACCGGATGCCGCAGGCGCCGATCTCATAGACCCGCCGGCAGCCGCACCGCTCATAGAAACCGATGCGCCGGGTACGCAGGTCGTTTTCCGCCGGGTCTCCGCCGGGGACGGGGCTCTCCGCCTCGATGATCAGACGGGCCTTTCCATCGAGCCGCTTCCCCAGAAGGGAGAGGATGTGGGCCCCCAGCCCGCCGTTTCGCCGCCCGGCGGTGACGCCCAGGTAGTCCAGCAGAACATAGTCCGGGCAGTCCGGGGCGGTCTGCAGGGTGGCGTAGCCCAGCAGAGAGGCGCCGTCGTACAGCCCCAGGAGGGTGTACAGGCCCCTGGCGGTGAGATCCAGGATAAAAGCCAGGGGCTTTTGCTCGTTGGGGGGAAAGGTGTGGATGAACTCCTGGCCGTACCAGTCCCGGATCTCCTGCTCGTTCATGGCTCTCAATTCCATGGGAGTCTCCTTCCCGGCGGGTAAAGATGTGGGGAGGATGGGCTTGCCATTTTCCCGCCTTCATGGTAATATATTTGGCAGTATATCACAGGAAGGAAGATCAAACAAGAGATATGAAGACAAATTGGATTCGGCAGAACGTTCTGCCGGTGCTGGCGGCCCTGATCTGGGGCACGGCCTTCGTGTTTCAGAGCGTGGGGGCGGACTACGTGGGCCCCTTTACCTTTAACGCCGCCCGGTCGGCGGTGGCCTTTGTCTTTTTGCTGGCGCTGTGCGTGGGACTGCGGGCGGCGCGGCGCAGGGCCGGCAGGGAGGAGACGGAAAAATCCACGCCCGCGTACCGCAGGGATCTGCTGCTGGGCGGCGTGTGCTGCGGCGTGGCGCTGACGGTGGCCGCCAATCTCCAGCAGAAGGGCATTGAGAGCACCAGTCCCGGCAAGGCGGGCTTTATTACGGCGCTGTACATCGTCATTGTACCCATTTTGGGCCTGTTTCTCAAAAAGAGGGCCCCCAGGAGCATCTGGCTGGGCATTGTGCTGGCGGTGGCGGGGCTGTACTGTCTGTGCATCACCGAGGAGTTTACCATCGCCAGCGGCGATTTTTACATTCTGCTGTGCGCCTTCTGCTTTGCGGGACATATCCTGGTGATCGACTACTTTACCCAGAGGGTGGACGGCGTGGAGATGTCCTGCATCCAGTTTCTGGTGGCGGCGGCGCTCTCCGCCGTGGGGATGCTGGCGTCGGAATCCCCCACCTGGGAGGCCATCCGCATCTGCGCCTGGCCCATTTTGTACGTGGGCGTATTCTCCAGCGGCGTGGCCTACACCCTGCAGATCGTGGCGCAAAAGGACTCCAACCCAACCGTGGTGTCGCTGCTGCTGAGTCTGGAGTCGGTGTTCGCCACCATCGCCGGGGCCATCGCCTTCGGCAACCAGATGAGCGGAAAGGAGTACCTGGGCTGTGTGCTGATGCTGGCGGCTGTGGTGCTGGCCCAGCTGCCGGAGAGGAAGAGCGCCGGGGCATAAAAAAATCGAGAGGGGCGCAGGGCGCGTCCCTCTTGATTTTTATGCCCAGCATATGGTATACTTACCTTTGATTGACAAGGGGCAACACGGTTTTTGGGGGCTAAAACAGACGCTGACGGCGTTATACCCGCAGGGGGGTACGCCCCATCCGTAAGCGGCGGAGCCGCCAACGGCTGGGCGGTCCTCGTCGCCGGGCGACAGCCCGGCTGCCTCGTCTGCCTTGCCAGCGCCCGTTTTAGCGCCCGAAAAACTCCGCAGGCGCGTCGCCCCTGGTCAATCGAAGGTACAAACTGTACGAGTAGGTATGCGAGGTGATCCCATGCGGGTTGACGTGCTGGGCGTCGGCTTTGACAATTTGACGCTGGCCGAGGCGGCGGAGCGGGGCATGGAGCTGCTCCATACGGAGGGGACCCACTACGTGGTGACGCCCAATCCGGAGATCGTGGAGGTCTGCCGGGAGGACCCGGCGGCCCGGGAGGCCGTCAACGGCGCGGCGCTGGTGCTGCCGGACGGCATCGGCGTCATCAAGGGAGCGGCCATGCTGGGCACGCCCTTGAAGGAGCGGGTGCCGGGAATCGAATTTGCCGCCAAATTGCTGGAGAAAATGGCGGGGGAGGGGATGTCCCTCTATCTGTTGGGAGCCAAACCCGGCGTGGCGGAGAAGGCCGCGGAGCGGCTGAGAGCGCGATACCCTGGCCTGCGGATCGCCGGGGTCCACGACGGGTATTTCCAGGAGGACGGCCCCATCGCGGAGGCCATCCGCCAAAGCGGCGCGGACGCGGCGTTCGTGTGCCTGGGCGCGCCGAAGCAGGAGCTCTGGATGGCGAAGAACGGCCCGGCTGCCGGCGCGCGGCTTCTCTGCGGCCTGGGCGGGAGCCTGGACGTGTTTGCCGGTACCGTAAAGCGGGCCCCGGAGTTTTGGAGGAACCATGGCCTGGAGTGGTTTTACCGTCTGTGCAGCGACCCCCGGCGGCTGGGCCGCATGATGAAGCTGCCATTGTTTCTGCTCCATGTGCGGCGGGAGGGGCGGAAGAGATAGACGGCCTGTCCCGGATCGGAGATGGAAAACGGGGGCGTTTCGCGCCCCGTTCCCCTGGCGGTCAGCAGCAGCTGTCGCCGCAGACGTTGTTGCAATTGCAATTGCAGTTGCAGTTGCAGCCGCAGGAGCCGCCGCACCCGCAAGGGCCGTTCCAGTTCCCGCAGCCGCAGGAGCCGCCGCACCCGCAAGGGCCGTTCCAGTTCCCGCAGCCGCAGGAGCCGCCCCAGTTTCCGCACCCCCAGGAGCCGCCCCAGGAGTTGGAGCTGCCGCAGCAGCAGAACAGGACCAGAATGATGATGATCCACAGGCAGGAGTTGTTGTTTCCGTTGTTAAAACACATTTCAGAACACCTCTCTTAAAGACTTTGAGACATTCTATGCGCCGGAGCTCCAGCCGGAGCCTGGCCATTGAAAAATAATTTAGATTGAAAAGCGGACGGGCCCGGCAGCACCGGGCGCCGGGTATGGAGGTTTTAATGGCAGATTACAAAAACGGGGATACCGCCAGCTGGGATGCCCAGCAGGTGCGCCGCGGTCAGGCGGACCGCCCCCAACCGAACAAGAGCACCCGCCGCCGGAAGAAGCGGCGGCGCATGAATCCTCTGCTGGCACTCATTCTCTACGTGCTGATCGTGGTGGCCGCCTCGGCCACTATGGCCGGCGTGGGCTGGCTGCTGGCCTCGGACCTGTGCGCCTTCAACCGGGGAGAGAAGATGGATGTGACGGTGGAGATCTCCGCTGAGGACACGCTGGATACCGTGGCGGACAAGCTCCAGGAGGCGGAGCTGATCCGGTACAAGTGGTTCTTCAAGCTCTTCGCCAAGGTCATCAAGGCCGAGGATAAGATCGGCATCGGCACCTATGAGCTGAACAACGATATGGACTACCATGCCCTGGTCTCCGGGATGCGTAGCTCCTCCGGCAGCATGAGCGCGGAGGTGGTGGACGTCACCATCAAGGAGGGCCTTACGGTGGCCCAGACCATCCGCCTGCTGGCGGAAAAGGGCGTCAGCACGGAGGAGAAGCTCCTGGAGGCCGCCAAGACGGCGAATTTCAACTATGAGTTCATCGACAACGAGTCCAAGGACATCAGCCGCCTGGAGGGCTATCTCTTCCCGGACACCTATCAGTTCTATGTGAACCACAACCCCAAGGGCGCCCTGGAAAAGTTCATTGATAACTTCGAGCACAAGATGATGGGCGAGGACGTCCAGGAGGAGCTGGAATCCTCCGGGCGGAGCATGAAGGAGATCGTCACCATCGCGTCCCTCATTGAAAAGGAGACCGACGGTACGGACCAGGCCATGATCGCCTCCGTTATCTACAACCGCCTCAACGGTCCCGGGGACAGGCGGGGCACCTACGGGATGCTCCAGATCGACGCCGCGCTGCTGTACGCCCTGCCGGACCACCAGGGAGCCATCACCAGCAGCGACCTGGAGACGGACAGTCCCTACAACCTGTACAAGTATGCCGGCCTGCCGCCTACGCCCATTGCCAACCCCGGCATGGCCTCCATCAACGCAGCGCTGTACCCCACCTCCAGCGACTACTATTACTATGCCCTGGGGACGGATCACAAGCACCACTATTTCGCCGACTACAACAGTTTCCTGAGCTTCGTCAACAGCGACCAGTATGGCGGATAAGGGGAGAAAACCGGAGCTGCTGGCCCCAGCGGGGGATATGGAGCGGCTGAAAATGGCCGTCCTCTACGGAGCGGACGCCGTGTATCTGGCGGGCACGGACTTTGGGATGCGGGCCTTTGCCGGAAACTTCACCCCGGAGGAGCTGCCCCAGGCGGTGGCCTATGCCCACGCCCATGGCGTCCGGGTCCACTGTACCGTCAACACCATGCCCCGGAATGAGGAGATCGCCCGGCTTCCGGAGCATCTGGAGCGGCTGAGCGACGCTGGGGTGGACGCCCTGATCGCGGCGGACCTGGGGACCTTTACCCTGGCGGGGCGGTACGCCCCCCGGTGCCAGCGGCACGTCTCCACCCAGGCCAGTGTGTGCAACTATGAGACCGCCCGGGCCTGGCATGACCTGGGGGCCTCCCGGGTCATCCTGGCCCGGGAGCTGAGTCTGGAGGAGATTCGGACCATCCGGGACAAAACGCCCCGGTCGCTGGAGCTGGAGGCCTTTGTCCACGGGGCCATGTGCGTCAGCTACTCCGGCCGGTGCCTGCTCAGCAACTATATGACCGGGCGGGACTCCAGCCGGGGCGCCTGCGCCCAGCCCTGCCGCTATCGCTACGCCCTTATGGAGGAGAAGCGCCCCGGCGAGTATTTCCCCATTGAAGAGGACGGCCAGGGCGCATACATTCTCAACTCCCGGGATATGTGCATGATCGACCATCTGGACGATTTGTACGCCGTGGGGCTCAGCAGCCTCAAGATCGAGGGGCGGGCCAAGTCCTCTTATTACGCCGCCATCGTCACCGGGGCCTACCGCCACTGCCTGGACGCCGCGGCGGCCGGGGAGGCTCCGGACCCCGTGTGGCGGGACGAGGTAGAGCACGTCAGCCACCGGCCCTACTCCACCGGCTTTTACTACGGGCCCCCGGGACAGTATTACGAGAGCTCCCGCTACATCCGGGACTGGCAGGTGATTGCGCTTGTCACAGACTGCGACGGAGAGGGAAACGCGGTGCTGTCCCTGCGGAACAAATTCCGCGCCGGGGATACGGTGGAGCTGGTGGGGCCAGGCCTGCGGCCCTTTGCCATGACGGCGCCGGAGATGCGGAATGAGGCGGGGGAGAGGGTGGAGGAGCCCCGAACGCCCCAGATGCTCCTGTGGGTAAAGCTCCCCCGGCCGGTGCCTCCCATGACGCTGGTGCGCCATGGCGTGGACCTCTCGGCAAAATAGAATTACAACATAAGGAGAGACAGCTATGAAAGCAGACGTCGTCATCGTCGGAGCGGGTCCCGCCGGAATCTTTACGGCCCTGGAGATGATTAAGAAGGGGAGCCGCCAGAAGATCGTCATGGTGGAGAAAGGCCGGGCTGTAGAGGACCGCCACTGTCCCAAGGACCAGACCAAGCGCTGCATGAACTGCAGGCCCTACTGTCACATCACCACCGGCTTTTCCGGCGCCGGCGCATTTTCCGACGGAAAGCTGTCACTGAGCTACGAGGTGGGCGGTGACCTGCCCAACCTCATCGGCCCGGACCTGGCCCAGGAGACCATCAACTACGCCGACAAGATCTACCTGGAATTTGGCGCGGACACCCACATCGAGGGTCTGGAGTACCCGGAGGACCGCAAGGAGATCCGCAAGCGGGCCATTCACGCGGGGCTCAAGCTGGTGGACTGCCCCATCCGCCACATGGGCACGGAGAAGGCCCAGGCCATCTACCTGGCCATTGAGCGGTACCTCCAGGAACACGGCGTGGAGATCTACTTCGGCTATGAGTGCGGAAACCTCATTTTGGAGGAGGACGTCTGCAAGGGCGTGTCTGTGTCCGACGGCAAGACGGACATGGAGATTTACGCCAAGCACACCGTGGTGGCCACCGGCCGCCGGGGAGCGGACTGGCTGGAGAAGCTCTGCGCCGAGCACAACATCGCCCACGCCCCCGGCACTGTGGACATCGGCGTTCGGGTGGAGGTCCGCAACGAGGTCATGGAGATGGTGAACCGGGTGCTCTACGAGTCCAAGCTGGTGGGCTGGCCCAAGCCCTTCAAGAACAAGGTCCGCACCTTCTGCCAGAACCCCGGCGGCTTTGTCAGCCAGGAGAACTACGACAACAACCTGGCGGTGGTCAACGGCCACTCCTACAAGGACCTCAAGAGCGATAATACGAACCTCTCGATCCTCTGCTCCCACAACTTCTCCATTCCCTTCAACCAGCCCATCGCCTATGCCCAGAAGGTGGGAGAGCTCACCAATATGCTGGCCAACGGACAGATCCTGGTCCAGCGGTTCGGCGACATCCTGGACGGCAAGCGCACCTGGGAGAAGGAGCTGGCCCAGTCCAACATCCGGCCCACCCTGCCGGACGCCATTGCCGGCGACATCACCGCCGCCATGCCCTACCGGGCCATGACCAACATCATCGGCTTTATCCAGGCCATGGACTACGTGGTGCCGGGCTTCGCCGCCTACGAGACGCTGCTGTACTCCCCGGAGCTGAAATTTTACTCCAACCGGGTGAAGATGGACACGGACTTCAACACCAGCCTCCAGGGCCTTCACTGTCTGGGGGACAGCTCCGGCTGGACCCGGGGGCTGATGATGGCCTCCATCATGGGCGTGCTGATGGGGCGGAAGATTGCCGAAGAGGGTTGATAAAGTTTAGGGCCGCCCTTATCCGGGGGCCCCGCGAAATCATAGATTTCGTGGGGAGAGGAAGAAGGAACGGAGCAGAGCGGAGCTTTCGGCAAAGCCGGAAGCGGAACGGGCGGAGTTTCTTCTGACGATGGCGGTGGGGTCCGGGCAGAGCCCCGGCGGGTCCGGACAGAGCCCGGCAATCACACAAAGAAAAATGGAACGGCCCTGCGGCCGTTCCATTTTTTTGCGATGTGCGTCAGCCGCTGGTTGGAAAAGAGGAAGGATCATCGAGGACTTCACCGGTGACCGATCCGTTTTCCGGCGCTTCCTTGAAGTTTTCAAAGTCATAGCTTTGACCGCCGATCTCCTCAACAGGCACCGCCGTGACGTTCAGCGTCTCCGTGACGGTTTGCCCGCCGCCGCACTCCAGCGTCACGTCCAGGTGGACCATGGTCTCCTCCGGGAAATCCAGGGGAAACAGAGCGAAGGGGCGGTCGCCCACCGCCTGCACCGCCAGCTGTTCCCGCTGGTCGTAGACCTCCGTTCCGGTGGGCGTCGCGTACAGCGCCGCGCCGTAAGCCTCGGCCTCCGTGCCCTGACGGAAGGATACCAGCAGATAAACCCGCTGGCCCACTGGAAAGCTCTTCCAGCCGTCCCCCAGGTCCGGGTTCAGGGGCGTGCCGTCCTCTTTGAAGAAGTCCATGCCGGTGATGATGGGCTCCCTCGGCCGCGGCACGTCTGTATGGGCCAGCTTCTCCATATTTATCACATACATGCCGATGGACAGCAGCGCCGCCAGCATCAGCACCCCCAGGGCGATGACGGCGAGTTTCCACGGGTTTCTCCCCCGGGAGGGCGCGGCGGGGACGGCGGCGCCGTCTTCCGTCTCAAAGGTGACCTCCAAAATCTCTCCCAGCGTTTTCAGATTCTCCGGCGTGGGCACCGAGGCCCCCACCTCCCACTTACTCACCGCCTGGCGGCTGACCTCGCACCGCTCCGCCAGGTCCTCCTGGGTGAGGCCCCGGGCCTCCCGGGACTGTCTGATGGTTTCCGCAATATTCATAATAGGCAATACCTCCTGTTTCATGGTTTTGAAACGCGTCTCTGGAAGCCAGTATAGCAGGTTGCGCCGGTTGCGTCCACCAACAGAGGTCCGCAACCGCGGTTGCGGGGAATTTTTTTTGTCCGGCCTGCCAGATTCTGCTCCGCCGTTTCGTTTTATCAGTGAAAGGCGCCGATCAAAAGGAGATGATGACTACGGAACAGATCACCTATTCCCGGCAGGAGGCCGAGGAGATGGTCAGCCGTTGGGCGGACACGGTGCTGCGCGTGGGCTACACCTGGACGGGCAGCGTACAGGACGCCCAGGACGTGAGCCAGACGGCGCTCCTAAAGCTCCTGACCTCGCCCCGCCGGTTTGACACGGAGGAGCAGGAGCGGGCCTGGGTGCTCCGGGTGGCGGTGAACTGCTGCAAGGATTTGAAGAAGTCCGCCTGGGCCCGCCGCCGGCTGCCCCTGGAGAGCGCCGCTGAGGCGTGGGTGGAGCTGCCGGAAATGGAGGAAAGCCCGGTGCTGCGGGCGGTGCAGGCCCTGCCGGAGAAGTACCGCCAGGCGGTGTACCTGCGGTACTACGAGGAGTACGGCGTGGAGGAGATCGCGGAGCTGATGGGCTGTAAGGCCTCGCAGGTGAGCACCTATCTCTACCGTGGGAAGCAGAAGCTGAGGACAATGCTGGGAGGTATGTATGGACAAGAATCTTTATCGGAGTGAGCTGGACCGGGTGCGCTACACGGCGGAGGGCCGGACGGCGCTGACAGACCGGCTGATGGAGGCGGCAAAGGCGCCTGAGGAGAAGCGCCGCCGCTCCCGGTGGACCCGAGGAGCCGCCGCTGCGGCGTTGGCGGCGGTGCTGCTGGCGGGCAGCGCCGTGGCGGCGGCAGGGATTCCTGGAAATCTCATGGATTGGTTTACGCGTCAGTGGGAGGACCAGACCGACCGCGACATGGGCGAAAATCAGACGGCCCTTATTGAACGGCTGACACAGGAGATGGGCGTCAGCGTCAGCGAAGGCGGCGTGACGGTGACGTTGGATTCGGTTACGCGGGGAAACAGCGGCGCTTGGCTGCTGCTGCGGATCAGCGGCGCGGATATTCAGCAGACCGATACCCCTTATCATTTTGAGGGGATGGATTTGAGCTTCACGCCGAATCCGGATACGGTAGAGACGCCCGGCAGCTACGGTATGTCGGTGGAGTTTTCCGGAAAAAGCGAGGATGGGCTGCGTATGTTAATATCGTATGATTCCCAGCTGATTGGAGAGGATTCTCTCTTAAAGGGCTATGAGGGAGAACTCCTTTTGCAGAATCTGATGTGCGGAGATTCCGTGATGCGGGAGGGGGAGTGGCGGCTGAGCTTTTCCCTGCCGCCGGTAGAGGGGCAGCCCCTTTTGACCCTGGGCAGCGTGACGGTTTCCGCCACGGATCAGGAGACGCAGAAACGGCGTATGACGGAGCTGCGGAATATTCAAATATCCGCTACGGATATTCGCTTTACACAGAGCGCGGAGGAGCAGATGTGCGCCCCGCAGTTAGCCGCGTTGGTTTTGAAAGACGGCACGGAGATCAAAACGACCGGCGGCGCCTCCCGGTGGACGTCGGAGGCAGACGACGGGGAGTGGGCCACAATTCATTTCTGGACATTGCCCGTGGACCTGGAGCAGGCGGCGGGGTTCCGTGTTGGAGAGCAGACCATTTTGCTCGATGCGATTGAATGAAGCGGCGGAGGCCGGACGGCCTCCGCTTTTTCCATCCACCGGCGGAAAATTTCTGCATCCGTTGCGCCCCAGGGGCTGCAACCTGCGGTTGACAAACTTCCACCTGCCGCGTTCTTGTTTTTTTCTCCAAAACGGCGTACCATAGGCCCATCAAACGGGAAGGCGGAGACACAGATGAATTTTTCTGAAAAGCTGACGGACCTGCGCCGCCGGGCGGGCATGTCCCAGGAGCAGCTGGCGGACCGGCTGGGGGTGACGAGGCAGTCCGTCAGCAAGTGGGAGGGCGGCGCGGCGGTGCCGGAGCTTGCCAAGCTGGTGGCGCTGTCGGAGCTCTTTCACGTCAGCGTGGACTACCTGGTGAAGGACTATATGGAGGAGCCGGAGTCCCCGGCGGCGGGCGGAGCCTCCACGGCCAGGCTGGAGGAGCAGGTGGAGGAGATCTCCCGCTATTTCCGGGTTTGGGCCTGGGACAGCAGGGCGAGGATCGGGAACCTGCCTCTGGTGTCCATCCGGTTCAGCGGCAATCGCATGCAGCTCAAAGACACGGCCAGAGGGATCATCGCCATCGGCAATATTGCCGTGGGGGTGCTGGCCTTGGGGATCATGAGCGCGGGCGTTGTCAGCATCGGGGTCATCAGCGCGGGGGCCTTTGCGCTGGGGTGTTTGGCCTTTGGGCTTGCGGCCCTGGGGCCGGTGGCCATTGGGCTGCTGGCCTTCGGCCCTGTGGCGCTGGGCCTTTGGTATGCCGGCGGCGTGTCGGCTCTGGCGGGGAAGATCGCCGTGGGCGTGGCCGCCGCAGGCGATACTGTCGTTGGTTATAACGCCGCGGGGAACCACGTTCTCCTCTGGGGGGACGGACTGACCCAGGCGCAGGTGGAGGCGTTTTTGCTGGAGCACCACCCGGACCTGTGGCGGCCCCTGCTACGGATCCTGTCGTTCATGGGGGCCAATATCAAGAATATCAAGTAGGATGCCCCACCGGGGCCGGCGTTTCGCCGGCCCCGGTTTTTCGGTCAGATATTTTTTTTAATGGTATTGATGGCACCCTTCTCCAGCCGGGAGACCTGGGCCTGGGAGATGCCCACCTCGGCGGAGACCTCCATCTGGGTCTTGCCCTCGTAGAATCGCAGGGAGAGGATGCGCCGCTCCCGTTCGTCCAGCCGCTTCATGGCCTCCTTCAGGGCGATGCGGTCCGTCCAGTTTTCGTCGGTGTTCTTGGTGTCCCGCACCTGGTCCATGACGCAGAGGGTATCCCCGCCGTTGTCGGAGTATACCGGATCGTAGAGGGACACCGGGTCCATGATGGCGTCCATGGCGAAGACCACGTCCTCCCGGGGGATGTCCAGCTCCTTGGCAATCTGCTCCACCGTGGGCTCCCGCTGGGACTCCGCCACAAGGCGGTCCCGGACTTGAAGCACCCGGTAGGCGGTGTCCCGCATGCTGCGGGTGACCCGGATGGCGCTGTTGTCCCGGAGGTAGCGGCGAATCTCACCGATGATCATGGGCACGCCGTAGGTGGAAAACCGCACCGGCTGGTTGATGTCGAAGTTGTCGATGGCCTTGATGAGGCCCACACAGCCCACCTGAAAGAGGTCGTCGGCGTTTTCGCCCCGGCCTGAGAACCGCTGGATCACGGACAGCACCAGCCGGAGGTTTCCCTCGATCAGCTGGCGGCGGGCCTCCTGGTCCCCCTCCTTGGTCCGGCGCAGCAGCGCCATGGTCTCCTCGTTTTTCAGGACCTTGAGCTTGGAGGTGTTGACCCCCGCGATCTCTACTTTTCCCTGCATAAAACCGGATTCCTCCACTGTCTGATTTATGTGGTGAAATAACCTGCACTCAGTATTCCCCCGGCGTTTTTTCCTATACTGGGAGGTTTTGTCGCTTTGTGGACAGGGGGATGGAATGGGACAGTCTGACAGGCGCATAGGCTCTCAGGGGAGGTGAAGGTTATGCAGTGCAGGATTCGGGGCCTGCGGCGCAAGGAGGTCATCAACATCTGCGACGGCTGCCGCCTGGGCTTTGTGTCCGATGTGGACATCAAAGTGCCGGAGGGGCAGGTGCTGGCCATTGTAGTCAGCGGGCCGGGGCTGTTTTTCGGCCTGTTCGGCAGGGGGGAGGAGTTCTACATCCCCTGGGATTGCATCCAGCGCATCGGGGACGACATCATCCTGATCGACAAGCCCTTCCAGCGCCGGGACCCCAATTTGGAGAAAAAGCGCAGGAGAAGGTGTTGAAGCCCTGAATATATGGCATATTTTCCTGGAGTTTTGGGAAAAAATACTTGCATTCAGGATTTTCATGTGGTATTATATTTCAGCATTCCGCACGGCGCGTGGACTCCCTGTCTGTGCCCATCCCGGGTTGGCGGGGAGGCTGAAGCCGCCGGAGGTCAAACTAAATCAGATTTGGAGGAAACAAACACTATGGCAAATTCTAGCGTCGTATCCATGAAGGCCCTGCTGGAGGCGGGCGTCCACTTCGGCCACCAGACCCGCCGGTGGAACCCCAAGATGGCCCCCTATATCTACACCGAGCGCAACGGCATCTACATTGTGGACCTGCAGAAGACCGTCCGCAAGCTGGAGGAGGCCTACAGCTTCGTCCGCCAGCTCTCCGAGAGCGGCCAGTCCCTGCTGTTCGTGGGCACCAAGAAGCAGGCCCAGGACGCCATCCGCGAGGAGGCCACCCGCTGCGGCCAGTATTTCGTCAACGCCCGGTGGCTGGGCGGCATGATGACCAACTTCAAGACCATGCGCACCCGCGTGGACCGGCTGAACCAGCTCAAGACCATGCAGGAGGACGGCACCTTTGACATGCTGCCCAAGAAGGAAGTTATGAAGCACATGGGCGAGATCGCCAAGCTGGAGAAGTACCTGGGCGGCGTGAAGGAGATGAAGCGCCTGCCTGGCGCCCTGTTCATCGTGGATACCCGCAAGGAGCGCAACGCCATCGCCGAGGCCCACAAGCTGGGCATCCCCGTGGTGGCCATCGCCGACACCAACTGCGACCCCGACGAGATCGACTATGTCATCCCCGGCAACGACGACGCCATCCGCGCCATCAAGCTGATCTCCTCTATCATGGCCAACGCCGTGCTGGAGGGCAAGCAGGGTGAGCAGACCGAGGAAGCCGCCGCTGAGAAGGCTGACGCCGAGTGATTGAGCGCCGTGCTTCTGATTTAAAATAGAGTGGAGGAACAATAAAATGGCTTTTACAGCTGCTGACGTAAAGAACCTGCGCGAGAAGACCGGCGTGGGCATGATGGACTGCAAAAAGGCCCTGGCCGCCTCCGACGGCGACATGGACAAGGCCATCGAGTACCTGCGTGAGAAGGGCCTGGCCGCCTCTGTGAAGAAGGCCGACCGCATCGCCGCCGAGGGCATGGCCTATGCCGCCGTTGTGGACGGCGTGGGCGTCGTGGTGGAGGTCAACGCCGAGACCGACTTCGTGGGCAAGAATGAAAAATTTGTGGACTTCGTCAAGGGCGTGGCCGCCACCGTGGCCGCGGCGAACCCCGCCGACCTGGACGCCCTGATGGAGTGCAAGTACAACGGCACCGACCTGACCGTGCTCCAGCAGCAGCAGGAGATGGTCCTGGTCATCGGCGAGAACATCAAGGTCCGCCGC
>CANRYZ010000026.1 GCA_947644365.1 uncultured Oscillibacter sp. | reverse complement strand
CCTTGTCGCTGCCGCAGGAGCACTCCTTGTCGGGCATGCAGTAGTCGTACACGGGTACCAGCAGCTGGGAGTCTCGCTCCAGGCGCACGATGGAAAACTGGCCCAGGGTGACGTAGATCCGGCGGGAGTCGTCCCCGCTGGAGAGCTCGCAGTCGAAGAAGCTGTTGACGAAGGACGGCACCTCGCACAACTCGCAGTCGCAGTCCCGCTTGCCGCAGCAGTCCATGACCCGGGCGTCCAGCACAATGGGGTCCACAGCTTCCACCACGGCGATGGGGGCGTTGGCCCGCTTCACCATCTGGACGTCGGGTCCGCCGGCGCTCATCTTGGAGGAGAAGATCTTGGCGTTCCCCTCGCTGCCAAACAGGATCACCCGTTTGTCGAACACACACAGGCCCTCCACGGTGACCGGGGCCGGGCAGCTAAGGTAGGCCTGCAGGGTCACAGAATAGAAAAACCGCATATCCACGGTGTAGAAGCCCCGGTTGAAGCTGACGGGCTCCACGTCCACGTAGGTGTAGAGCAGCTTCGCGGAGCCGCCTTTGACGGACAGGGCGCGGTTGATGACATCCACATACTGCATCTTGGGATAGAAGCGCAGGTCCTCGATGCAGTCCTTATCTCGGCAGGAATCATAAATCTTCCTGGTATGGATGCAAACTGCCTCCCGGATGCCGCCGAGATCCTCCACGGGACCGGGCATAACTTTCTCGGGCATTGCAATACCTCCTAATAAGTAGCTGGTGAAAGAAAATTTCTTTCAATCCAGTGTATGCCTCTGGAATCAGGAGGTGAGAAAAAGGCGCGCCGGTCCGGCGCGCCTTGGCAGAGTCGTCATTCAAATGTAACCCTGCTGGTCTTGGGGCTGATGATGCACACATAGCTGTTCCCCTGTCCCAGCGCCAGGAGTCTTCCATTTTCCAGCGTGTAGACAAACGGGCTGTTTCGGTCCGCCTTGCTCCAGCGGATGGGAACAGACTTTCCGCCACAGAAAAAGGTCCCTGCCCCCTCTCCGGTGAGCCGTACCTGCAGGCGGCCCTCCGCATCCCCTGGGATCACAGAGATCCCGGTCTCCAGCACCAACAGATTGGTGACGGCCACCTGCTCCCCGGTATCGCCGTCCACATACTCCTTGCCGTATTGCCCCACGAGATATTTTCCCGTCCCGGCGTCGTAGTCAAAGGTGCCGGTCTTGTAGGCAGAGAACTGAACCTCCACATGCTCCGCCGGACTGCCGTCCGCCGGAGTCCCGTCCGGCAAAAAGGCCTGGGGATAGACGTACCCCTCCCGATGCTCCGCCCGAAGGCGGCCCGTATCCAGGTACGCCTGAATCTTCTCGCCGGAGGTCAGCAGGCTGTGCTCATAGCCCTTGGTCTTCCGGCGCTCCTGATCCCTCCAGAAGATTTTGGAGTCCTCGCCGCCTCGGACGCCGTCCAAGTTGTCCACACCCCAGGCGGGGATGTCCCGGTAGGCCCCCGGGCTGCCGCCGGCGTGGACGTACAGCGCGTCCAGTCCCAGGGCCAGCTCCAGATAGTAGGACCGGGCGGAGCGGACGCTGCCCAGGTTCCCCACGCCCTCCAGGGACTGGTACACCCCCAGCATCCGAGTGATGCCGCCCTCGGCGGGCACCTCATAAATCATGTCCGCCCGGGAGACGCCTAGCTGGGGCTGGGCCGCCTTTAAGTTATTGAGCATCACCGCCACGGGACGGTTGTTCTCAAACTCCGGCTCCATGGGCTCTCCGGTCAGAGGATTGATACCGGCCGGAACATAGGGCTCGGGCTCCGGTTCCGGCTCCTCCACAGGCGGCGGGGGCGCCGGCGCCGGCTCCTGCTTCGCCGGAGGCTCCTTTCCGCAGCCCGTCAGGGCGCAAATCATCGATATTGCCAAAAGCAGGGCCAAGGCCCGTATTCTCATAAGTGATCGCCGCCTTTCCAATGCTGACCCAATCATACCAACCGCCGTCCAAGCCGTCAAGGCAAAATTCAACAAATTTCGGGAATTTCACTCTGTACAACCGGACCGGAAATGCGGTATACTGAAAGACAGAAAATGAAAACGCCACGGAGGTGCCGCCATGGCCGGCTTTATTCATGACAAGCTGGAAATTAAATTTTTGATCCTCTACATCGCTGCCAGGGTCATCGAGCCCATTCCCTTTGACACGGTACTGGACCTGGCCATGTGCGACGAGGGCGTGGACTACTTTGACTTCTCTGAGTGTCTGCGGGATCTTGTAAAGACAGAACACTTAACAGTCTCTGGCGACAGCATGTACTCCATTACGGAAAAGGGCATGCGGAACAGTCAGATCTGTGAAACCAGCCTCCCCTACTCCGTTCGGCTGCGGTGCGACAGAAACATCAGCGAGTGCAACCGGAAGCTCCGCCGGAAAAACCAGGTCCGCGCCTCCTGCGAGAAGCGTCCCAACGGAACCTACACGGTGCGCCTTTCCCTGAACGACGACATGGGCAGCCTCATGGACTTGAAGTTGATGGTCGTCCGGGAGGATATGGCAGATCTTCTGATGGAGCGTTTCCGTCAGGCACCGGAACAGACGTATAATGAGATCATGAATCTACTGTTAGACTCGCCTAAGCCCGATGAAAAGTAATAAAAAGCAGTTAAAACCGGCACTGTGCGCCACTCACAGTGCCGGTTTCCTTTATAATAATCAAATAAGCTACTATATTGTCATTTTACTACGACGTTCTCAGCTCCCAAAACCTCACGGGCCTCTTTCAGCAGCGCTTTGTGCAGTAAGACCCTTGTTCCATAGACTTTTCGGGTATCCGCCATCACCATCTTCACCTGGGTTTCCCCGGGAAACATGGTAAACACCAGCTTCAGGTGTTTCAGCTCCGGCGCGTCCAGGCTGGGGAATTTCAGGTACAGGACGTTCCCGTTCTCCAGCTTATCCGAGGGGGACTCCGCCGCCTGCTCCGGCGGCAGGCCGCCGGTAACGGTGGCCAGAGGATAGGCGCTGTCGCACATGATCTGAGGCGCTTTCTCATCCCGGACGGACAGCTTGCCCTTCACCACCACCGCCTGGTTCTCCCGCAGATAGGCGCCGCACAGGTCCAAGGTCCTGGAAAAACACAGCATCTCGATAGACGCGGTGTCGTCCTCCACCGTCACGTAGGCCATCAGGCTGTTGTTCTTGGTGGTCTTGGTTTTGCTGGAGGTAATAACGCCGGCTACGACGATGCGCTGGTTGTCGGCAAACCGGGTGGGGCCGCCCTCCTGGGCAAAGTCCGCCAGAATAGAACCGATGGTGGGTGCGTTCAGCATCTCCACCTGCTTGCGGTACTGGTCCATGGGGTGTCCGGAGAGGTAAAGCCCGGTGGTCTCCTTCTCCATCGTCATCAGCTGCTGGGCGGTAAACTCCGGAATGTCCGGCAGGCGGACCCGTTTTGGCGCCGTCCTGCCTCCGGAAGCCCCCATGGAAAAAAAGTCAATCTGCCCCTCCACGTTGTCCCGCCGCTGCGCGGCGGCGGCGTCCATGATCCCCTCGTAGACTTTCATCAGCTGGGACCGGCGGGCCCCGGTGCTGTCAAAGGCCCCGGAGCGGATCAGATTCTCCACCGCCCGCTTGTTCATATCCGTGCCCTGCATCCTCTCGCAGAAGTCGTGGAGGGAGTCAAAGGGGCGGACCTCCCGCTCCCGCATCACTGACTGGATGAAGCTCCGGCCGATATTCTTGATGGCCACCAGACCGAACCGGATGCCCCCCTCCTCCACGGTGAAGCGGTCGGCGGACCGGTTGATGTCCGGCTGCAGCAGGGCGATGCCGCACTCCTTGCACTCATTGATGTACCCCGCCACCTTGTCGGAGTTGTCCAGCACGGAGGTCAGCAGCGCCGCCATGTACTCCTTGGGGTAGTGACACTTGAACCAGGCCGTCTGATAGGCCACCACCGCGTAGCTGACGGCGTGGGCCTTGTTGAAGGCGTACTCGGCGAAGTCATAGATCTTGTCGTAGATCATCTGGGCCGTCTGCTCGGAGATTCCGTGGGCCAGACAGCCTGTAATGTTTCTCTCCTTGTCGCCATGCAGGAAAGCTCCCCGCTCCTTCCCGATGTCCTTGACCTTCTTTTTGCTCATGGCCCGGCGCACCATGTCCGCCTGGCCCAGGGAGTAGCCCGCCAGCTCCTGGAAGATTTTAATGACCTGTTCCTGATAGACGATACAGCCGTAAGTATTGGACAAAATCGGCTCCAGCAGCGGGTGGTCGTAGCGGACCTTCTCCGGATTTCTGGCGCATTCCAGAAATTGGGGAATCGAATCCATGGGACCCGGGCGGTACAGGGCGATGATAGCGGTGATGTCCTCAATGCTCCGGGGCTTCAAGCCGACGCACACGCCGGTCATACCGGCGGACTCCATCTGGAACACGCCGGAGGTCTTTCCGGCGGAGAGCATCTCGTAGGTCTCCGGGTCCCCCTCCGGCACATCCTCCAGCCGGAAGCCCGGCTGCTCCTCCTGGAGAATCTTCACCGCGTCATCCAGCACCGTCAGGTTCCGCAGGCCCAGGAAATCCATCTTGAGGAGACCCAGCTCCTCCAGGGTGGTCATGACGTACTGGCAGACCACGGACTCATCGTTCTTCGCCAGGGGCACGTACTCGTACACCGGGCGCCGGGTAATCACCACGCCGGCGGCGTGGGTGGAGGCGTGGCGGGGCATTCCCTCCAGGGCCTTGGCGGTGTCGATGAGGCGCTTCACCGTCTCGTCGGTCTCGTACATCTCCCGCAGGGACCGGGACAGCCGCAGGGCCTCGTCAAGGGTGATGTGCAGCGCACCGGGACCGCCGGGCACCTGCTTGGCGATCTGGTCCACGTCGGCATAGGGCAGGTTCATCACCCGCCCCACGTCCCGGATGACGCCCCGGGCGGCCATGGTGCCGAAGGTGACGATCTGGGCCACGTGGTCGTCGCCGTACTTCCGGCGGACATACTCCACCACCTCGCCCCGGCGGGTGTCTCCAAAGTCCATGTCAATATCCGGCATACTCACCCGCTCCGGGTTCAAAAACCGCTCGAAGTACAGATCGTACTTCACAGGGTCGATGTTCGTGATATAGAGGCAGTAACTGACCATGGACCCCGCCGCGCTGCCCCGTCCGGGTCCCACGGGGATGCCGGCCTCTTTTGCGAAGCGCACAAAGTCGGAGACGATGAGGAAGTAATCCGTGAAGCCCATCTTCTCGATCATGTTCTGCTCGTATTCCAGCTGCTGCCGGTGGCTGTCATCCTCGCCGTACCGGGCCTGATAGCCCTCGTCGCAGAGCTTTTTCAGGTAGGAAAAGCTGTCATATCCCGGGGGCAGCTGAAACTCAGGCAGGTGGTACTTGCCGAAGGTAAACTCCAGGTCGCACATCTCCGCGATCTTTACCGTGTTCTCCAGGGCGCCCTCGTACTCCCCGAACAGCGCCTCCATCTCCGCCTCGTCTCGGAGGTAGAAATTCTGAGGCTCGTAGCGCACCCGGTTCTCGTCGTCCAGGGTCTTGCCGGTCTGGATGCACAGCAGCACGTCGTGGGCTTCGGCATCCTCTTTCCGGAGGTAGTGGGCGTCGTTGGTGCAGACCAAGGGCAGGCCCGTCTCCTGGTGTATCCGCAGCAGCCCCTGATTCACCACGGCCTGGTCCCGGATGCCGTGGTCCTGAAGCTCCAGGTAGAAGTGGCCCGGCCCAAAGATCCCGCTGAGCTCCAGGGCGTAGTTCTTGGCGTTCTCGTACTCCCCGTTCCGCAGCCGCCTGGGAATTTCTCCGGCGAGACAGGCGGAGAGGGCGATGAGGCCGCCGCTGTGGCGCCGCAGGAGCTCCAGGTCCACCCGGGGGCGGTTATAAAATCCCTCCGTCCAGGCTGTGGAAACCATGTAGGAGAGGTTCCGGTACCCCTCCTCGTTCTCGCACAGCAGCACCAGGTGGCGGCTCTCCGCGTCAAACTCGTGGAGCTTATCGAACCGGGTGCGGCCCTGGGGCGTGACATAGACCTCGCAGCCGATGACCGGCTTAATCCCCTCCGCCTTACAGGCCCGGTAGAAGTCGATAACGCCGTACATAACTCCGTGGTCAGTGATGGCGCAGGCCGTCTGGCCCATGGACTTCACAATTCGGGGCAGGTCCCGAATCCGGCACGCGCCGTCCAGCAGACTGTACTCCGTATGGACATGCAGATGGACAAAGGACATGTCACACCTCCTCAAAATATATCTGTAAGCATTTTCAATATCCTGCGGAAACCCGATTGCGCAAGGGCCGCTTTCGCTCTATTTTCTGTATCGCTTTTTCCCTTTACAGTCCTTCCGCCAGCTCCATCAGCTTCCGCAGACGGTGGTTCAGACAGGATTTGGTCACCGGCGGGTCCAGGATCAGCGCCAGCTCGGAGAGGGGCAGCTCCGGGTTTTCCAGCCGTATCACCGCCGTCTGCCGGAGCTTGTCCGGCAGCTGGTCCAGCTTCCCCGCCGTCTGGAGTCTGCGGATGGTCTCCGCCTGCTTCTGGGCGGCCTCCACGGCCTTGTCCAGGTTGGCGGTGTCGCAGTTCAGGCGGCGGTTGACGCTGTTGCGCAGGTCCTTCTCCATCTTTGCGGACATCACCTGCATAGAGGCCACCGGCGCGCCGATAAAGGTCAGAAAGTCCTCGATCTGGTCGCTCTGCTTAAAGTAGGTCACAAAGCTGCTGTTCCGGGCGATGCTCTTGGGGGGATACCCGCACTCCCGCAGCAGCACCTCCAGCTCCCGGCTGGCCTGGAGGTGAGAGGTGGTCAGCTCCAGGTGATAGCGCTTCAAGGGGTCGATGGCGCTGCCGCCGGCAAAAAAGCAGCCCCGCAGAAAGGCGCCCCGGCAGCAGCTGTCCTCCAGCAGGCCGAAGTTGATGTGGAGCACCAGGTTCTGCAGCGGGTCGTAGCCCAGCTGATTGATGATCCGGTCCAGCTTCTTCCGCTCTGTGATCTGGAAGACCATCTTTCCCTGCCCCTCCTCGACCCGCTCCGGCCTCCGGTCAAACTGAAGGCTGAACGCCCGCTGGAACAGCTTGGGAAGCCGTCCGGCGAAGTTGGGATTCTCGGTGATGATCCGAACCTCCGTGGAGTTAAAGGTGTTGCAGTACAGCAGGATCCCATAGGCCTCCGCCCGGGCGCAGCACAGCTTCTGAACCGGGAGTTTACATAATTCATTTTTGGTGTCGTAGGAAAAGGACATGAGTTACATCTCCCTATTCACTTTGAATCGGCCTATGAGGCCCGCCATCCCACTTCCTTCGCGATCCGTTTGACATGGGCGATAAACACATCGTCAGCTTTGTCCTCCGGTATATCCCGGTCCGCCGTTGACGCCCAGCGGTAAATCAGCTCAATGCTGCCGTATCCTCTTCCAAACAATTTGGCATACCGCAGGCAGTTCTCCACGGTGGGCGCACTCTGCAAAACGATCCTCAGCTCTCCGTCGCTCCACGGCTTTCCATAATTTGGACGCTCGCGTTTCTTATCATGCTTCTTCTGGTACTCTGAAAAGCATTTTTCGATGAGTTCCATCCTCTCCTCAAAAGACGCGCCATCCACTTCCTGATCAAATACCGCGCAGAGAGACTGGAAAAATTCACTCTTTTTCATCGCTATGTCCCCTCTCCCTCATTCTCGCGCTCTCCATCCGGTAGCCGCCGTCCCGGCGGCCAAAGCGCTCTCCGGCAATTCGGACGCTTCGCTCCGCATGGAGCAGAACCAGCTCCCGGGCAAGATGGACAGGGTGGTGACGGACATAGCCATCCTCCACCGTGGCGATGGGGCGGCTGACGACCTCCACCCCCATGGCGGCACAGGCGTCGGCGTCTCCACGCAGGGGCTCCGCCCCCTCATCGGCATACCGGGCGGCCACACTCCTGGGAATAGGCGAGGAGTTGCACAGACACAGGTCCACCAGCCCCGGCGCGGAGTGGTGGAACACCGCCGCGATGTGGTCGGAGACGGTATATCCCTCCGTCTCCCCCTCTTGGGTCATGACGTTGGCCACATAGATTTTCAGCGCGTTTGACTGCTGGATCGTCTCCACGATGCCGTCCACCAGGAGATTGGGGATGACGCTGGTATACAGGCTCCCGGGCCCCAGTACGATCATGTCCGCCCGCCGCAGGGCGGTCAGGGCTTCCGGCAGGGCCTTAGGATGCTCCGGGATCAGCCGGACCTGCTTGATGCGGCAGTCCTCCCGCTTCTTGCAGTAGAAGATTTTGGACTCTCCCACCACGCTGACGCCGTTTTCAAACTCCGCCTCCAGCTGCACGTCCGCCGTAGTCACCGGCAGCACCCGGCCCGTGATGGCCAGGACCTCGCTCATACGGCTCACCGCCGCGTCAAAGGAGGGGGAGATACCGTTCAGGGCCGCCAGAAAGAGATTGCCGAAGCTCTGCCCCGCCAAAGAGCCCTCGGAAAACCGGTACCGCATCAGCTGGCTCATCAGCGGCTCTGTGTTGGCCAGGGCCTCCATGCAGTTGCGGATATCGCCGGGCGGCGGCATCCCCAGGTCCTGACGCAGCATTCCGGAGCCGCCGCCGTCGTCCGCCACCGTGACGATGGCGGAGATATTCTCTGTATACTGTTTTAAGCCCCGCAGCATGGTAGAGAGGCCGTGTCCGCCGCCGATCACGGCGACCCGCGGCCCATACTCCCTGGGGACCCGGTAAGATGCTCGCTGTTCCATGGTCTCTCCTTCTATTGCAGCTTCTCCTCAATGTTCTGGCAGCGGTTCCATGCCCGCACCTGTAAGAGCATCGCCAAAATGGAAATCAGGAGCCCGCCGGTGAAAAGGGCCAGCTTCTCATAGAAATGACTGGGAGCGCTCATCAATAAAACCGTTCCAGTCAGAAGCAAAATCAGCCCGGACAGAGCCGCCGCCAACAGGGCCTTATTCCAACGCCGCATAAAACGCTTCTCTCTCTTCCGTCGTCCGTGCTCTATCCGCCCCGGCCCATGTCCCGGTGGTTCTCCGTCACCTGGTAGCCCTGCCGGCGGATGAAGTCCGCCAGGGCGTGGGTCACCGCCACGGAGCGGTGGTGACCGCCGGTACAGCCCACGGCGATGACCAGCAGCGCCTTTCCCTCCTCCGCGTATAGGGGCAGGGTGAATGCCATCAGCTCCTCCAGACGCCGGAGATACCCCTGGGTCTGCTGAAAACTGAACACGTAGTCAAACACCTGGCTGTCCAGACCGGTCTTTGGCCGCAGCTCCTCAATATAGAAGGGATTGGGCATAAACCGCACGTCCAGCACCAGATCCGCCTCCATGGGCAAACCGTACTTAAAGCCGAAGGACGTGACGCTGACCGCCATGCCCCCCTTCTCCGCCGCGTCCCCAAAGAGGCGCAGCAGCTCTCCCCGCAGCTGGGCGGTGGAGAGCCGGGAGGTGTCGATGACATAGTCCGCCCGCTGCCGCACCGGCTCCATGACCTCACGCTCCCGGCGGACAGCCTCCTCCAAAGAGCCGGTCTGGCCGCTGAGGGGGTGCCGGCGGCGGGTCTCCTTGTATCGCTTGATGACGGTCTCCGGCGAGGCGTCCAAAAACAGCATCCGGCAGCTGGATTCCATCGTCCTCAGCTGATCCAGTATGCCGAAGAGCTCCGCGGGGGAGCTTCCGGTCCGCACGTCGTACACCAGGGCCACCCGGTCATAGCGGCTGCTGGCCCCGGCGCAGAACTCCGCGAATTTCAGGATCATTGCGGCTGGCATGTTGTCGATGATATAAAAGCCCATGTCCTCCAGATAGGAGGCCGCCTTGCTCTTGCCGCCTCCGGAGAGGCCGGAGATGATTAAAACATCCATACGCGCTCCTTCCAAGTTTTCAGCGGCTCATTCTCCATCCAGAATGCGGACCTCCGGCTCCAGCTGGACGCCGGTCTCCGCCAGCACCCGCTTCTGCACCTGGCGGATCAGCTCCAGCACATCCCCACAGGTGGCCCCGCCGCGGTTGATGAGGAATCCCGCGTGCTTCTCGCTGACCTGGGCGCCTCCCACGGTCAGGCCCTTGAGCCCGCACTGTTGAATCAGCGCCCCGGCATAGTGGCCCTCCGGCCGCTTGAAGGTACTGCCCGCGCTGGGGTACTCCAGAGGCTGGCTGGCCTTCCGCTTCGCCATAAGCTCCCGCATCCTCTCCCGAATCGCGGCGGGGTCGCCGGGGGACAGCTGAAACACCGCGTGGAGCACCGCTGCCTCCGGCCGGTCCGTCAGCAGACTGTGCCGGTAGGAAAAGTCCATGTCCCCAACGGGAACAAACCGAACCCCCTCCTCCGGAAAGAGAATCGAAACGCCCCGGATGACCTGGCTCATCTCTCCGTTGTAGGCCCCGGCGTTCATATACACCGCGCCGCCCACGGTTCCGGGGATGCCGTGGGCAAATTCCAGACCCGTCAGGCCCTGCCGGCAGGCGAATTCCGCCGCCTGGGCCAGAGTAGCCCCGGCCTCCGCCAGGACGGTGTCCGGCTCCGGCCCGGTCTCTACACGGCGCAGTACCGCCGCGGAGATCACCAGGCGGTCCAGACCGCCGTCGGGAGCCAGGAGATTGGTGCCGTTGCCGATGACAAGGGGCCGCGCCCCGCACTCCCGGGCGAAGGACAGCAGCAGCACCAGCTGTTCCCCGCTCTCCGGAAAGGCCATCCGCCGGGCGGGGCCGCCGATGCGGAAGGAGGTGTGCTTCGCCATGGGCTCCTCCGCCGCAATCCTCACATCCGGCAGATAGTCCGCCGCCCATTTGTCAAACTCTGTTACCCAGTCCATCCGCGGACCTCCTAATTTCCCAAATACTTACATCACACGTCCCAGGAACGCCGCGCCGATGATGCCGGCGTCGTTCCCCAGCTCCGCCCGGAGGATCTTCGTGGCCCGTCCGCCGTGGCTGGAGAAGCTCTCCCGGGCCACAATCTCCCGCAGGGGCTCCAGCAGCAGGTTCTCAGGCGCCGCCGCCACGCCGCCGCCGATGGCGATGACCTCCGGACGGACGACATTGATGAGACTCACGGTGCCGTCCGCCAGATCCTCCACGTACTCCCGGCACACCTCCAGGGCGGCCTCGTCGCCCCGCTCCGCCGCCAGGAAGGCCGTCCTGCCCTCTACGCCGCCCTGCTGGGCGGCAATCTCATGGAGCAGGCTCTCCGGCCGGCAGTCCATGACCTCCTTCGTCAGACGGATGAGGCCCGTGGCGGAGGCGTACCGCTCCCAGCAGCCGTAGCGGCCGCAGTTGCACAGCTCCCCGCCCCGGCGCATCACAATATGTCCCGCCTCACTGGAGACAGCGCCGCCCCGGAGCTTTCCGTTCAGGATCAGTCCCACGCCGATGCCGGTACCCAGGGTCACAACGCCGAAGTCCTCCGTCCCCTTGCCCGCGCCGCAGAAAAACTCCGCCACAGCGGCGCAGTCCGCGTCGTTTCCCAGCAGCAGGGGCAGGTCCAGATGCTGCCGGAAGAGCTTCTCCAGAGGCACATTCTCCATGGGGATGTTGGTGGTAAACAGCACATCGCCGCCGGAAACCGCTCCAGGCAGGCCGATGCCCACATATTGAGCGGAGTCTCCCTCCGCCAAAAGCGCCCGGGAGAGCTCCGCCAGCGTCCTGGCTAAGCTCTCCGGCCCTTGAAAGTCCAGAGGCACCCGCTTGACCCGCAGAATTGTCCCATTGCCGTCCACCAGGCCGGCTTTCAGGTTGGTTCCACCCACGTCAATACCGATATACATATCTCATCCTCCGTTTATGCCTGTATCATCCGATTTTTCCGCTGCCCAGATCCGCCCGCTGATCCACCCGACGGGCCAGCTCCTCCGCCGCGTTGAAGCCCAGCCGGCGCTGACGGTTGTTCATGGCCGCCACCTCCACGATGCTGGCGAGGCTCCGCCCCGGGCGCACAGGAATGGTGACGCAGGGCACCCGGACGTCCAGAATATCCACAAAATGGTCCTCAATTCCCAGACGGTCATAGAATTTCGTATTGTCCCACTGTTCGAAATTTACCACAAGATCCAGCTGAGATTCGTTTTTGATGGACCGGAGGCCGAAGAGCTGCCGCACGTCAATGACGCCGATGCCCCGCAGCTCGATGTAGTGCCGGATGACCTCCGGCGCGGTGCCCATGAGCCCGCCGGAGAATTTCCGGATCTCCACCGCGTCGTCCGCCACCAGACGGTGGCCCCGCATAATCAGCTCAATGGCCACCTCGCTCTTGCCAATACCGGAGTCGCCGGTAATCATCACGCCCTCGCCGTGGATGTCCAGCAGCACGCCGTGCCGGGTGACGCAGGGGGCCATCACCCGATTCAGAAGCTCAATGGTCTGGCTGGTAAACTCCACGGTGGTCTCTTTTGTCCGGAGAAGCGTCCGCCCGTGGAGCTGGGCGCTCTCCAGGCACTCCGGGAAACAGTCCAGCTCCCGGGCAATGACCAGAGCCGGAATGTCATACAGGAAAAAATCGTCAAAGCACTTCCGGCGCGCCTCCTCCGGCAGTCCCTTGAGGTACATGACCTCCGCCTTGCCGATCACCTGGAGGCGCATGGGATCAAAATAGTCGTAAAATCCTTGAAACTGCAGGCCGGGGCGGTTTACATCCGTGATCGTCAGCCGCGTGGAATCGTAGTCCTTCCCCTTATTCAAAATCTCCAGATGGGATAGATCCACAAATTTTGCCAGTTTTATGCCAGCGCTCATGATAAAGACCTCCATTTCCGGCACGCAGTTCCCGCACCAGTCTCTCCCCAGTCAAAAACGGGGCCGAATTGTAAAAATATGATTTTTCATTATAAATGAATTTCCCGAATTTCGCAATACCTTCCAATGATCCGGCGGAAAAAACACAGTCGCCCCCACAGCGGCCGCCGGATCGGTCCGGAAGGTATAAAAACAGCCGCCAAACGGCGGCTATTCTCGCAGGGAGCCCGCCCTCACAGCTGCTTCAGCTCCCTGATCTCCTCTTCCGTTAAGTACCGCCACGCCCCGCTGGGAAGCCTCCCCAGCTCCAGGGTGTGTTCCCGGACCCGGCGCAGCCGCCGGACCGTCAACCCGCAGGCGGCACACATCCGCCGGACCTGCCGGTTCTTCCCCTCGTGGATGGTGACGGATAACTCCGCCGTCTCCCCGCAGAGTTTGTGCACCGACACCTGGGCCGGGCGGATGGCCTCGCCCTCCAGGTCCCGCAGGGCGGCCAGGCGCTCCGCCGCGCCCTCCACCGCCCCAGACACCGAGACACGGTAGGTCTTGGAGACCTCATGGCTGGGATGGGTCATCCGCTGGGCCAGCGCTCCGTCGTTGGTCATCAGCAGCAGTCCCTCGGAGTTCAGGTCCAGCCTGCCCACCGGATACACCCGGACGCCGCAGTTCCTCACCAGGTCCGCCACCGTCCGGCGGCCTTTTTCGTCGGAGAGCGTGGTCACATAGCCCCTGGGCTTGTTCAGCATCAGGTAGACCATCTCCGAACCGGCCGCCAGCGGCTTTCCGTCCAGGCAGACCTCGTCCAGCTCCGGGTCCACCCGCTGTCCCAGAGACGCCGGAAGGCCGTTGACCGTCACCCGGCCGGCGGTGATATATTCCTCCGCCGCCCGCCGGGAACAGATCCCCGCGGCGGAGAGAAGCTTTTGCAGCCGCTGCTCCATCCCTCGCCTCTCCTCACTCCGGCAGCGCCATTTTCAAGGCGCTCATCGCCGTCTCCAATTTCGGGGGCACCGTCTTTCCGCACAGCAGGTCCACTCGGCCCACCTCCGTGCCGTCCAGCGTGAACACCGCGCGTCCCACCACCGTGCCTGACAGCACCGGCGCGGTCAGGGGCCTGTCCAGCTCGATCCGGGTCTCCAAGCTCTCCCCCTCCCCTACGGGCCAGGAAAAGCTGGCCGACGCCGTTAACGGCGCCTTGGGAAACACCCCGCCTTGGACCTCCGCCGTCTCCACCGTATGCCCCAGCACCGCCGCCCGCCGGGCGGGATAGGCAGAAAAGCCGTACTCAAAGAGCGCCTGGTGGTCCGCCCAGTCGTTTCCGTCCTGGAGCGTCACCGCCACCAGCCGCTGCCCGTTCCGCTCCGCGCAGCTGACCAGCGTCCGGCCCGCCGCCCGGGTGTAGCCGGTTTTCAGGCCGATGCAGCCGTCCATATAGCTCAGGAGCTTGTTGTGGTTCGTCATGGTGCGCCCGCCGATGGTCACCGTCCGGGTAGATGCAATGCGCATCAGGGTCTCATCCCGCACCGCCGCGCAGGCCAAACGGGCCATGTCCCTGGCGGTGGAATAATGGTCCTCATGGTCAAGGCCATTGGGATTGGCAAAGGAGCTGTGGTCCATCCCAAGCTCTCTGGCCGTCTCGTTCATCAGCGCCACGAATCCGGCCTGACTGCCCCCCACATGGCCCGCGATGGCCACGGCGGCGTCGTTCCCGGAGCAGAGCATCAGACCATAGAGCAGCGTCTCCAGCGTCAGCTGCTCCCCCTCCCTGAGATACATGGAAGATCCCTCGGTCAGCGTGGTCTCCCGGTCAATCGTCACCACGTCTCCCAGGTTCCCCTCCCGGATCGCCACCAGCGCCGTCATGATCTTGGTGGTGCTGGCGATCAGCATCTTCGCGTCGGCGTTCTGCTCGTAGAGCACCCGTCCACTGTTCACATCCACCAGAATGGCGGACGCCGCGGAGGTGCTCACCGCATATGTCCGACAAGGGAAAATACTATACAATAATAGGACTACCGCGAGACAGCAGAGTATACGCTTTGGCAAAGACCATCACCTCATTTTTTACGGTGATGGTAGTATACCCCCATTACTCCAAATCTTTAGTCTCATTTTTGTCGAAAAATTTTTCCACGCGGTCCAGCACATCCGGCACCATCTCCACCACCCGGTCCACAGTGGACACCGGCGGCACCGCCACCGGCATTACCCGGGTAATGCCGTCCTTAATCACCAGGAACGCCACCGGGGAAATGTTCACCCCGGCGCCGCTGCCGCCGCCGAAGCTCTTCGGCTGTACCTTCCCATAGTCCCCGCCGCCGCAGCCAAAACCCATGCTGACCTTGGAGATGGGAATCAGGGTCACGCCGTCCGGCGTGGTGATGGGCTGGCCCACAATGGCGTTGGTGTCCGCCATTTCCCGGACCTTCTCCATAGCGGAGCGCATCAGATCGTTGAGAGGGGTCTTCTTTTCCATATTGTTCTCCATATTGAAACCTTCCTTCCCTTATGCGGCCCCGGCACCGGACATCTCCGGCGCGGACCACGGCTTCTTCTTCCGATGTCTTCTCATGTAGCGCAGGAGCCACCGCAGAGCCGGGACGGCGATCCCGAAGCCCACGGCCAGCGCCGTGCCGATGCGGATGGAGATCCCCACGGTTCCCTCCGCCCGCGTCTTCACCGCATCAAAGTCCACCTCCGTGTGGATGCCGGGGGCCGGGATGTCCAACAGCCGTTCCAGCACGGGCATTCCCGTCCAAACGGCGGCGTTGAGCTCCCCATAGAGCTTCGCCGCGGAGGCCGGGTCCTCGTGCCCGCCAAGGGCCAGCGAGAGTCCCAGGGGATCAATCCGGATTCCCCGGCGGGTGCGGCCCAGTGCCCTTTTCAGCGGCGGGGCCAGGGTCCGCACCGCGTCTCGAATATCCTCCAGACCGGGCTTTGGAATGGACTTCTTTTTCTTCCCGCCCTCTTGGGCGTCCGGTTCCGCTTTTTTCTTCTTGGGGGCCTTCTCTCTGCCAGGAACAACCTGAAAACGGAGTAATCCCACCTTTACGTGCACGGTCACCGCGTCTCCCAGCGTAATCAATACGCCGGCCCGCGTCCAGCACAGCAGCGCAATCAGCAGTATAAAACCGCCCAATATCCAACGCCAGAGCAAAGGCAGTCCCCCTCTCTACAATTTCCCGGCGGCAAATTCCTCACACGTCTTTTGATCGGTCAGGCTCTCCCTCCAGCGGAAGCTCCGCCTGCACCTCCATCTCCGGCTCAGTGTCCACGACCTCGCCGTTTTCGTTCAGGCGCATCTGGCCCTCCACGCCGAAGTCCGGCAGCTCCGGCAGGTCCTCCAGGTTTGTCAGGTGGAAGGCCCGGAGAAACTGTCTGGTGGTACGGTACAGGCGGGGCCGCCCCGGCACCTGGAGCCGCCCGCACTCCTCGATCAGCTTCCGGTCCAGTAGCAGGCTCATGGTGTAGGAGCTATCCACGCCCCGGATCTGGTCCACATAGGCCCGGGTGGTGGGCTGGTAGTAGGCGATGATGGTGAGCACCTCCAGCGCCGGCTGGCTCAGCTTGGCGGGCTTGCGGATCTCAAAGGCCCGGCGGATGGCGTCGGCGTGGTCCGGAGCGGAGCACAGCTGCCAGGTGTCCTCCATGTGCAGCAGCCGGATGCCCCGGCGCTCGTAGGCGTAGTAGTCCATCAGACTCCGAAGGGCCTGCTCTGCCGCGGGCCGTTCCAGCCCAAGGGCCACACAGATCCGCTCCAACTGCACCGGTTCGCCGGAGGCGAACAAAATCGCCTCTACGGCGGACTCGATCTCTTTTGTCTCCATGGTTTCCAAGGTTGTTCTCCATTTCCAATATATTGATAATTTTGATTATTATAACGTCAAATCCTCCGGCCACTCGCCCTCCTGCCGGACGGTGCATTCCGTCTCGGAACCACTCAGCCGGAGAACATGGGCGCGGCAGAGCTCCAGTACCGCCAGGAAAGTGGCCACCACCTCGCTGCGGCTGCGGTTCCCCCGAAACAGCAGTTGAAACCGGGTAACGCCAAAGCGTTTGAGCCGCTGCAAAATCTCCCGGGCCTTGCTCTCCACCGGGTAGGGTTCATGCTGAACGATATCCTGAAAGGCCGTCCTCGGAGGCGGCAGCGCCCGCTCCGCCCGGCTCTGAATCTCCGCCATCGCCAGGATCAGGTCCGCCTGGGCGTGGTCATACTCATAGATCTTCCCGCGCTTCACCGGTTCCGGCGGACGGGTGAGGATGTTCCGGCCAAACTCGCTCATGGGCGACAGCTGCTCCGCCGCCGCCTTGACCTGGACATACCGCTCGTTCCGGCGGCGCTCCTCCAGGGACTGGATCAGGGCGTCCATCTCGCTCTGGGCCTCCTCGTCTTCAATGGAGAGGAGCATCCGGGTCTTGATGTACACCAGATGGGAGGCCATGGTGACAAACTCGCTAGCAACCTCCAGATCCATGCCCTGCCGCACCGCCAGCCACTCCAGATACTGGTCGCAGATCAAAGAGATGGAGATATCCTGAATCTCCATCTTATTCTTGCCCAGCAGAAACAAAATCAGGTCCAGCGGTCCCTCAAAGTCCTGCATCTCCTCTTTGGAGCGGACCACCTTCTCCAGTTTAAATACGGGATTTTCCAAAAGGCCACACCTCAATAAAACAAGTTGAAGAGGCCGCCGTACACGGCCATGATGCCCCGGCCGATCACCGCGCTCCCCGCGCCGGTGAAGGAGAGCAGGATCAGCGCCAGCATCCCCAGGCGCTCATAGCGCATGACACGGAAATAGGCCTCGTCCGGCAGCAGGGCCCCCAGGACCTTGGCGCCGTCCAATGGCGGAATGGGCAGCAGGTTAAAAAGCCCCAGACCCACAGACAGCGGCGCCAGGGTGTAGAGGCAGAACATAAATACGGCGTTCAGCGCCGGATGATAATAGCCGCAAAGGTAAATTACTTTACTGACTCCGATTGCCGCCGCCGCCAGAACAAAATTGGACAGCGGCCCCGCCAGGGCGGTCAGGGCCATACCCCGCTTCGGGTCCTTAAAATACCTGGGGTCCACCGGCACGGGCTTCGCCCAGCCAAAGCCCACCGCGAACATCATCAGAAGGCCGAACCAGTCAATATGCCGCAGGGGGTTCAGGGACAGGCGGCGCCTGGACTTGGCGGTAGGGTCCCCCAGGGCATAGGCCGCCAGGCCGTGGCACGTCTCGTGGACCGTCAGGCACAGCAGGACCGCCGCCATCCGCAGCGCGGCGTCCCCCAGAGAGCCCAGATCCAGGGCGTGAAACAGGTTTTCCAGATAGTGCAGCATGAGCCCTCTCCAGTCCTCAAAACCCAAAATATAGAAGCATTATACCAAATGTCCGCGGAAAATACAAGCCGTTGGACCAATTTATGGAATATGCCGGCAGCAGGCCAGCTCACGGACCGTTTTTCCGCCGATGACATCCTCACGGCAGGCCCCGCCGACCCGGAAGCCCATTCGCTCATAGAAGGCCCTGGCCCGCCGGTTCTCCTCCAGCACCCAGAGAAAGATGTCCCGGTACCCCTGAGACGCCAGGGCCGAGACCGCCGCCTCCAGCAGGGGACGGCCATATCCCCTTCCCATGTACTCCGGCAGGAGATAGAGGGACACCACCTCGCCCCAGCCCGCAAATTCCGGAAACCGGGAGGCACAGCAGCAGGCCGCGCCGATATAGCGGCCGTCCTCCAGCAGAACCAGATGGGTCCTGCCTTCGATGTCCAGGCCGGAAACCCACCGTCCCGCCGGGATCCTCTCCAGATAGTCCCGGGGCAGAATGTCCCGATAGGCGTGTTTCCAGCTGGCCTCGTAGATTCCGCTGACGGCCTCGCGGTCGTCCGCCTCGCTGAGATACCGGATCTCCATGTGGGCTCACTCCTCGTCCCTGCGCCGTCTTCCAAGCTCAATGCCCATGATGGTGTCCCGAAAGCCCCGTTTCAGCTCCTGATACGTGGCAGTACCATAGGCGTCCCTGGGCCAGCGGGCTGCCCAGCCGTCCCGCAGCAGTCCGCAGAGGGTCCCGCACAGGGGCTCCGGCAGCTCCAGCAGCATGGGAGACAAATAGTCCACCGCCATCTGCTTCTCCACCACCCGGACCGCCGCCCGGTTCCAGGGGCGCTGGCCCCTCCAGCCCGCCTCAATGCCGTCCAGAATCTCCTCGGCCAGACGCCGCAGGCCCTCCTCCCCGGCCTCTTTGACCGCTTCCAAATAGACGGGGCCAAACCGGTCCGTATAGGCCTGAAAGGCCTTCTCATAGGTCCGCTTCCGAAACTCGTCGATCCAGGGCCGCGTCTCCTGCACAGCCCGGCAGAGCATCTCCAACTCCATAGGGACGCCTCCTGATTTTTGAAAATTCCTGTCCCGCCGGACTTTACAACCCCGCCGAGAACAGGTATGATAAAGACAGCTCCACATTCCGGGAGGTCCTTATGCGGGAATTCACAATTGGGAAAAACGACGCCGGACAGCGGCTGGACCGCTTCGCAGCCAAGAATCTGCCCCTGCTGCCCCCCGCCCTGCTGCAAAAGTACATCCGCCTCAAGCGGATCAAGGTCAACGGCAGGGGGGCCAAGCGGGACGTGCGGCTCTGCCCCGGCGATGTCCTACAATTATATATCAACGATGAGTTCTTTGACAAGCCCAACGAGGAAAATCTCTTCCTCACCCTCTTCCAGCCAAAATTGAACGTCGTCTATGAGGATGAGAACCTGCTGCTGGTGGACAAGCGCCCGGGCCTGGTGGTCCACGCCGACGAGACGGAGAAGGTCAACACCCTCATCAACCACATCCAGGCCTACCT
>CANRYZ010000025.1 GCA_947644365.1 uncultured Oscillibacter sp. | reverse complement strand
CGCTCTGCCGTCCGGCGATGCCGCCGGTGTTGTAGCCCACATGGGGATAGCCCACGGCGCCGGTGTTGACGCAGCTCTGCACCACGCCGCTGGACCAGCCTACGACGCCGCCGGTGTCGGCGCAGCCGCTGAGCAGATGGTAGGCGTCCTCGCCGGCGGCCCGTTCCTCCAGGGCGGCTCCGGCGTCCATGTCCGTCAGGTCCACGTCCCGCTCGGTCTGCGTCAGGTTTACTCCGGCGCTGTTCTCGCATTTGAGCAGCAGGCCCAGGCTGCGGCCCGCGATTCCCCCCACCGCGCTCTCGCCGCTGACGGAGCCGGAGGCGGCGCAGGCGATGATCTGCCCCGCGGCGCTGTTGCGTCCGGCGATGCCGCCCACGGCGCGGTCCCCCTGGACGGTTCCGTGGAAGGCGCAGTTTTGCAGGGTGCCGGCGTTGTCCCCCGCGATGCCGCCCACGGTGGAGCGGGTGCCCGCCGGGGCCACGGTTCCCCGCACGGTCAGGTCCTGCACCACGCCGCCGGGCTGTATGTACCGGAACAGCCCCTGGGTGGACCCGGCGGCGGTGACGCGGAGGCCGGAGATGGTGTGTCCCTGGCCCAGGAAGGTGCCGCCGAAGGTGGGGATGGGGGCAAACTCCACGCCCATCAGGTCCAGGTCGGCGGTGAGGCGGACGGTTTTGCCCCGGCTCCAGGTGTCCAGGGCGCAGTTTTTTCCGAAGCGCTGGAAGTCCTCCACGCTGGAGATGGCCACGGCGTCCGCCGCGCCGGCCTGGACGGGCGCGGTCAGGGCGGCCAGCAGTCCCAGGGCGAGAAGGAGAGAGAACAGCCGGTTCAGGCGCTTACGCATGGGGAATCGCCTCCTTTCCCGCGGTGATAGCCGGCGGCGGGTCCTCCGGCTGGATGGCCCCCGCGGCCACGGCGGCGTTGATGGTGCCGTGGAGCACGCCGCTGAATTCGGCGTCCACCATGCCGGAGACATAGCCCCGGACGTGGCCGTTCACCAGCAGGTTTCCGGTCTGGCTCTGGATGGGGAGACGGGCCTTCAAGGTGAAGGCGGTCTTCTCAATGACGATGTCCCCCAGCATCAGGATCTGGGGCAGGATGCCCATGACCAGGAAGATGGAGATCAGAGTGCCCCGGCCCAGGCACACCCCGATGGAGGAGATGGCCGGGTTGGAGGACAGGAAGCCGATCAGGATGCCCGCCGACGCCAGAATGGTGCCGGAGGTGACGATGGTGGGAAAGGCCTCGTTCAGCGACTCGATCACCGCGTCTTTCAGGGACATGGTCTGCTTCAGCTCCACGTAGCGGTTGGCGATGACGATGGCGTAGTCGATGTTGGCGCCCATCTGAATGGAGCTGACCACCAGGTAGCTGAGGAAGAACAGGGGGCTGTTCTGCAAATACGGGAAGGAGAAGTTGATCCACACGCTGCCCTGGATGACCAGAATGAGGAGCACCGGCAGTCCGGCGGATTTGAAGGTGAACACCAGCACCAGGATCACGAACACAATGGTCAGGATGCTGATGAGCAGGTTGTCGTTTCCGAAGGAGGTGGAGAGGTCGAAGTCGCTGGTGGAGTTGCCCACCAGGAGAGCGTCCTCCGGGTAATAGCGGGCCACGACGCCGTGGAGGGTCTCCAGAAAGGCGAAGGTCTCCGCGCTCTCCTCCGGGAGATTGAGCTGCAGCACCAGGCGGCTGTAGTGCTCGCCCTTTAGCTGGAGCTGGGCGTCGGTGAGCTGGGCGTGCAGGTCCTGGATGGTCTGCGTCATATCCTCGTCCAGGGTGACGTAGCCCTCCTCCATCTGGTCGTAGAGGAACAGGAACATGTCGATCAGGGGCACGCCGTAGCTGTCCACTCCGGATACCAGCTGCCCGTAGGTCTCCTGATTCACGGCATAGGCGGAGTACAGCAGCCGGGCTACCTCGATGTCCAGGTCGGTCATCTCGGCGAACTGCCGGGGGGTGAGCCTGTCTGTGAGCACATAGCCGTCCATGGCGTCCACGTTGGCAAGGCCCAGGACGGTATTGGTCTCGTCCATCCGCTCCAGCTCCCGGAGCAGGCGGCCCTCCCGCTCATAGTCCCCCTGGGGGACCAGGACGGCCAGGGTATTCACCTGGCCGAAGGCGTCGTTCACCCGCCTCTGGGCGATCTGGGCGTCGTTCTCCCGGATGGTGGAGAGCCCCGTCATGCCGTAGGCGTAGGGGCAGCGGCTGGAGAAGAGGAAGCCGCCGATGATGAGCACTACGAACAGGGGCGGCATCACGAAGCGGGTCTTCACCGCAAGGCGGCCCCAGGCGGTGATCCGGGGCACAAAATTTTTGTGGTGGGTCCGGTCGATAAGGCTGGAAAAGCTCAGCAGCAGGCCGGGCATGAGGGTGAACACGCTGAGCAGGCTGAGCACGATGGCCTTCATCAGGATCAGCCCCAGGTCCCTTCCGATGCCGAACTGCATGAAGCACATGGCCCCCAGGCCGGAGATGGTGGTCAGGGAGCTGCCGGAGATCTCGGGGATGGCCTTGCTCAGGGCGGCGATCACCGCCTCCCGGGCCTCCAGGCGCTCCCGCTCCTCGGTGTAGCGGTGGCAGAGGATGATGGCGTAGTCGATGGCCAGGGCCAGCTGCAGCACCACGGCCACCGAGTCGGAGATAAAGGAGATCTCGCCGAAGAGGAAGTTGGTGCCCTTGTTCATCAGGGCCGCCATGCCGAAGGTCATGATCAGCACGGGGATCTCCATGTAGGTCTGGGAGGTGAACAGCAGCACCAGCAGAATGATGACCACGGCCACCGCCATGACCACCTGCATCTCCGCGGCCAGACTCTCGGAGGCGGAGTCCCCCGTGTCCCCGGTAACATACACGTCATAGCCGTCCAGCAGGGCCTTGACCTCCTCCAGGGCCTGCAGGCTGACCTCGTCCGAGGCGGTGCCGTCGTAGGTGACGGACAGCAGGGCGGCGCCGCTTTTGTAGTGGTCCTCCGTGCCGTCGAACTCGACGCTCTTGACGCCCGCTACGGCCCGGGCTTGCTCCGCCAGCTCCTCCGCCCGCTGGAAGGAGACGTTGTCCACCATGATCCGGCTGGTGCCGAAGGTGACAAATTCCGCGTCCATGACGGTGAGGCCCTGGCGGGTCTCGGTGGCGTCGGGCAGATAGCTGGTCAGATCGTCGTTCACCGAAACCCAGCCGCCGGAGAACACGCAGAAGATGGCCATGCCGATGTACATGAGGTAAAACGCCTTGCGCTTATCGACGGTAAAGGCGGACAGCCGTTCCATGGGGCTCTGCTTTTCAGCGGGCTCCGAGATATTCTTGCTCAAGGTAAGGGCTCCTTTCACAGGGATTTTTAATATGATACAACATCCCCCCTGGAAAGACAATGGAAATATCGCCGATATTTTCCAGATGATTTTGTGTTCGGAATGTATCCGCCGGGACAGGAGCGGACCGCCCGCGGGTCTGCCGGACAGCCGGCGGGCCCGCGGGCGGTTTTGCTGTTTTTCGGCGGCTGTCCGCCGCCGCGTCACGCCTGGCGGTATGTCGCCAGGGAGACGGTCACATCCGAGACCGGGAGGTCCCGGGGATGAATGTCCCGGTCCGTGGCGCTGCGGCTGACGCCGAATGTAAAGGTCCGCTGCAGGGGATGGGTGTCCTCGTCCTTCAACACCCGGAACACCCGCGTCAGCGTCTCGCCGGGCTGTACGTGGAGGGTGGGAAAGCTCTCCCGCCGGTTGGCGATGGTCACCGGCCGCGCAGCCGTGACGTCCTTGGGGGTCTCGCCGTGGTTGGTGACGGTGTAGACCAGGTAGGTCTCGCCGCTGCCGGCCGGGTGGGCGGTAATTGCCGGAAAGCTGCCGTCGGGGGACTGCATCCGGGTCTCGCGGATGTAATAGCTGCTGGGGGTTTCCGCGATCATGTCCTTCACCGTCTCCGGGTCGATCTCCTCCAGATTGCCGATGACCTTGCCGTACTCCGGCGCGTTGGGCGGCGTGGTCCTGGGCGGGTCGTCGCTGGACCGGGTCTCCACTGTCACGGTGACCTCACCGGGGGCGGAGGGAGCAACGCCGACGTCCACGCTGCCGGTCTCCTCGTCCCAGCTGATGTCCGCGTCCAGCAGCTCCGAGAGCCGGGAGGCGGCGATGTAGTTGGTCCTGCCTCCGGTGGCGTCAGTGTAGGTGATGGTGGAGGGCACCTGCTGGCCGTTGGGGGCGGTCCAGGTCTCTCCCGCCTTCACCTGCTGCTTCCGCATGACCCGGACGCCCACCTGATTGCAGGCGAACTTCTCCCCGGCGGCGGACACGGGCTCCGCCAGAGTGACCAGCATGGCCATGGCCAGCATTCCCGCCGCGAAGGTGGAAAGCCGCCTGAAAAAGCCGTTGTTTTTCATGGTATAGTCTCCTTTTTGTAAAATCAAAATTTTTCAGAATGGAAGGCCGTTCTATAGGGCCGGTATCTCACGGAGCGTCCCCGCCGGCGATGCCGATGACGGCCTCGGAGCGGCCCGGCTGGACGCGCACGACGGGGGTCTCCATCCGTCCCACGCTCTCCGCCATCCGCAGCAGGCCGGATTTTTCCAGCTCCCCCCTGAGACAGAAGGCGGCGCCGGTCTCCGGGTCCTCCCACATCAGGGTGCTGGTGGTCTCCTCCCCGGGGGCGGTGCCCACGGTTATGGTGACGTCGCCGAATTGCGTCACAGATTCGTCCGGCCCCTCCGGGGTCTCCGGCTCCTCCGGACTGGCCCAGAACCGGCCCGGCAGGCCGTTCACCGTCACCTCCTCCGGCGTTCCCTCCGGGTCGGTGAAGGGGCAGGGGGGACTCACCACATACCGCCAGGAGAGCGTGACGCCCCGCCGTGCCCACTCCTGGTGGTACGCGCCGTTTCCGTACACGTTCAGGCCGTTCATCTCATGGAAGTCCGGCGGGACCCAGCCCATCTCGTAGGCCGGGGTATCCCCCCTGTAGCAGGCGGCGCTTCCGGCGATTTTCAGCAGGGTCTCCCGGTCCATGGAGCCCTGTGCCAGCAGCCGGAGGAGGAAGCCCTCCGGCGTCTCCCACACCAGGAGCTGCTCGCCGCCGGCGGCGTAGTAATCGGCGGGGAGACCGTGGACGGAGACCCTCTCCCACGCCCCCTCCGGGTCCGGGATGGTGCCGATTTGGACGCGGGAGTTTCCGCCGGGGGCGGAGCAGCCGAAGTCCAGGGAGTCCCCGGTCTCATCGGACAGGAAGGACCACTTGCTGAAACTGGGCGCTGTGTAGAAGTCCCACAGGGTGTATCCCTCCGGCAGCCAGGTGACCTGCCAATCCTGGAGGGCGGCGCCCTCCGGGGCCTGGGAGGAGACATAGGGGTTGGTGGTGTAGGTGACGGCGCCGTCGCCGAACTCCCGGAGCCAGCTCAGCACCGCCGCCCGGACGGCGGGACTGGCCGCCATCAGCGCGCCGAAGGCCAGGGTACAGGCCAGGAGCACGCAGGCGATGTTCCGGACCGCCCGCTCCCAGGCGGCGCGTCCCCGCCGTCTGGCCCAGCCGGAGGGGTCCGCCAGCATCCGCGTCCGCTCCCGGAGGTACCGGGGGGAGAAGTCGAACGCCCGGCCGCCGGCCTCCGACAGGACTTTTTCAAATTGCAGGAGGTTGGCGTCCACCAGGGCGTCCCGGAGCCATTCGTCAAAGTAATTCATCGCGGATTCCCTCCTCTCGCAGCCGTTTTTGCAGCATGGCCCTGCCCCGCATGACCCGGGAGGACACCGTGGACTCCCGGATGCGCAGGGCCCTGGCGATCTCCCGGTTTGACAGCTCCTCCACCATTTTCAGCTCCAGCACCCGGCGGTAGTCCTCCGGCAGCTCCCGGACCAGGGAGACCAGGTACTGATATCCGTCCTCGCCGTCGGCCGGGGCGGGCGGGTCCCAGTCCTCCGGCAGGGGCACGGTGCGGCTCTGGCGGCGGGTCAGGTCCAGGGCCGCGTTTTTGGCGGCGGTGACGGCGTAGCCCCCGGCCCGCTCCCAGCTGAGGGCGGACACCACCTCCCATTTCTGGATCAGGCGGAGCCAGGCCTGCTGGGCGGCGTCCTCCGCCTGGTCTGGGTTTCCCAGGACCCGCAGAGCCACGGCGTAGACCTTTTTCTCCAGGGCCTCGTAGAGCCGGGTGAACTTCTGCCGGTCCGCCTCGGTCTCCAGCATGGCCAGGAACATCGTCAGCATGGGAGATTCCCTCCTTTGTCTCAGTGGTACCACTATAACAGGGACGTTTCAGAATAGCAAAGTGTCCCGGATTTTGAAAAATATTTTTAAATTTTATTTTGCGGGAGGGCCGGAGAAAACCCTGGGGTCCGCGCCGGCCTGGAAAAACAGGCGGAGACTGGCAGAAAGGTGTACTTTATCTACCAGGCAAATCGGGTGAATATTTTTCTCCGATAAGGTGTTGAAATCCTGGAACTTCTATGCTATATTGTTATATATTGAAGTAAGCGGAGACTGGCAGAAAAGTACGCTTTCCTGCTGACCCCGTCCCGCGGACAGAGCCGGGAGGTGTTGAAGGCATGGAGGAGAACGTTTTGCGGGAGCAGGTCCAACCCAGAACCCGTGAGGCCCATGTCCAGACAGAGGAGCGAAAATCCAAAGGGCACAGCCGGAAAAAGATCGATCTCACCGGCCAGCGGTACGGAAAGCTGACGGTGATAGCGCCGGCGGAGAACGTGGGCGGCCGGACGGCGTGGCTGTGCCGGTGCGATTGCGGCCGGGAGACCGTCGTCAAGACCCATCACCTGCGGTCCGGACACACGAAGAGCTGCGGCTGTCAAAACGGCTCCGGCGGCCCCCGGGCCGCGCTGGGCCTGACCTACGTGGACGGCACCTGCGTGGAGATGCTGGCGGCCAAGACCGTGCGGCGGAACAACACCAGCGGCGTGCCCGGCGTGGACTGGCGGGCGTCCAAGCAGCGGTGGCGGGCCATGATCTGCTTCAAGGGCAAGCGGCACTACCTGGGCAGCTATGCCCGGTTCGAGGACGCGGTGAAGGCCCGGAAGCGGGCCGAGGAAGAATTTCATGATAAATTCCTGCGGGAATATGCCAAAGAGGCGGGACCGGGCGGAGGTGCTGGCGATGGAGATTCTGACGCCGGAAGCGATTGAGGCATTTCTGGCCAGCCAGGCCCGGCGGGGGATCGCCCCTGCATCCCTGGAGGCCTACCGGCGGAATCTGGCGAAACTGCTGGAGTTTCTTCCCGAGGAAAAGCGTCTCACCGCCGAGACAGGCAGGGCATGGAAAGCCCAGATGGAATCCCAGGGAATCTCTCCCCGCAGCGTCAACAGCCGCCTCTCGGCGCTGAGCAGCCTGTGCGAGTACCTGGGCCGCCGGGAGTTTCAGACCCATGACTTTGCGCAGGAGGAAGAGGTCCTCCAGCCGGAGCTGACCCGGGCGGAGTACCTGCGCCTGCGCCAGGCGGCGAGGGCGTTAGACAAGGAGCGGGTCTACCTATTGATAAAGGTGCTGGGCGGCGCGGGCCTGCGTATCCAGGAGCTGTCCCAGCTGACGGCGGAGGCCGTGGAGGCCGGCACGGTGGAGCTGCGATACCACAACGGCCGCTGTTCCCGCGTCCTGCACATCCCCGGAGAGCTCCGGGAGGAGCTTCTGTCCTACGTCCGCCGGGAGGGCATTGCCAAAGGCCCGGTATTCCGGACGGCGGCGGGAGCGCCCATCGCCAGGACCTACGCCGTGAAGCTGCTGCAAAGCGTCAGCGAAGCGGCCCGGGTGGAGGCGGAGAAGGCCACGCCTCGGTGTCTGTGGAACATGTACCGCGCCACCCGGGAGACGATTTTGAGCAACATCCAGGTCTTGGCGGACCAGGCCTACGACCGGATGCTGGCCGAGGAGCAGAGAGCCGCCGGATGGAACACTCCCCCGGACCGCCGGGAGACCTGTCGCGCGTATGTCCTTTGATCCCGACAATCTGGTGCTGGTGGGCGCGGCCCGCGCCTTCCTGACGGGGTACGCCGCCTACAGGGCCGCGGTCCTGCCCGAGCTGACCACCCTGGTTGGTGGGGACGAGGACGTGGTGGATAACTGCGACGCGGTGCTGGCTGAGTTTTTCGGGAAGACCGAGGCGTAATTCCATCTCCCCTCCGGTGAGGGAAAACCGCAGAACCCCAACGGGGACCCCGGCCTGTGCCGGGGTCCCTTCTCTCCGCCCCAAGGGGGAGCGGCGGGCTGAGGCCCGCCGCTCCCTGTTTTTTTACGCTGCGCGCCGGGAGGAGGGCGTGTATCCTGAAATAAAAAAATTTTTTTCGAAATCCTGTAATACTTTTCCGCTCCCGCCCGTTTACCGAATAGAAGCGGCACCAATTCACTACAAAGGAGGAGACCTTACATGCTTGCGATCTGCCTCGCCATGCTGGAGACCGAAGAGGACCAGCGGCGGTTTACGCGGCTCTACGAGGCCTATGAGAAGAAAATCTACGCGGTGGCCCTCCGCGTTCTGGGGGACCAGCCCCGGGCGGAGGACGCCGCCCAGCAGACGTGGCTCCAGCTGCTGCGGAGCTGGGAGCGGGTGTCCGCCCTGCCCTGGGAGGAGACGGAGGGGTACGTGGTCACCGCGGCCAAGAACTGCGCCCTGGACATCCTGCGGGCGGAGGGGCGGACCACGGCCTTTCCCGAGGACTGGGACCCTCCCGCCCCGGAGGAGCACGAGGAGGAGTACCACTATCTCGTCTCCCTGATCCGCGCCCTGCCGGAGGGCTACCGGCGGGTCCTGGAGCTCAAGTGCGTGGAGGAGCGGACGAACCGGGAGATTGCCCAGCGGCTGGGCATCAAGGAGTCCACGGTGGCGGCGCGGGTCCTGCGGGGCAGAACGATGCTGAAAGAGCGCCTGGAGAAGGAGGGATACATCTATGCGGCAGTTTGACGCCCTTATGCGCCGGGGTCTGATGGACGCCAACCTTGCCCAGTACGGGAGCGTGCTGGAGCGGGCAGACAGCCGGGAACCGGATTTCTCGCCGCAGTACCGCCGGGAGAGGATGCGCCTTTTGGCGGACCCCTGGGCCTGGGAGAAGCGCCAGCCGGAGCGGAACGCGGCGCGCCGGAGACGGCTGGATTGGCGGATTATCGCCATTGCGGCGGCGCTGCTGATCCTCTCCGCCTGTGGCTATGCCATTGCCACGGGGCAGTTTACCAACTGGTTCCCAAGGCTGGGCGTCGATCAGGAGCATCCGGAGTCCTCGGAGGAGGCCCTGGCCCGGATGGGCACCGTGATCGAGGAGAGCCAGACCGTGGACGGCGCGACCGTCACCCTCCACGGCGCGGTGTGGGATGGGTATACCATGTCTCTGTCCCTCTCCGTTCAGGGCGCGAACCTGCCGCCGGAGGAAATCCATTCCAAGACCTGGATCTACGCCGAGGAATGCAGTATCCAGCTACCGGAGGACCAGAAGGAGGCCTATGTACGGGAGGAGGAGATCGCACACGGTTACGCCGATACCCCGGAGGAGCTGGAGGAGCGCGTCCGAAACTCCCTGGAAGTCGGAAATCCCTGGATTCGCCCTCTCTTTCGGTTGGCTGGTTGGGACGAGGAGACGGACACCGCCCTGCTTCAGATCACCTTCCTTCTAAGCGATTACCTGGAGCATCCGGAGCTGCACCTGCACATTGAAAACCTGGCTACCTATGAAAAGGACAAGGGACGCTTTGTGAGTACATCCTCCAACGGCCAGCGATTCGGCCCCGGGCCGGATATTCCCCTCCTGGCGGGGCCCTATGACTTCACCTTTGTCCCGGAGAAGATTACGCCTCCTCTGTGGTATTCCGGAGAGGTGGATATGGTTACGGAAAAGCTGGAGATCCCCATCCGGATCACCAGCGTCGGCGTCTCCCCCCTCCGGATATGGGTTCACTATGAGACCCTGGTGCCGGTGGATTATCTGGGAGACGATCCCGACGAGAGCAAGCTGGACGCGGAGGCCATTTTGGATGCCAAGGCCATTGGGATTCAGGGCCTGTGGATGGAGGACGGGACCTATCTGGAGTATCCCGAGCCCACTGGCTGCAGCATGAGCCCATACGGCAGCGGGGGCCTCATTCAGAGCGGCGGGGTCAGCGGGATGATGAGCGGAGCGCATCCCCACGCCATTGATCCCGCCGGGGTGACGGCGGTGAACATCAGCGGCACACGGGTGGAGATCAGCGGCCTTGAGCCCGTGCGGGAGGAAACTGAGTAGACCAAAAGCGGGTCCGGCATGTGGGCCCGCCGGAAAAAGAGAGGAAAAACATCATGAAAAAATCCATTCGATCTCTGATCTGCGGCCTGGGGGCGGCGCTGCTGCTTCTGACGTGCCTGCCCGCGTTCGCCCTGGCGGCGGAAAAGAGCTTTACATCCATGTTCCCCGGCTACGCCGGCGGGACCGGAGACCCCCATGCCGTCGAGGCCGTCCTGGCCGGCATGGGCACTCGCATCGGCCAGAGCAGGACCGTCAACGGCGTCACCCTCACCCTGGACGGGGCCATCTGGAACAAAAATAAAATGCTGCTCTCCTTCGCCATCCAGGGCGCGGAGATTCCCAAGGACGTTCCCAATGAAATCTGCTTCAACCGCGACGTCATGCAGGTCACCCTGGCGGAGGGCCAGCGGGAGGCCTACGTCCGGAGCGGGACCGTGGAGCTGGCTGAGAGCCGCGCCCCGCTTACCCAGGCGGAGCTGGACGCAAAGGTGCGGGATCAGCTGAGACGGGGCGAGCCCGCGCTTTTCCACCTGCCCCGCCTGGTCCGTGACGGCGGGAAGGACCGGCTGCTCCTCAGCGTCTCCGTTCTCCCCTACGTGGAGAAGCCGGAGCTGACGGTCCATATTGAAAGTCTGGCGCTCTTCCAGAACGCGGAGGGGAAATATTGGTCCCGCCCCTATGACGGCTACGAGCCCCTCGTCCTGGCGGCCGGTCCCTTTGACTTTACCTTCACGGCGGAGAAGCACCAAAGGCCCCTGGTCTACACCGGCGCGGTGGACGTCACCGTGGAGGGCATCCCCGTTCGGGTGCAGAAGGTCACCGTCACCGCCTTTAACGCCCAGGTGGAATATGAGACGCTCCGGAAGCTGGACCTTGAGAACGACTATCTGAACGAGACCAAAAAGCTGGAGCCTGTCCGGCTCAGCGGCGTCTGGACCAGGGACGGCCGGCCTTTGAAGGGCGCCGCGGAGGGCTCCATGGGCGGGGACATCTTCACGCCGGACGCGAGGCTGGGGAAAGCCTGGGTGACCACCGGCAACACCCACCCCTATGCCATCGACCCCGCCTCTGTGACGGCGGTGGAGATCGGCGGCATCCGGGTGGACCTGAGCAAGCTGACGCTCCAGGAGAACCCGCCCCTCCAGAACATCCAGATCGCGCCCCCCTATTCCGAGGAGGAACAGGGGGAGCCCACCGCCGCGGAGAAGGCCGCCGCTGAACAGGCCGCCGCGGACCGGGCGAAGAAGCTGGAGGAGGCCAGGAAGATCGCCTATCAGGACCTGAACGCCGCCTCCAAGGAGGAGCAGGCCAGAATATTAGAGGCCCGGAAGCTCGTCATCGATTCCGCCAGCTGGACGGCGGACGGGTGGACCGCCTATACCGTCGGCAAGAACGGAGAAAAGGTCCAGCTCCCCCACTTCTCCGACCTCTTCCCCGGCTGGGAGATGCCCAAGGAGTGATTTCCCCTTTTGTCACCGATTTGTTACACATGGTCCCGGCGGGCTGTGCTATGATATAGTCAAAACACTTGAAAATCGGTATTCCGATTTTCAAGGTGGGCATCGCCACCGGCACATAAAATGTGCCGTGTTTTGCCTATGAAGTCTGCCGCCAAGCCGTTTCACGGCTCTTGGGACGCGTACGCGCCCCAAGGTTGAAAAGAAGGAAATCCTTCTTTTCAAGTGCGGTAACTATAGGTCCATCCAGACGGAACGGAGGGCCCGCCCATGCGTCTTTATTTCAAGCAGCGTTTTTTCTCCTGGTTTGACAGCTACGACGTCTATGACGAGGCGGGGAACACCGTCTACACCGTGGAGGGAAAGCTCTCCTGGGGGCACTGTCTCCACATCCTGGACGCCGCCGGGGAGCATATCGGCACCGTCCAGGAGCGGGTATTCACCCTCCTGCCCAAATTCGAGCTCTACGAGGGCGGGCGGTACGTCGGCTGTATCCAGAAGGAGCTCTCCTTCTTCCACCCCCGGTTTGACATCGACTGCTTCGGCTGGCAGGTGGAGGGGAGCTTCTGGGAGTGGGACTACACCGTGACGGACCCCTGCGGCGGCCAGGTGGCGGCCATCTCCAAGGAACTGCTGAACTGGACGGACACCTACTCCATCGACGTGGCGGACCCCCGGAACGCCCTGTACGCGCTGATGCTGGTACTGGCCATCGACGCGGAGAAGTGCTCCAGGAATTAGAGAACGACAGCCAGGCGCTTACAGCGCCTGGCTGTCGTTTACTCTGTCTCCTCCGCGGCCAGCTCATCCCTGGCCTGCTGGAGGACCTTTTTCTCCGCCTTGGTGGTGAGCTGCGTCTCGTCGAATTTGGCGAAGAGGTCCGGGCGGCGGCGCATGGTGCGCTTGTAGCTCTCCTTCCTCCGCCAGTCCGCCACCTTGCCGTGGTCCCCGGAGAGGAGGACCTCCGGCACCGCCCGGCCGTGCCACACGGCGGGGCGGGAGTATTGGGGGTACTCCAGAAGGCCGTTCCAGTGGCTCTCCTCCTGAAAGCACTCCGGGTCCGGCAGGACGCCGGGCACCATGCGGCACACCGCGTCCGCCACCGCCATGGCGGGGATCTCCCCGCCGGTGAGGACAAAGTCCCCCACGCTGATCTCCTCGTCCACGCACTCGTCCAGAAACCGCTGGTCCACCCCCTCGTAGTGGCCGCACACCAGGATCAGGTGGTCATAGGCGGCGTGGAGCTCCCGGGCCACGTCCTGGGTGAAGGTCCTGCCGCAGGGGGAGAGGAAGACGGTCCGCCCGGGGCCGTGGGTCTCCGTGACGTGGGCCCAGCAGCGGTACAGGGGGTCCGCCTGCATCACCGCCCCCCGGCCGCCGCCGTAGGGGTAGTCGTCCACCTGCATCTGCTTGTTGATGGTGTACTGCCGGATCTGGTGGGACTGGATGGCGATGTACCCCCGCTCCTGGGCCCGGCCCAGGATGCTGACGTTCAGCATGGCGTCCACGGAGTCGGGGAAGAGGGTCAGGATGTCAATTCTCATCGGCGGCCATCCCCTCCCAGACGTGGATCTCCATGCGGTTTTCCTCCATGTCCACGGATTTGATGAACACGTCCTTCACGGCGGGCACCAGGAATTCCCGCTGTCCCCGGACGGTGTAGAGCTTGTGGGCGGGATAGCGCTCCACCGCCGTCAGCTCTCCCAGACACTCGCCGCTGTCCGCGTCGTAGACGTCCAGCCCCAGCAGCTCGTCGTCGAAGAACTCCCCGGCGGGCAGATGGGCGTCCTCCCGGCGGATGTAGAGGTCCTTGCCCTTTAGAGCCAGGGCGGCGTTCATGTCGTCCACGCCGGGGAACTTCGCCAGCACCAGGCTCTTGTGGACGTGGCATGCGGTGGGGGAGACGGCCTTGCCGTCCAGCAGAAGGGTCTTGAATTGCGTGAGAAAGGCCGCCTCGCCGTCCCGGGGCTGAATGCGGACCTCGCCCCGGATGCCGTGGGCGTTGACGATCCGGCCGATTTTGATGGTCTCCAGTTTCATGGGAACGCTCCTTCTGTGCAGGTTCAGTGAGAACAGTATACCCCCTTTTGCGGAAGATGGCAAGTCCATTCCCCCGCCGGCGGGGGGAGGGGACCCGGATTTTGCCTCAAATTCTTCTCCCACGGGGGGTTGTTTTTTAACAATTCCTTAACTATAATAGAGCAAACAGGCACAAGCCTTGGAGAGAGGGAGATACTATGAGACCAGACGGAACGCGGGTGACAAACCTGAGCCCCATCGTGCAGGCTCTGCCCTATATCATGCCCCGCCGCTTCGACGCCCAGAACTGGGCCAGCGACTATGTGGACGAGGACATCGTCAAGGGCTTTATCCGCCGGAAGCGGCGGGAGGGACAGCACGTGACCCATATGAGCGTGCTGGTGGCCGCCTACTACAAGGCGGCGCTGGAGCACCCCAAGGTAAACTACTTCATTATGAACCGCAAGATCTACAAGCGGAACCACTTCTGCTTCAGCTTTGTGATCCTCAAGACCCGGGCGGACGGCACGCCGGACGAGACGACCCTGAAAATTTTCCTGGAGCCGGAGGACGACGTGTTTACCATCAGCCGGAAGATCAAGGAGAATGTGGAGCTGAACCAGAACCGGGTCCACAACAACAACACCGACAAATTCGCCAATATGGCCTTCCGGATTCCGGGCCTGGCCCGGCTGGTCTTCGGCCTGGCCTACCACCTGGACCTCCACGGCCTGCTGCCCCGGAAGATCATCGACCTGAGCCCCTTCCACACCAGCCTCTTCATTACCAACCTGGCCTCCATCAACACCAGCTATATCTTCCACCACTGTTATGAATTCGGCACCACCAGCGTGTTTGTGTGCATGGGCAAGCCGGTGCCGGACCCCCTGGCCCCGGCGGGCAGCCGGAAAAAGCACATGCCCCTGGGCGTGGTGATGGACGAGCGCATCGCCACGGGCATCGAATACTCCCGCTTCTTCGCCGCCTTTGAGCGGTACCTGAAAAAGCCGGAGCTGCTGGAGTGCCGCCTGGACGGCAAGGCGGCCCTGGCGGGCGTGTGAGGTGCCGTTATGCTGGATCGGAATGAATTCAGGGAGCGGCTCCGGGACACCGGGCGGTATGCCTCGGCCCTGGCCAAGTGGCTGCTGCTGTCCGTAGCCGTAGGAGGCCTGTGCGGCGTTGTGGGAGCCGTGTTCCACCTGAGCGTACACTACGCCGCCGAGACCCGGGGGGCGTATCCCTGGCTGCTGTGGTGCCTGCCTTTGGCGGGCCTGGCCATCGTGGGCGCGTACAGGCTGATGGGCACCGAGGGGATGGGCACCAATGACATCATCGACGCGGTCCACGAGGACAAGCGCCTTCCCATTCTGCTGCTGCCCTCCATCTTTCTGGGGACGCTGCTGACCCATCTGTGCGGCGGCTCCGCCGGACGGGAGGGGGCGGCCCTCCAGATCGGCGGCACCATCGGCCAGCGCGTGGGGCGGATTCTGCGCCTGGACGACCAGGACCTGCGGGTGGCCACCCTCAGCGGCATGGCGGCCTGCTTCTCCGCCCTCTTCGGCACGCCGCTGACCGCGGTGATCTTCGCCGTCATGGGCATCAGTATCGGCACGCTGTACCACACCGCCCTTGTGCCCTGCCTGATGTCGGCCCTGGCGGCCTTCGGCGTGTCATTGGCCCTGGGGGTGGAGCCCACCCGCTTCACCGTGGCCGTGCCGGACATCGCGGCGGGCACATTTTTGCGGGTGCTGCTGCTGTCGGTGCTCTTTGCCCTGGTGTCCATCCTGTTCTGCAATTTCATCCACCTCACGGAGCACTGGATGCAGCGGCGGATCGGCAATCCCTGGCTCCGGGCGGCTGCCGGCGGCCTGGCCATTATCGCCCTGACGTATCTGGCGGGCACCCGGGACTACAACGGTGCGGGGATGGAGATCATCACCGCCGCCGTGGAGCGGGGAACGGCCCACCCCGCCGCCTTCCTTTTAAAGCTCCTCTTTACCGCCGTCACTCTGGCGGCGGGCTTCAAGGGGGGAGAGGTGGTACCCTCCTTCTTTGTGGGAGCCACCTTCGGCTGCGTGGCGGCCCCGCTGCTGGGGCTGCCGGCGGGCTTCGGCGCGGCACTGGGACTGGTGGCCGTGTTCTGCGGCGTCACCAACTGCCCTGTGGCCTCTGTCTTTTTGTCCGTGGAGCTCTTCGGCGCGGAGGGTCTCTGGTATTTTGCCCTGGCCTGCGGCATCAGCTATATGCTCTCCGGCTACAGCGGCCTGTACAGCAGCCAGACCATTCTCTACTCCAAGCTGAAGGCCCAGTATATCAATATCCATGTCAACAGCCACCCCGCCGCTCCGGAGAAGTCCCAAAAGGAGCCGGAGACGGCGGAGCGTACATAAAACGGCGCCTCCCGTGCACAATAGGCATTGTTTCATCAATGGCCTGCTGCGCCACGGGAGGTTTTGTTATGTCAGAGATTCTGGCCCAGGTGGGACTCACCGCGCTGACGGCCCTGCTGGCCATCGCCGTGATGTTCCTTCTGACCAAGCTGATGGGCACCAAGCAGGTGTCCCAGATGACCATGTTCGACTATGTCACCGGCATCACCGTGGGCTCCATCGCGGCGGAGCTGGCCACGGAGCTGGAGGAGCCGGCCAAGCCCCTCACCGCCATGGTGGTGTGCGGCCTGGTGGCCGTGCTGATCTCCGTGCTCACCTGCAAGTCCGTCAAGCTCCGGACCTGGATTACGGGAAAGCCCCTGGTGCTGCTGCAGGACGGCGTCATCTTCCGGGAAAACCTCAAGAAGGCCAAGCTGGACCTGAACGAGTTTCTCACCTACTGCCGCATCGGCGGCTGGTTTGACCTGAGCCAGCTCCAGACGGCGGTGTTGGAGCACAACGGCTCCGTCAGCTTCCTGCCCAAGGAGAAGGACCGCCCCGCCACGCCCGCGGACCTGGACCTGTCCCCCAGGCAGTCCAACCTGCAAACGCCCTTCATCATGGACGGACAGCTGCTGCGGGACAATATCCGCCGGACGGGGAAGGAGGAGGAATGGGTCCGGCGGTCCCTCCTCCGCCAGGGGTATCAGAACGAGCGGGAGGTCTTTCTGGCGGTGTGGGATGGAAACGAGAAGCTGACGGTGTTCCCCATGCGGGAGAGAAACCCGCGGTAACGCCCCGCACCCTCCGGCCTCTTCTCCCATATCCTGTAGTGGGTGATAGTATGAACAACTGCGGCTGTGATCCCCTGACACTGACTACCTCCGTCAACACCCTGGCGGTGGCCATCGCCGCCCGGCTCAGCGACGAGGAACTGGGCCTTGTGGGGGCGATTCTGACCCAGCTGGGGGATACCCTGGAGACCATCGCCGCCCAGCGGGAGCGGTGCGCTCCGCCGGTCCGCGGCGGTCTGACGGACAATTGAACGGATTGCGGAAAAAACGCCCTGGGGCTGCGTACACAGCCGCCGGGGCGTTTTGCGCTGTCACAGGCCCAGCAGGCGCCGGGCGGCGGAGACGTTTCCGTGCTCCATCTCCCGGAGGCGGGCCACCGCGGCGGCCTGGGCCTCCGGACGGGCGGCCTGGGCCACGGCGCGGTCCACCATGTCCCGCAGGTCCTCCGCCGTCAGTGTGCTCAGGTCCGTGAAGAGCTCCTGGCCGATATAGCGCAGGAAGGCGGAGACCTTGGGATCGTACACCACGCCCGCCAGGGGGATGCCCTGCCCGGCGGAGAAGATCAGGGCGTGGAGCCGCATGGACACCACGGCCTCCATTCTGGCCAGGGCCCCGATGATGGCGCCGGCGCCGCCGGCGTCGTCCAGAAAGTAATGGGGGACGTCGTCCAGTCCCTGGGCGGCGATGAGGTTCGCGGCGCCGTCCATCCCCTTTTCCACCGACACGAATACCGGCGCCAGGCCGTAGGTCTCATAGGCGTACCGGGCCGCCTGACCGAAGAGGGGGGCCTTGTCCGAAAAGCCCGGCCACTGGCGCAGGGCGAAGGCGATATACCTGCCCCGGGGCGGGATGCCGCAGCGCAGCAGAAGGCTGTCCACTTTGTCGTCTCCCGCGGGACGCAGGGTCAGGGCCGGGTCCGCCGTCAGCAGAATCTCCGGCTCCGTCACCCCCATGGACCGGAGCTCCTCCCGGGAGTCCGGCTCCCGCAGGGTGATGACGTCCACATACCGGTTCAGCACCTTGGCGGAGAGCTGGCGGTGGTTCCCCCGGGTGACGGGGCCGATGCCGCAGCCGTACATCTGCACGGCGCAGCCCGCCCGTTTGGCGGCGCGGATATTCAGGAGGTAGAACCACAGCGACCGCCGGGAGGTCACGTCCTGGATGAGGCTGCCGCCGCCGTTGATATAGAGCCTGGCCCGCCGCATGGCGCCCAGCCAGCCGGGGACGTTCATCCGGCTGACAGAGCGCACCCGGTAGCTGAGCCGGGTCTCCCGGGGATTCTTGGAGAGCACCGTCACCGGCATGTCCGGGTCGATGGAGCGCATCTCCTGCAAAATGGCCTCCAGGATGGCGTCGTCTCCGGCGTTGCCCCGGCCGTAGGCCCCGCAGATCACCACGCCGTCCCGGCCGGTCCTGGGGCGGCTGTGCCGCCGGAGGATCTCGCCGTAGATGTGGAGCTGGGTGTCCACGGTGGTCTGGATGGAGAACTGGGAGGAGGCCTTCTGGTAGAGCCGCTCTCCCATGCTGCGCCGCAGGGCGTCGTTATTGCCCAGCTCCGCCAGGCGGCGGCCCAGGGTCTCCCAGTCCCCGGGGGTGAAGAGATAGCCGTTAACGCCGGTGTCGATGAGGTTGGGAATGCCGCCTACGGCGGTGGAGATGGTGGCCAGGCGGAACCGGGCTCCCTCCGTCAGGGCGTAGGAGAAGGTCTCGGACAGGGAGGTGAGGGTGTTGATGTCCAGGGCGCTGTAAAAGCGGTCCATGCCGCCGGAGATCCACCCGGCGAAGGTGATCTGCCGCTCCACCCCCAGCTCCCGGGCCAGGGCCTCCAGCCTGCCCCGCTCCGCGCCGTCCCCGGCGATGATGAGGCGCAGGCGGGGACACTTCCGGCTGGCGGCGGCGAAGCCTCGGATCAGGGTGGCGATGTCCTTCACCGGATTCAGCCGGGCGGCAATGCCCACCACCACGGAATCCTCGTCCACGTCCGCCCCCAGCCCTCGCAGATACGCCAGCCGGTCTCCCTGGTCCGGGGCGGGGGTGAAGTCGATGCCGTTGTAGATGGCGTAGAACCGGTCCGGGGCAAAGCCCCGGGAGATCAGAAGGTCCACCATGGCGTCGGATACGCCGATGCGGTAGTCCAGCCGCCGCAGGGCCAGGGCGTTGATGGTGCCGAAGGTGAGGCGGCTGAGGGGGCGGCCCATATAGTCGATGCGGTAGTCGCTGTGGATGGTGCTGACCACCGGCAATCCGGTGGATTTTCGCAGCATGGCCCCGATCATGTTGGCCCGGGAGCCGTGACAGTGGACGATCTGGAAGCCGCCCTCTTTGATATAGGCCGTCAGCTGCCGCCGGACGCGGAAGATGTGATTCCCCGCCATGATCTCCGTGGGGATGCCCATCTCCCGGGCCTCCTGGGCAAAGGGGCCGTCCCGGAAACACACCAGCTGGGCGGTGATGGTCCTGTTCAGGTTTTGCAGCAGGCTGAGAACGTGGGTCTTGGCCCCGCCGGAGTCCCCGCCGCTGATGAGATGAATGACCTTCATAAAGAGCCTTTCTTTTAATTCCGAATTGTCTCTTGTGTATTGCCGGAAAGTATTATATAATACTTTGGAAACCTTGTCCAGAAGATATGGAGGAGACACATGGAACAAAAAGCGAAACGGGTTGGAAACTTCAACGTCATCGACATCATCGCCGTCGTCCTGATCCTGCTGGCGGCGGCATTCGTGGGCTGGAAGCTGCTGGGGCCGGACGACACCGCCGGCGCGCCGCGGGAGATGACCAAGGTCACCTATGTGGTGAAGGTGGAGGGCGTCCCGGCGGAGCTGTATGAGAACTGCGCCAGCCATTTGCCCTCGCCGCTGATGGCCTCCGGGGCCCTGGTGGGGGGCGAGATCGTGGCCGTGGACCGGGAGCCCTACTACGTGCTCAGCGCCAACGGAGAGTGGATTCTGGACGAGAGCCACACCACGCTGCTCTTCACCGCGGAGACCGAGACTCCCGCGGCGGCGGTGATGACCACCAAGGTGGGGGATCAGGAGGTCCGGATCGGAAAGACGGATTACATCCTCAAGAGCGAGTTTATCGAATTCGCCGACGGCACCATTGTGGATGTCCGCTGGGGCGAGTGACGCTGAAAATGGGACAGGCAGAGGGACGGCGCGAAAGCGCCGTCCCTCTCAGGCTGTTGGAAAAGTCCTGGTGGACTTTTCCAACAGCCTGCCAATGTCTCAATTTTCAAAATGCTTTGCATTTTGAAAATCTCCCGCTTCGCGGGGCAAACGCCTGCACAGCAGTCGTTTGCAGACATTCGATTCCATACGAGGCGGGCGCCGCCCCCTCGAGCTCTCCCGCATTCCTCACAGTCTATTATTTCTGTACGGCGGTTTTTCGACAAGCTGAGAGGAACGGCGCGAAAGCGCCGTCCCTCTTCTGATACCGGGCGTTATGCCTGCCGTTCTCCGCGGATGTCCAGGGCCCGGCACACCTGCGCCAGGGTCAGGCGGTACACCGCGTACATCAGGGCGGATACCGCCGCAATGACCACCAGGACCATCAGCAGGCCCGCCGCCTCGCTGTAGGTGATGCCCAGGGGGCTGCCGTTGAAGTACAGGACGATGATGTAGAACCCGTAGATCAGCCCCGTGCCCGCCAGGGCGGGGACCAGGAAGACCCGCTTGACCTGCCCCCGGACGGAGCGGCGGAGGTAATCGTTGGAGGCCCCCAGGTGCCGCAGGTCGTCGTAGACTTTGGCATTGGTCAGGGCGATGGTCATGCACCGGGTGTAGGCGATCACAAACACGGCGGCAAAGCACACCACGGCGATGAAAACGAACAAGATCAAAAACACCGCCATGGTCTTCACAAAGTCCGCCCTGTCCAGGACGCGGAACTCCGGCATGTACTGCCAGTCCAGCCGGAAGGCGGAGCTGTCCCGCCGGGCGTAGTCAATGACGGTGAAGCCCTCCTCCTCCAGGTGTTCCGGGTCCAGGAAGTAGAAGCCCTTCTCCTGGATATCCCGGTCCCGAACGACAGGGTCCCAGCCGTCGAACTGGGCAACCTCCATGGAGGAACGGTCCACGATCTCGTTGAACAGGGCCTTGGCGAAGTCGTAGGTCTCCTCACAGTTTTCCACATTGAAGCACACCTGCGTTTCCCGCCACTCCTTCGGCAGGCCCGCGCCTAAGCGGGCGAAGTCGGCGTCGTTCAGGATGTAGCGCCCAAAGAGGCTGTCGTACCGCAGAGGCTCCAGGGCCGTCACGGGGAGCTGCTCCTTTGTCAGGTAGTTGGTCACGAGGCTTTTGCCGGGGTCGAAGAGCACCTTGCTTCCCTCCGCGTCGATAACGCCCCGAATCTCGCCGGTGGCCAGATCCACATGCTCTCCCGTCAGGGCCTCGTAGCCGGAGGCGGAGAGGAACAGCTCACTGTACATCACCTCTTCGTACTCCTCCCGCCAGGTGGTCCCCATGGGGCCCTCCTCCTCGATCTGGTTGTCGCCGTCCACCGCCAGGCGGACCATGGGGGCGGCGGCGAAGTCCGTGATGGTCACGCCGTATTCCTCCGCCAGGGCCCGCACCTCGTCCTCCTGGGGGATGTCCTGGTCCGCCCGGAAGTTGTAGACGTAATCCACAGGACGCCGGTCGTAGCCGATCATGGCTCCGGCGCCGATCATGGGGGTGTAGAAGCCGCCGAAGTACGCCCCCGCGATGAGCAGGGTCATCACCAGCATGTTCCGCACGGTCTGCCGACCCTGGAAGCGCATTTGGCTGGTGGCGATGAGATCCTTGTAGAGCTTCTTCTTCCCGTTCCAGCCGTTGACCACCGTATGGAGCAGCATCATGTAGAGGCCGATCAAAGCGGGGACGTAAAAGACAGAGGTCAGCCCCTCGGGGGGATACCAGTGCAGGACCAGTATAAAGAAGCTGGAGGACATATACCCCAGAAAGCCCCCCAGGGCCAGCAGGCCGACGCCGACTAGCCCGTACCACCGGGGCACGTCCCGGATGGGCTCGGACTTGTGGCTCTCCTGGACGATGTCGATGATATTGGTCCGCCTTACGGACCGGCTCCCCAGGAGGAACATCATGACGATGACAAAGGCGGAGAAGGCCAGGGAGAATCCATAGGCGCTGGGATCGAACACCAGCCGCATCTCCTCGGTGTCCACCACGGCAAGGCGGAAAAACTGCCACAGCACCCAGGCCAGGGGCCCGCCCAGAAGGGCCCCGGCGGCGCAGGAGCCCAGGGAGAGGACCCCCAGCTCCCGGTAGAGCTCCCCCCGGACCTGGGCCCGGGAGGCCCCCAGTGCCAGGAACACGCCGGTCTCCCGGGACTTCTGCCGGAAGAAGAGGCCGGAGGCGTAGGTGGTGAACACGGCGCAGCCGATGACCGCCAGGGTGAAGATCATCATCACCTGCTTGCGGCTGTCGCCCCCCTCGGGGAGGACGTTCAGCACCGTGGGGGCCCGCATCATGCAGACGTAGGCCGTGATCAGCAGCACGGAGAAAAAGCAGCACCCCGAGAGGAGCGCGTATTGCTTCCTGTTCCTGCGGCGCATGAGGGCGTAAACTTCTGAAAAATGTCTCATAAAACCACTCCTATAACAGACGCTCTGCGTTGCCGCCGCTTCAGCTGGGTTTCCCTCCGGACGTGCAGAGCGTGCTGACGTTCTTTTTGCGTACTTTTTCTTTCAAGAAAAAGTACGGCCCATCTCCCGGATGGCGTCCAGCAGCTCATCCTGGAATTTCTCCCGGTCCGTGCCGCGCTTTTCCAGCGTCTTCCACACCACGCCGTCCCGGAGGATCACCACCCGGTCGCAGAAGGAGGCGGCGTAGGAGTCGTGGGTCACCATGAAGATGGTGGCCTCCAGGGCCTCCTTGGCCTGCTCGAAGGAGCGGATCACCGCCCGGGTGGACTTGCTGTCCAGGTTGCCCGTGGGCTCGTCGGCCAG
>CANRYZ010000024.1 GCA_947644365.1 uncultured Oscillibacter sp. | reverse complement strand
GGCTGCCGTCAGGCAGTACCACCATCGCGCCCAAGCCGGTGATGGGTAAGTGCGCTCTTAGCAGAGGACCAACAAAGAGAACGGAGCGCCCAGGCCATCCCCGGACGCTCCTGCTTCGGTTCCCTCCTGCTGGTCGATCACCGCCCCTCAAGCCCGTGTCATTCTGCCACAAATGAACCGCAGTCAATGTAATGTAGTGGTCTGGTGAAACCACCCTTTATACAATACATCTCACACCCGCCTATTATCCGAGATTCCTTAGGAGTACAACATGAGAAATTTCACTTCATCGAGACAAATCCCGAATCATAACCACCGGCCGCACCACCACCGGCCGCACCGGTGGTATACACAGTCCCCTTAGAGCCTATTACCAGCAGAGCCTATAGGCCCACCGAATTTCTTCCGCTTGTATGAAGTTGCCCCACTGCTATTGAAATAGCGGTGGGGCATCTATTTTTCTCTGCCCATATTTGCAGCTTTTTCCTCTATCGTTTTTAGTAATGGTTCCTCGCTTCGCTCGGATATTTTTTCTGAGCATAGCTAAAGCTTTTTAGAACCACCGGCACAGCCGGTGGTTTTCTGTTTACAAAAAGAGAAAGGCAAACCGTCTCGGTCTGCCTTTCCCGGAAACTCTCCGCGGCCGGGGCTTCGACGCGCGGCCGCCGTTTTTTCCTCATGTATCGGGCTGCGTGGGGTCAATCTCCGTGGGGCTGGGTACGGGGTGCTCCTTGTGCTCCACCATGGCGCGGATCAGCTCCACCGTACCGCCCAGGCCCAGATAACTGGAGTCCAGGCAGAAGTCGTAGCTCTCCACCGCGCCCCACTTCTGGGAGGAGTAATACTCGTAATAGGAGGCCCGGCGCTTGTCGGTTTTGGCAATGAGCGCCTTGGCCTTCTCCGGCGTGATGTTCTGCCGCCTGGCCACCCGCTCCACCCGCACGTCCAGAGGCGCGTGGATAAACAGGCTCAAGTGGTTGGGGTTGTCCGCCAGGGCGTAGTCCGCGCAGCGGCCGATCATAACGCAGGGACCCTTCTCGGCAATGTGGCGAATGGTGTTGAAAGTAGCCAGATACACCTGCTGCTCCAGAGAGTCCCCCACGCCGCTGCCGGGCAGGGCGAACATATAGGAGTCCATGGCGATGGAGTACAGCAGGCTCTTGGGCCGCTCGTCAAAGTTCTCCACGATCTTCTCGCACAGGCCGCTCTTTTTGGCGGCCTCCCGCAGAAGCTCTTTATCGTAAAACGGGATTCCCAGCTCCTTGGCCACACGGATACCGACCTCCTTGCCTCCGCTGCCAAACTGCCGTCCGATGGTGATGACTGTGTTCATAAGGACGCCTCCTCTCTTGGTGGTTTTATTATATCACTTCGGAGAACCAGCGTCAAATAAAATCCGGGGGCGCCCTTGGGCGCCCCCGGCGTCTTACGCTGTGGGCATCTCTTTTCCCAACCGCCGGTACATGGTCTTCTTCACCGCCCGGAGGATGTTCTCATACCCCGTGCAGCGGCACAGGTGGCCGGAGAGGAGCTTGCGGAGCTCCTCGTCCGTATACTCTCTGCCGCTCTCCAGCAGCTCCACCGCCGACATGATGAAGCCCGGCGTGCAGAAGCCGCACTGGATGGCGGCCTCGTCGATGAAGGCCTGCTGGATGTCGCTGAGCTCCCCCTCCGGACCCATGAGGCCCTCCAGGGTGCGGATTCGCTTGCCCTCGGCCCAGACGGCCAGGTAGATGCAGGAGTTGAAGGTCTCGCCGTCGATGAGCACGTTGCACGCGCCGCACTCCCCCACCTCGCAGCCCTTTTTCACCGACAGGGTGTGGTAGTCGTTGCGCAGCATGTCCGTGAGGCTGGCCCGGACGTCCACCGTCTTCTCCACGTCCTTGCCGTTGAGGTTGAAATGAACAGTCTGATACTGGATCTGATGCTTCTCCATCACAGCGCACCTCCCGCCAGTTTCACAGATTCAATAAAGGCCCGCCTGGCGCTCTCCACGGCGATGTGGAGGCGGAAGTCCTTTGCCGCCCGCCAGGAGTCCCGGGGGTTGATGTCCTCCTTCACCGCCCGGGCGAAGCGGTCCGCCAGGTCCAGCGACACCGGCTGGCCCGCCGCCAGCGCCTCGGCGTGAGCGGCCCGCAGGGGCACCGGTCCCGCCACGCCGAAGGCCACGCGGGCCCGCTCCACCGTCTTTTTATCGGCGGAGAGCCGGACGTTGACGGAGGTGCCCAGGGTGGCGATGTCCATAGCATTGCGCATGGCGTACTTGATGTAGTGGCCGAAGCAGTTTTCATAGCTCTCCCTAGGGATCAGGATGGCGGTCTGAATCTCGCCCTCCCGGATATCCACCTGGCCCGCCTTGATGTAAAACTCGGCAATGGGCTGGCGGCGCACGCCCTGCGGGCCCGTGAGCTCCACGATGGCGTCCCAGGCGTGGAGGGTGGAGGCGGAGTCGGCGGAGGTGACGCCGTTGCAGGTGTTGCCGCCGATGGTGCCGATATTGCGGATCTGGGGTCCGCCCACCTGGTCCACGGCCTCTCCCAGCACACGGATGTACTTTTGAATCAGCGGGTCCCGGGTGATGTGGGAGAAACTGGTGAGGGAGCCGATCCGGAGGGTCCCGTCGTCCTCCATGGACACGCCCCGGATCTCGTCCAGGGTCTGGATGGAGATCAGCTCCGCGCCGGCCCGTCGACCCTCCCGCATCTGCACCAGCACGTCGGAGCCGCCGGCGATGATCTGGGCCTCGGGGTGAGCCAGGCGGAGGACCACGGCGTCTTCCACGCTCTTGGCCTGATACAGGGCTTTCATATCATACATATACCGGCCCTCCTTTACTCTTCAATGAGCCCAGCCTCACAGAATTTCCGATAGAAGACGTGGGGCGTAATGGGACAGCAGTCGATGGCCACGCCGGTGGCGTTCAAAACGGCGTTGCGGATGGCCGGGGCGCCGGAGCAGGCCGGCGGTTCGCCCAGGGCCTTGGTGCCGTAGGGGGATGTGGGCTCCGGATTCTCCACAAAGGCCGCCTCCAGGGTGGGGTGGTCCATAAAGGTGGAGAGCTTGTAGTCCAGCAGGTTGCCGTTCAGGGGCTTTCCCGTCTTCTCGTCAAATTTCAGCTCCTCGGAGAGGCCGTAGCCGATGGCCATGGACATGCCGCCGTGGACCTGGGCCTCCGCCAGGGCAGGATTGATGAGGCGGCCGCAGTCGTGGACGTTCACCATCCGCAGCAACTTGACCTTACACATGGGGATGTCCACCTCCACCTCGGCGAAGGAACAGCCGAAGGAGTAGGCGTTGGACTTGATCTGGGCCGTGGTCTCGGCGGTGATGTGCTGGCTGTGCTCCAGAGAGTAGAGGCTCTCCGTGGCCAGATCCCCCAGGGATTTCAGCACCCGCCCGTCGGACTTGCGGACAATCTGCCCGTCTACCAGGTCCAGATTGCTCACCGGCATCCGGGTCTGTTCATGGGCGATGTTCAAAATGCGCTCCCGCAGGGCCAGGGCCGTCTGCATAATGCTGAATCCGCCGATGTAGGTCTGCCGGGAGGCGTAGGCCCCGGTGCCGAAGGGGGTGACGTCGGTATCCTGGGTGGAGACCACGTGGACGTGCTCAAAGGGAATGCCCACGGCATCCGCCACCATCTGGGAGTATGCGGTGTCGCAGCCCTGGCCGATCTCCGTCTCGCCGGTCTGGAACTGGAGGGAGCCGTCCTGGTTCAGCACCATGCGGCAGGAGGAGCTCTCCAGGGAGATGGGCCACACGGCGGTGTTGTACCAGAACACCGCCAGTCCCACGCCCCGGCGGATGGGGCCGGTCTGGTTCTTGTACGCCTCGTACTTCCGCAGGTAGTCGATGGCCTCGATCCCCTTGTCCATGCACTGGTTGAAGGTATCGTGGTACAGCTCGTTTTTGGAGAAGCCGTCCACGTAGCCCACGGGCATCAGATTCTTCCGCCGGAACTCCAGGGGCGTCATGCCCACCGCCCTGCAAATATCGTCAATATGGCTCTCCCCGGCGAACATGGCCTGGGGGATGCCATAGCCCCGCATGGCCCCGGCGGCGGGACGGTTGGTGTACACCGTCCAGCTGTCGCACTCCACATTGGGGCAGGGATAGAGCTGGGGAAATGCGTTCATGCCCTTGGCGTTGACGCCGTGTCCGTGGGAGGCGTAGGCCCCCTGGTTGGAGAAGGACTCAAACTTCCGGGCCGCCAGGGTGCCGTCGGGCCGGACATAGGAGATGATGTGGGTGCGGATGGCGTGGCGGACCCGGTTGGAGGCGAAGGTCTCCTCCCGGCTGCACTCCAGCTTCACCAGCCGCCCCCCCACCTGGGCAGAGCACCAGGCGCACAGGGGCTCGTACAGCGCGTCCTGCTTGTTGCCAAAGCCGCCGCCGATGTAGGGCTTGATGATCCGCACCTTGCCCCAGGGCATCCCCAGGGCCTGGCCCACCACCCGGCGGACGATGTGGGGAATCTGGGTGGAGCTCACCACCACCATCCGGCCCGCCTCCTCATAGGCGAAGCACCCGTGGTTCTCGATGTGACAGTGCTGGACCGTGGGGGTGTCGTACCACCCCTCCACCTTAATCAGTCCCGGCTCCCGCCGGGCGGCCTCGTAGTCCCCCCGGCGGACGTCGGAGTGGCCCAGGATGTTGTTTTTGTACTCCTCATGGAGCTGGGGCGCGCCGTCGGCCATGGCCTCCTGCACGTCCAGCACGAAGGGCAGCTCCTCATACTCCACCTTCAAGGCCCGGACGCCCTGGGCCGCCGCCACCTCGTCCTCGGCGATGACCGCCGCCACCTCGTCGCCGTAGTAACGGACGTGGCGGTTCAAGAGCAGCCGGTCGGCCACGTCCTGATGGCTGGGGTCCGTGGACCAGGGGTGTCCCGCCGTGGGAAAGGGGACGTCCGGCGCCTCAAAGCAGGTGAGGACCTTCACCACGCCGGGGACCGCCTCCGCCAGTGCGGTGTCGATGGACTTCACGAAGCCGTGGGCGATGGTGGAGTGGCAGATTTTCACCACCAGCGCCTCCCGGCCGCAGAGGTCGTCCGTGTATCTGGCACGGCCTGTGGCCTTCTCCCGGGCGTCCACCCGTGTGACGCTCCTGCCGACGCTCTTGCTCATGGGGAATCCCTCCTTTTGATTTGCATGATTGGGAAAAAGCGGATATACTATCCTCAATTGGAAACGAAACGAGGTATCTTCTATGCTGAAATTGGGCTGTGTGGTCATGGCGGCGGGAAACGCCCGGCGCTTCGGGGAAAACAAGCTGGCCGCTCAGGTGAACGGCCGGAGCCTGATCCTCCGGACCCTGGAGGCCGTGCCGGCGGAGCTCTTTGAGACCGTGGCGGTGGTGACCCAGTACCCGGAGGTCATGGCGCTGGCGGAGCGGTTCCGCTTCTCCGCCGTCCGCAACGAGCACCCGGACTACGGCATCAGCCACACCATCGCCCTGGGCCTCGCCGCCTTGGGGGACTGCGGCGGCGCCATGTTTCTGGTGAGCGACCAGCCCCTTCTCCGGCGGGAGAGCGTGGCGGCCCTGGCCCGGTTCTGGCGGGAGCGGCCGGATCATCTGGCGGCCCTGGCCCACGGCGGCGTCCGGGGCAATCCCTGCGTCTTCCCCGCCCGCCTCTTCCCGGAGCTGCTGGAGCTGACGGAGGACCATGGCGGCAGCTCCGTCATCCGGCGGCATGAGGAAATCCTTCGGCTTCTGGAGGTGCCGGAAAAGGAGCTGGCAGACGTGGACACCCCCCAGGCCCTGGAGCAAATCGGCAGCGGAAGGGCCTGAGCGGGGACTCTCCCCCCCTCCGGGAACACCGCCCGGCCTCAACTCTATTTTCTGGTATAGGGCGTATCCTCCAGGGGAAGCGCCGTACGGAACTTGCCGTCGTAGCGGTAATAGGCGTCGGCGATGGCCGGGGCCGTGGGAATAGAGGTGATCTCCCCCACGCCGATGGCGCCGCAGGCCACGTTCAGGCCCTCCTTCTCCACCACGAGGGCGGTGATCTCCGGGATCTGGTTGGCCCGGAAGAGGCCCAGGGTGCCGTACTTGGCGGTGGGCTTACAGTCCACCAGCGGGTAGCGCTCCGTCAGGGCAAAGCCCATGCTCATCACCACGCCGCCCTCGATCTGCCCCTCCACAGAGAGGGAGTTCACCGCCTTGCCCACATCGTGGGCCGCCACCATCTGCTGGATTTTTCCGTCCTCGTCCAGAATGCAGATCTGGGTGGCGTAGCCGTAGGCGATGTGGCTGACGGGGTTGGGCACGTCTGCCCCCAGGGGGTCCGTCTTTCCCAGGTACTCTCCTCGGAACTCCCGCCCGTTCAGGGACTCCAGTCCGCCGCCCGCCAGGGCCTCCCGCAGGCCCTCACAGGCCCGGCGGCAGGCCTCGCCGGTGAACAGCGTCTGCCGGGAGCCGGAGGTGGTGCCGGAGTCCGGGGCGAAATAGGTGTTGGACCGCTCGTAGACCACGTTTTCCGGTGGGAGGCCCGTCTGATCGCAGACCATCTGGGTCAGCACCGTGCCCAAACCCTGGCCGATGCAGGAGGCCCCGGCGAAGATGTGGACTTTACCCTCCTCCACGGTCAGCCGCACCCGGCCCGTGTCCGGGATGCCCACGCCCACGCCGGCGTTCTTCATGGCGCAGGCCAGGCCCACATATTTGGCCTTGTCGTAATAGGGCTTCACCGCCTCCAGGGTCTCCACCAGACCGGTGGACTCATCCACGATCTGGCCGTTGGGCAGCTCCTGCCCCGGGCGGATGGCGTTGCGGTACCGGATCTCCCAGGGGGTGATGCCCACCAGGTCCGCCATGCGGTTCAATAAGCTCTCGATGCAAAAACACGTCTGGGTCACGCCAAAGCCCCGGAAGGCCCCGGCGGGGGGATTGTTGGTGTAATAGGCCCAGCCGTCGATCTCAAAATTCTGGTAGTTATAAGGTCCGGCGGCGTGGGTGCAGGCCCGCTCCAGCACCGGTCCGCCCAGAGAGGCGTAGGCCCCGGTGTCGGCGATGACCTCGGCGGCCACGCCCTGGATGATGCCGTTCTCGTCGCAGCCCAGGGAGAACTCCATCTCCATGGGGTGGCGCTTGGGGTGGATCAGCAGGCTCTCCGCCCGGGTGAGCTTCACCTTTACCGGGCGGCCCGTCAGGCAGGCGATGAGGGCGGCGTGGTGCTGAACGGTCACGTCCTCCTTGCCGCCGAAGCCCCCGCCCACCAGGCAGTTGCGGACCTTCACCCGCTCCGCCGGCCACCCCAGCATGGTCATGATCTCGTGCTGGGTATCGTAGGCGCCCTGGTCGGTGGAGAGGACCATGACGCCGTCCCCGTCGGGATAGGCCACGGCGCACTCCGGCTCCAAAAAGGCGTGCTCCGTCCAGGGCGTGTAGAACCGCTGGGTCAGCATATACTTGCTCTTGGCGATGGCCTCCGCCGGGTTGCCCCGCTGGATGTGCTTGTGGGTCAGCAGGTTCCCCTCCCGGTGGACCAGGGGAGCGTCCGGCAGCATAGCCTCCCGGGGATTGCGGACCATGGGCAGCTCCTCGTAGTCCACCCGCACCAGGGCCTTGGCCTGGGCCAGAATCTCCGGCGTCTCCGCCGCCACCAGACAGATGGCGTCCCCCAGGTAGTGGGTGACGTCCCCCACGGCGATCATGGTGTCCCAGTCCTGCTTCAGGTGGCCCACCTTATTGCTGCCCGGCACGTCCGCGGCGGTAAACACCCCCACCACGCCGGGAAGCCGCTTCGCCTCCTCGGTGTGGATGGCCAGCACCCGGGCCCGGGGATAGGCGCTGCGGACGGCGCTGCCGTAGATCATGCCCTCCATGTACACGTCGTCGGGGTAGACGCCCGTGCCCGTGACCTTCTCCTCCACGTCGATCCTGGGGACCCGGGCCCCCAGGGACCAGTCCTCCGCCGCCTGGGGAACCTCTCCGGCGCGGAACAGCTCCGCCGCCAGCAGAATCGCGTCGATGATCTTCACATACCCGGTGCAGCGGCAGATGTTGTTGCGGATGGCGAAGGCCGCCTCCTCCCGGGTGGGATTTTGGTTCTTGTCCAGCAGGGCCTTGGCGGAGATCACCATCCCCGGGATGCAGAAGCCGCACTGGACCGCCCCCGCATGGCCGAAGGCATATGTATAGACCCGCCGCTCAAACTCGCTGAGGCCCTCCACAGTGAGGACCTCCTTCCCCTCCAGCTTGTCGGTCTGGGGGACGCAGGCCTTGGTGGGCTTGCCGTCGATGAGCACGGTGCAGGTGCCGCAGGCGCCCTCGCTGCACCCGTCCTTCACGGAGGTCAGGCCCAGGGCGTCCCGCAGGTACCGGAGCAGCTTCTGGTTTTTCTCCACAGTCACAGTTCTGCCATTTACAGTAAACGTCGCCATAAAAGACTCCTTGTTCCCGTGCCCGCCCTCGGTCCCACGGTTCTATGTGTTTTCCGGAAAGGTCGACCTTTCCTTTCTTGTACATTATACCTGAAATAACAGCGGCGCGCAACCACACTTTTGTGATTTCGTTATTCTATTTCTAGTCCAACGGAGGCAGCTCCCAGCCCACCGCCAAAGCCCCCTTCCGCACGGCCACCCGCGCCTCCGGCTCCAGGATGTGGTTGCTGACGCCCACGGGAAAATCCGGCGTCAGCACGGCGTTCTCCAGGGGATATTGGACGCCGGTCTCCTCCACCCCCTCCGCCCGGTCCCCCAGGCAGAAAACCGACAGCAGGCCCCACTCCACCGTTTTCATCACCCGGACGTCCCCGTTCTCGATAACGGTCCAGAGGAAATCGTCGTCGAAGAGGAAGCCCATGGCCCCCCTCCGGCGGAGGAACAGCAGGGACTGGAGGTTGGCCAGGGTGTGGTCCAGGCGCTTGCCGCCGGTGCCGCCGTAAATGAGGAAATCCGTGCAGCCCTGCGCGAGCCCGGTCCGAATGGCGGCCAGGGTGTCGGTGTCGTCCTTCTCCACCGGCAGTCGGCGGATGTGGGCGAAGTCAGCCGGGGCCTCCATGGAGTCGAAATCCCCCATCAGCAGGTCCGGCTGGATGTTCTCCTTCCGGCAGATCCGATAGCCCGCGTCCACGGCGATGACCACATCGCCGGAATCGCCGGGACGCTCCCGCAGGCCGTAAAAGGTGCCGGCGGCAAAGATAAAGCAGCGTTTCATAAAGCCCGCTCCCCCCGTTTATTTTCCGCCATTGTACCACAGCTTCCACACCCTTGGCAAACGGCGCCATAAAAAGCGGGAAGCGCCCATGCGCTTCCCGCCTGTCTTTACCGGTTCTCCCAGCCCTCCAGGTCGTCCATAGAGAGGACGGCCATGACTAGGGCAACGAGAAAGAGGATCACATAGCCCACCAGCACGGTGCTCATCAGCCGGTCCACCAGCAGCATGACGAGAAACAGCGCCGCCGTGTCCAGCACCACCAGCAGCACCTTGGCCCACTTTAAGGAGATCCGGTGGAGCATCAAAAGCGCCCGGGGGAAGGCCTTGACCAGAATCTGCACCGGGAACCCCAGGGCCCCGCAGAAGAGAACGAAGAGGACCATGGTGGAGAGGGAGTCGTAGGCGGCCCCGAACCAGCGCATAATCGTCTCGCCGGGCATGTCCAGGGACGCGGCCACCGCCATCATCCCCGCCGCCAGCACCGCGCAGCCGGCCAAAATCGCGACGCGCTTTTTTACCTTTCCGCTCATAATCTGCCTCCTCACGTCCTTGCTGTCTGTTAAAAAGTATACCATGGCAGGAATTTTCTGTCAACCGCCGCCCAGCAGAAAGGGGCCGGACGCGCACGCGTCCGGCCCCAAGGGCGCCTGTCAGGGAGATGGGATGGTTTTTACTCGCCGAAGAACTCGCTGATTACCTCGTCGCAGTTGAGCACAGGCTCGTCGTCCTCCCCCGCCAGAGCGGTGAGCAGGGGCATATCCATGCCCAAATACGCCGCGTAGCGGGTGAGAATATCGCGGGCGGCGGCCACCGTCACCAGCTCGTCGGGTTCAAAGGTGCCGTCCGCATAGCCCTGGATGATCCCGATGGACTTGGCCCAGGCCATGGCCGGGGAGTACACGTGCTCCTCGGTCATGTCCTCAAACAGGCCGCTGCCGCTCAGGGCCGGCCGGCCCTCGTGCCGCCACAGGTAGTCCACGAACTCCGCGCGGGTGACGGGCCCGCCGGCCAGAGGCACAGCGTCCTCCTCGATGGTGGTTCCGGCGTCGTCCGTATCATCGGCATCGTCCGTATCACCGGCATCATCCGTGTCGCCGGGCTCCTCGGGGGCCGCAGGGACCTCGGGCTCTTCGGGAATGGGGATCCAGCGGGCCACAAGCGTAATCTCGCCCTTTACCGCGCCGTCAATCACTTCGCCGTTCACTTCCCAGCCGTCAAAGGTATAGCCGGGACGGACGGGCTCATCGCCGGCATAGCCGGGGAGAAGGGCGCCGTTTTCAACGTCCCACGTCTGGTCCTCGAAGACGTCCTCATCCTCAACGCCGTCTGTGTAAACAACGTTGAAGTATTGATCGTGGGCGGCCTTGAGGCAGAGAATACTCCTGTTGTTGTTCTCATCCACCACTATGAGCGTATAGCCGTCGCCCCAGCGGGGACTGCCGTCCCAGAGCCAGCCTGTGACAGGCTTGCCGTCAGCGGTATCGGCGTTCATATCACCGGCGGGAACGAGAATTACCCTGGCCGCATTGGCATAGACGTCATCGCTGTGGCCCGCCGCGGCATTACCATACAGCTTGCCGCCATTCATAGTGAACGTAGAATCCGTGTGGATAAACACGCCGCCGCCGACACCGGAGGCCGCATTGCCGGAGATCTCGCCGCCGTTCATGATAACGGCGGTGTTGATATAGCCGTAGACTCCCGCCCCGTTGGTGGCTCTGTTCCCCGTAATACTGGTCCTGCCGTTCATGGTAAGCGAGGCGCCATTGTGCAGACGCACGCCGCCGCCGACATTGGAGGAAGCCGTATTGCCGGAAACGGCCGTGTCAGTCATTTCAATATTGGCGCCCGCGCCGTTGGCATAGACGCCGCCGCCCTGGCCCGCCGCGGTGTTTCCGGACACGGCGCTGCCGGTGAGGTCAACAGCGCTGCCGTTATACCTGCCGTCGGCATAAATGCCGCCGGCGGTATTGGCGGTATTGCCGGAGATGCTGCTGTCGGTAATCTCGACCGCAGTATCCTTTCCCCTGCCGCCGGCGTAAATGCCACCGCCGCTGCCATTGGCGGTATTGCCGGTAATCTCGGTATTGTCAATGCCGACCTCGCCAAACACTACCCGCAGGCCGCCGGCATTCCCCGCCTCGTTGCCGGAGATAACGGCGTTGCTGATCTCCGTCTTGGAGTCGCTGATGTAAATGCCGCCGCCCTGATTGGCCTGGTTGCCGGAAATCTCAACTTTGGCGTCATCGCGGCCGTTGATTTTAACGGTGCCGTTGCTGCTGTCGATGCCGCCGCCATTTCCGCCGGCCACATTGTCTTTAATGCTTCCGCCGTTGATGACGATGGTATCATATTTCTGCGTCTGATCCTTGTTCTCCGCATACGTCGTCGCGCCGATACCTCCGCCCGTGCCGGTCTTATTTTCCACCGATCCCACGGTGTTGCCGGAGATCTCGCCGCCGTTCATAACAAACTTGGCCTCCTGCTCCGTACGCGCGCTCAGCTCCGTATTGAGATAGACGCCGCCGCCGGAATTTCCGGTGGTATTGTCGGTGATCTTACCATCATTCATGGTAAACTCACCCTTGTCGACGCATACGCCGCCGCCGTTCTCCGCGGCGTGATTTCCAGTGATCGAGCCGCCGTCCAGCGTCAGGCTGCCGTCATCCACATAGATGCCGCCGCCGACCTTGTTCTCGTGACCCGCGCCCACCGCATTGCCGCCGGTGATCGTTCCGCTCTGGTCCTCAGAGGAGTCCTTGATGGTCAGATCCGCGCCGTTTTCAACGGTGATGACGCTGTCTTTGCTTCCCTCGGACTCTCCATCTTTGTACCCGGCGTCAATATCGTTGCCGTTCAGGTCGATGGTAACATCCTCGTCGACGGTAATGGTGGTATTTTCGTCAGTCTCCTCGTCGTAGGTGACATCCTCATTGAGCTGAATATCCCGACCGCCGTCATCGTTCCTCCAGGACTCGGCGCCGTAGGCGCCGTCATCGTCCTTATCGTAACCGCGGTGGTCCGTATCCTGATCGAGGAGATCATACTCGGCCTCGTCGTCGACGATGTCCTGGAACTCATCGAAGGACATCGCAAACGCCGGAGCCGCCAGGCTGGCGCACAGAGACAGCGCTACTGCGACGGATAGGAGTTTCTTCATAAATCTCATAAGCAATTCTTTCCTTTCTTTGCTATTTCGGACGCAAAGGGTCCGGCGGCTGGGCTGCCATAGCGCCCTCCCCTCGTGCGGGCACGCGCGTTAGGCCCCTTGGCTTTGTGTCCCGCCCTTTCGGACGGTTTGCTAAATCCAGTTTTCCAGCAGCCGGGCTGACATAGTGGTATCAGTTTGCGGCATGCCGCAAACTGATACGGGTACCCGTTTTACCGCCGTAGTCCCCATGGCTTTGCGCCCCACAGCTTCCTATGGTTTGCCTTCGCCTCTCGGTCTCTCCGCCGCCACAGGCGCATTGACGGCGGACACGTTCTCCGGCGGATCGCTCCCCATAATCCCTACCCCCTGACAGGTTTTGGAAGTGCTCGCGCACCTCTGGTTTTATCTTACGCCCATCTTCTCCCCGTTGCAAGCCCTAATGGCAAAATTTTTTCAAAATCTTCCATGCATGTCCATCCTGAAACCGGACCAACCAACATTGCCGATTTCCGTATCATCCAAATCCGCCGTATATATATGATGTATGCAATGTTTTCCCTGCGGCTGCCGGAATTTCTGTTCAAAACCATGTCCTTGTTCCTCCCGGCAGGTATTCGATTACTTCCTCCTGTTTTGCGACATAATCCGCAAAATTTTCCCTCCGTCCACAGGAGCTGTTCTATACGCTTATGCACAATATCCACTTTTCAACCGTCTCTGTCCCTCTAGCGGGTTGGGTATCCTGACAGGTTTTGCGACTTTTTCATCCTTCCGTTTAGTAAACTTGACAATCCCCAAAAATTGGGCTATGATAGTTTCAGCACATGCCGCTGCCGAATAGACGGCATAGCAGATTCCATGCTCATCGGTGCATTCCAGTATGAGGAGGTTTGAAGCGAAGCGCAGTCTGTTGCAGGGGAAAGGAGGCACCGGTTCAGCCGGACCCTCCTAAAATTACGGCCGTGACCAATTCCGGCGCCGGGAGCGCCGCCGCCACCGCGGCAGATGGCGGCGCGGCGTACCGGACCGCCCCGGCACGGTGAAGGGAGTAAAGAAAAGAACTATGATCAACAAAATGAGAACAGCCCAGGAAGCTGTGGCAGGGATCCAGGACGGCATGACCGTCATGGTGGGCGGCTTCCTGGGGACCGGGACCCCCGAGATCCTGATCGACGCCCTGGTGGAAAAGGGCGTCAAGCACCTGACCGTCATCGCCAACGACGGCGGCCTCCCCGCCTCCGTCACCGGCACCACCGACCGCGGCGTGGCCAAGCTCCTCTCCGCGGGGATGATCGACCACATCATCGCCTCCCACGTGGGCATGAACCCCATCATCGGCAAGGGCATGAACGACGGCACCCTGAAATGCACCCTGGTACCCCAGGGCTCCCTGGCGGAGAAGATCCGGGCCGCCGGCGCGGGCCTGGGCGGCGTGCTGACCCCCACCGGCGTGGGCACCATCATCGCCGACGGCAAGGAGACCCTGACCATTGAGGGCAAGGAGTACCTGCTGGAGCTGCCGCTCCATGCGGACTACGCCCTCTGCCGGGCCAGCATCTGCGACAAATTCGGCAATTTCAGCTGCTACAAGGCCACCAAGAACTTCAACCACGTCATGGCCATGGCGGCGGACACCGTCATCCTGGGCGCGGAGAAGGTCGTGGAGATCGGCGAGGTGGATGTGGACACCTTCACCACCGCCGGCGTCTATGTGAACTATATCGTAGGAGGTGAGCAGCCTTGGCAGATCTGAAGATGAGAATCGCCAAGCGTGCGGCGAAAGAATTTAAGGACGGCGACATCGCCAACCTGGGCATCGGCCTGCCCACCATGGTGGCCAACTGCCTGCCCGAGGGCGTGACCATCGTCCTCCACTCCGAGAACGGCTTCACCGGCCTGCTGGGCGCCCCTGAGAAGGGCCAGGAGGATGTGGACGTCATCAACTCCGGCGGCGCTTACGTCACCTACGCCCCCTACGGCAACTTCTTCGGCTCTGAGGAGAGCTTCTCCATCATCCGCGGCGGCCACGTGGACGCCACGGTGCTGGGCGCCATGGAAGTGGACGAGAAGGGCAACATCGCCAACTGGATCATCCCCGGGAAGATGGTGGCCGGCATGGGCGGCGCCATGGACCTGGTGGTGGGCGCGCGGAAGGTGATCGTGGCCATGCTGCACACCCAGAAGGGCGCTCATAAGATCCTCAAGAAGTGCACCCTGCCCCTGACCGCCGTGGGCGTGGTGGACATGATCATCACCGAGATGGGCGTGATGGAGGTCACTCCCGAGGGCATCGTCCTCAAGGAGCTGCACCCCGACTACACCCTGGACGACATCAAGGCCGCCACCGGCTGCGAGCTCATCGTCAGCCCCGACCTCAAGCCCATGGAGGAAGAGTAAAACCCACCCATTTTGAAAAAATGGGAGTCCCGGCGTCCGCCGGGACTCCCATCCTTTCGGCTTCTTTTCACCGCCGCAGGGGCTTACAGCACCTCGCCCCGCAGGGACAGCGCCGCCCGGCCCCCGATCCGGACCCGGACCGCGCCGCCGTCCTCCGTGAGGCGGCTCAAAATCTCCGAGGGCTTGCCCATCCTCTCCCCCTGGACGAAGCGGTTCTCTCCGCCGGGCCTCACCAGTCCCCGGCGGTACAGGTAGAAGGTCAGGGCCCCGTTGGACGTGCCCGTGGCGGCCTCCTCCGGGATGGCGTACAGGGGCGCGAAATTGCGGCAATGCGCCGCCGCGTCCCCCACGCCCAAACAGAACATATGGACGCCCACCACGCCGTACCGCTCCGACAGGCGGCACACCTCCGCCTCGTTCTGAACGGCGCCGTCCAGAGCGGCCCGCTCCCGCACCGGCAGCAGAATGTCCAGAAGGCCGGTGCTGACGGCCTGGGGCTCCAGCCCCTCCGGCCGGTCCGCCAGGGTCAGGCCGTAGGCGGCGTACAGCTCCGTCTGCTCCTCCCGGGAAAAGGTCCTTCCCTCCGCGGGCGGGGCCATGTCCATCCACACGGCCTCCGGCTCCACGGAGACCTCCAGATCTCCGGAGCGGGTGTGGAGGGCATACTGTCCCGGCTGAATCTCCCCGGTCTGGCGCAGGACGGTGAAGGCGGCGACGGTGGCGTGGCCGCACAGGTCCACCTCCTCCGCCGGGGTGAAGTAGCGGATATGAAAGCTCCCCCCGCCGGTGCGCCGGACGAAGGCGGTCTCCGAGTGCTTCAGCTCCCCGGCCAGGGCCCGCATCAGCGATTCCTTCGGAAAGGGCTCCTCCCCCAGGGGAACCACCCCCGCCTGGTTGCCGGAAAAGGGCCGGGCCGTAAAGGCGTCCGCGATGTAAAAACGCATATTGCTCCTCCTTCTTGTTCCATGGTTTGACAAGGGACAACACCCAGGGCGGCTGTCCGCTGCCTCTTGTCAAGCGATGGCATATCCGGTATTTGGGCCGTTTACGGAAAACGGCCCGGCGCACGGGCGCCGGGCCGACAGTCTTCCTCAGGGCTTCTTGCGGCTGAACTCCTTGGGAACCACGCAGGTGCCCTCGGCGATGGCCACGATCACGGGCTCCTCCAGCACGTCCGCGGCGGAGGCGTTGATGTCGGGGCGGGTGGCGATGACCTTGCGGGCCTCAAAGCGCATCTTGCGGGAGGTGTTGCCGATGTGGGTGACCTCGCCGTAGGCCTCGATGTAGTCGCCGGCGTAGACAGGCGCCTTGAACTCCACGTTGTTGTACGCGCAGAACAGGCCCTCGTCGCCGTCGGTCTTGATCAGCAGCTCAGTGGCCACATCGCCGAAGAGGTGGACCATGTGGGCGCCGTCCACCAGGTTCCCGCCGTAGTGGGCGTCTTTGGCGGACATGCGCAGGCGAATCAGCGATGTGTACTTCTTCTCTTCCATGTTAAAATCACTCCTGTTTTTTATTTGCGGATGACTCCGCGTTTTCCCCATTGTTCGGGTCGACGAATTTCATTGTAAACTTTTTTCCGATATTTGTCAATCCCGTCACCAAAATAACACCTTCCGCACTATATAGCGCGGATAAATTGCAGAATCAGCCGCAGGCCGTAAACCAGGATCACGCTGCCGCACACAATGTTGATGAGGCGCAGAATCCGGTCGCTGAACCGGGCGGAGAACAGGGAGACCACCAGCGTGACGCCGGAGAACCACAGGCAGGAGGCGGTGGCGGAGCCCAGCGCCAGCAGCGTGCCGTCCGCCCCGGGATGGCCGGCCCGGAAGCTGCCGAAGAGCAGCGTCCCGTCGATGAGGGCCTGGGGGTTGAGCCAGGTGACCACAAAGGCCTTGGCGGCGATTTTGGACAGGGGAACGTCCACGTCCACGCTCCGGTCCATGGAGGGCCTCTCCCGGATCAGCCCCAGGCCGATCCAGGACACCACCAGCCCGCCCGCCGCCAGTACGATCATCTGGAGCCCGGCGAACCGCTCCACCAGCGCGCCGACGCCGAAGAAGCAGGCCAGGAGCAGGCTGATGTCAAAGAAGATCACAATCAGCGCAATGGGAATCAGCCGCCGGCGGGGCTGGGTGAGCGCGGCGTTGATGACGAACAGATTCTGCATTCCAATGGGGGCCACATAGGCCAGTCCAATGGCAAGGCCCTGCAAGTAGAGACTCATTCATATCCCTCCCGTATGTGCTGTAACGACCATAGCACATATCCCGCCGCCGCGCAAGAGCGCAGAAATCCCGTACCAGGTAAGGAGGCGCTGACCATGCCCGCCCATGAGAACTGTCCCTGTATGGAGGAGTGTCCGCTGAACCGGGCCATGAGACTCCTTGGCGGCAAGTGGAAGATGCAGATCCTCTGCTCCCTCCACAACAACGGCCCCACCCGGTACAACCAACTGAAACGGACTCTGGACGGCGTGTCCAACACCGTACTGGCCGGGGCCCTGCGGGAGCTGGAGGCCGACGGGCTGGTGGTCCGGCGGGAGTATCTGGAGGTCCCGGTGCGGGTGGAGTACGAAATCGCCGAACCGTGCCGGTCCCTGATCCCCATCCTGGACGATCTGGGCCGGTGGTGCGGCTCCCTTCCCGCCGGAGGCGGCAGTACAGAAAACAGCGGGAACGCTCCCGCGGACGATGGAGGTGCAGACCCTTGAAGAGGATTCTGGCCCCCCTGGTGGGGGACGCGCCGATGGTAACGGCCATCGGCCTGTGCAAAAACGCGGGCAAGACCACCGCCCTGCGCCGCCTGATGGCGGAGCTGGACGGCGAGTGCCTGGGGCTTACCTCCGTGGGCCGGGACGGCGAGGCCACAGACCTGGTGACCGGCACGGAGAAGCCGGACCTGTACATCAAGCGGGGCGATCTGTTCGCCACCGCCCGGGGCATGATGAGCCTGTGCGACGTCACGCTGGAGGCGGCGGCCCTCACCGGGGTCATGACGCCCCTGGGAGAGGTGGCGGTGTTCCGGGCCCTGTCCGACGGCTATATCCAGCTGGCGGGCCCCTCCGCCGCCGGCCAGCTGAAACCCCTGTGCGCCAGCTTTGCCGCCCTGGGGGCGGACCGGGTACTCATCGACGGCGCCGCCGGGCGGAAGTCCCTGGCGGGAGCCGGGGTGGAGGGCACCGCCATCCTGTGCACCGGGGCCTCCCTGGACCGGAACATGGACCTGGTGGTGGCGGAGACGGCCCACGTGTGCCGTCTGTTCGCCACCCGGCGGCCCGCCTCCCCGGGCCTGGCCGCCGCCCTGGACGGCTGCGGGGAGCGCTTCGCCCTCTTCGGCCCCGACGGGGAGCCCTGGGAGCTGCCCCTGGACGAGAACGGCCTGCCCCGCTGGAACAAGCTCCCCCGGGAGAGGTGCGCCCTCTGGGTGGCCGGCGGCGTCACCGACCCGCTGCTGAAAACCCTGGCCCGCCGGGGCGCCCCCGTCACCCTGGCCACGGCGGACGCCACCCACGTATTGGCGGGGCGGAACGTGCTGGAGCTCTTCACCCGGACCGGCGGTCAGCTGACGGTCCGGCGGGAGCTCTCCATCGCCGCCGTGGGGGCAAACCCCTGGTCGGCCTACGGCTGGCACTTCCAGGCCGGGAAATTTGAGGACGCTCTCCGGCAGGCGCTGACTCTGCCGGTGGTGAACGTAAACGAGAAGGAGGACTGACCATGGAACTGACCCTTGAACTGCGGGAGGAATCCGGTCTCCAGTGGGTTCTGGAGCGGCTAACCCCCATGTCGCCCTTTGGCCGCGCCGCCGCCCGCGCTCTGCGGTGGTACGCCCCCGGGGAGGAGGCCGCCCTGGAGACGGAGCTGGACAACGTGGCCCTGGCCCTGGAGCTCTGGAACGCCGCGGGGCCCGTTTCCCCGGAGCCGGAGCCCTGCTGCTGCGGCGCTCCCCGTCTGGACCCGGCCTCCTTGAAGGACACGGCCGCCCTCCTCCGGGGCGTCACCCGCTGCCTCCCCCTGTTCCACGACATCCGGGGCTCCCTGGACCGGGACCCGGAGAACCCCTTCGACCTGGTGGAGCTCTTTGAGATCAAGCACTTCCTGGTGACGCTGGAGCAGCTGACCCAGGCCTACGCCAAGCTGCCCCCCTTTCAGGACCTGGCCTTTGTGTCCATGGACGAGTCCCTGGACCTGCTGGACCCCGACGGCCGCCGCCTGCCCGCTTTCTCCGTGTCGGAGACCTACCACCCGGACCTGGGGCCCCTGCGGGCGGAGAAGGCCGCTCTGGAGCGGTCCATCCGCGCCGCCGGCGAGGAGGAAAAGGCCTCCCTTCTGGACCGGCGCCACCGCCTCACCGTACAGGAGGACCTGTTGGAGCTGGAGGTCCGGCGGGAGCTCACCCGGCGCCTCATGGCCCGCAAAGCGGACTTTCTGGCCAATATGAAGGCCCTGGGCCGTCTGGACCTGTTCCTGGCCAAGGCGAAGCTGGCCAAGCGGTACGGCTGCGTCCGCCCCGCGCTGTCCGGCGAGGCCCGGATCGCCCTCCGGGGCCTGCGCCATCCCCAGGTGGCCGAAGAGCTGACCCAGCGGGGAGAGGAATTCACCCGGCTGGACCTGGACCTCTCCGCCGGCTGCACCGTTATCACCGGCGCCAACATGGGCGGCAAGACCGTCTCCCTGCGCTCCGCGGTGCTGAGCCTGCTGCTGTGCCAGTGCGGCTTCTTCGTCTTCGCCCGGTCCGCGGAGCTGCCCCTGTTCCACGAGGTGGCGCTGATCCTGGCAGACACCGGCCCCGGCTCCGGCGGACTCTCCTCCTTCGGGCGGGAGGTCCACCTGCTGGACCGGCTGCTCCAGCACACCCGGGACCGGCGGTTCTTCCTGGCCCTGGACGAGTTCGCCCGGGGCACCAATCCCCAGGAGGGCGCCGCCCTGGCCCGGGCCCTGGTGCGGTATCTCGGCACGCTGGACTGCGTTGCCCTGATGACCACCCACTACGACGGCGTCTCCGACGTGGCCGGCGCCCACTACCAGGTGGCGGGGCTGGTCCGCGACGTCCGGGGCGACGAGGGGGACGACCCCCGCAGCCGCATCGCCCGGCGCATGGACTACCGCCTCCAGAGCGCCCCTCCCGGCGCTCCCTGCCCCCGGGACGCCCTGCGGGTCTGCCGCCTTCTGGACCTGGAACCGGCCCTGATGGACCTGTTTCAGGCGGACCTTTGACACGGTAAAGCGAAAAAAGTCCTGCCAAAATTTTCATGGAAAAATCATGCAAAACAGCCAAGATGAAAAACTTGACAAAACCCGCCGCATGAGGTATATTGTTTTTAGGCAAAGTGAATAAAGCATGGATAGAGGCGCGGAGCGCGGGGTAGCAGATCGATGAAAAGGGCCGGCAAGTCCGATGGGATCTGTGAATATTCGTTCCGCCGAAAGCGGGTGTGGGATGCCGCCCCCCGACTTGGAGCGTACGCTCAGCGCGTGCGGTTTGTCATGGAAAGCATGGAGTGCTATTTATGCCTGCGGGAAGCAGTTGATCGTTTGTTCCTGCGCGGCATAAATAGTCTCTTGTTTTTTATGGAGCGCTATCTTACTCCGCGTATTTCATGTATGCGGCGTAAGACAGCGCTCCAAGTTTTTTAGCAGGAGGTAAAAAATGGAGAAACTCATCATCACAGCAGCCATCTGCGGAGCTGAGGTCACCAAGGAGCACAACCCCGCCGTTCCCTACACGGTGGAGGAGATGGTGCGGGAGGCCAAGAGCGCCTTTGAGGCCGGCGCCGCTGTCATCCATGTCCACGTCCGCTGGGACGACGGAACCCCCACCCAGGACAAAGAGCGGTTCCGCGTGGTCCTGGACGCCATTAAAGAGGCCTGCCCCGGCGTGATCCTCATCCCCTCCACCGGCGGCGCCACCGGCATGACCCCGGAGGAGCGCCTGCAGCCCACCGAGCTCTTCCCCGAGATGGCCACGCTGGACTGCGGCACCTGCAACTTCGGCGACGATATCTTCGTCAACGACATGCCCACCATGCGGGCCTTCGGCAAGCGGATGCTGGAGAACAACATCAAGCCCGAGTACGAGTGCTTTGAGATCGGCCACCTGGACACCGTGCTGAACATGGCCGCCAAGGGCCTGGTCCCCGCCGCCCCCATGCAGTTTAACTTCGTTCTGGGCGTCAACGGCTGCACCCCCGCCACCCTGGGCAACCTGGACTACCTCGTGAACAAGATCCCCGCCGGGTCCACCTGGACCGTCACCGGCGTGGGCCGCGGCGCGTGGCCCATGGCCGCCGCCGGCATCGTCATGGGCGGCAACGTCCGTGTGGGCTTCGAGGACAACATCTACCTGGAAAAGGGCCATAAGGCCGCCTCCAACGGCGAGCTGGTGGCCAAGGTCGTGGCTCTGGCGAAGCTCCTGGGCCGTGAAATCGCCACCCCCGACGAGGCCCGGAAGATCCTGTCCCTGACCAAGTGAGGAAGTCCCCCTTCCTCATAGCCTATCCATTCCATTTTATCATTTTGGTCATACCATAAATCTTACCATACAAATTTTTTTGAGGAGGAACACCATCATGCAGAAGAAAGGCAACAAGTACGGAACCCACCGCGTCATCGAGCCCAAGGGCGTTTTGACCCAGGCCGCTCAGAAGATCGACAACAACATGGACGAGATCTACTCCAACGAGATCTTGTGCAATGTCACCGCTCTGAACATCGACTCCGCCTCCTTCACCCAGATCGCCGACGCCTGCGGCGGCGACGAGACCAAGATCGGCGAGATGATCATGGGCATCGTGGCCGAGCGCGGCAAGCAGCAGAACCCCGTCACCGGCTCCGGCGGCATGTTCATGGGCAACGTGGCCAAGATCGGCGACGACCTCAAGGGCAAGATCGACCTGAAAGAGGGCGATAAGATCGTCTCCCTGGTCTCCCTGTCCCTGACCCCCCTGAAAATCAACAAGATCAAGGCCATCCACAAGGAGATCGACCGCGTGGACGTGGACGCCCAGGCCATCCTGTTTGAGAGCGGCATCTATGCCAAAATGCCCGACGATATGCCCGAGCCCCTGGCCCTGGCCGCTCTGGACGTGGCCGGCGCTCCCGCTCAGGCCCGGAAGCTCCCCAAGGAGGGCGACAGCGTCCTGATCCTGGGCGCCAACGGCAAGTCCGGCGTGCTCTGCGGCTACGAGGCCATGAAGAAGGTCGGCCCCAAGGGCAAGGTCGTGGGCGTCGTCCGCAATCCCAAGCAGGTGGCCGACCTCAAGGAGCTGGGCGTGTATACCGACATCGTCGTGGCCGACTGCACCCGTCCCGTGGACGTGATGGAGGCCGCCCTGGCCGCCAACGACGGCAAGGAGTACGACATCTCCATCTGCTGCGTCAACATTGAGAGCTGCGAGATGTCCGCCATCCTGCCCGTCCGCGACGACGGCCTGGTGTACTTCTTCTCCATGGCCACCTCCTTCACCAAGGCGGCCCTGGGCGCCGAGGGCATCGGCAAGGACGTCACCATGATCGTGGGCAACGGCTACACCAAGGACCACGCCGAGATCACCCTGGGCGTCATCCGCGAGAACGCCAAGCTCCGCAAGCTGTTTGAGGAGAAGTACGTCTGATTCTCTTTCCCGGAAGCGGGCCCGGCCCGCGAAATAAAGAGTGGAGGTAACCCATTATGAAAGTTTCCCGCCGCGCAGAGCTGTTCCCCCACGTCACCGACGCCGAGTGGAACGACTGGAGATGGCAGATCAAAAACCGCGTTGAAACCCTGGAGGATCTGAAAAAGTACGTCTCCCTGACTCCCGAGGAGGAGGAGGGCGTCAAGGCCTGCCTGGGCACGCTGCGCATGGCCATCACCCCCTACTACCTCTCCCTGATCGACCCGGACGATCCCCATGATCCCGTCCGCAAACAGGCCGTCCCCACCGGGGCCGAGCTGCACCAGGCCGCCTCCGACCTGCTGGACCCCCTGCACGAGGATGAGGACTCCCCCGCCCCCGGTCTGACCCACCGCTATCCGGACCGCTGCCTGCTGCTGATCACCGACCAGTGCTCCATGTACTGCCGCCACTGCACCCGCCG
>CANRYZ010000023.1 GCA_947644365.1 uncultured Oscillibacter sp. | reverse complement strand
TACAGCGCCCAGGCCACCATCAAGATGTGGCCCTCCGTCCGGCGGGGGGAGGAAAACAACATCTTCCCCTTCCAGGACAGCGCGGATAGGATCTTCAACTCGGCACTGATCTACGAGACGGCCCTGCTGAAACCCTACGTCCAGCCCCTGCTCTTCGGCGTCCCGCGGGACAGCGAGGAGTATATCGAGGCCAAGCGGCTGCTGAAATTCCTCAACTACTTCCTGCCCATTCCCGCGGACAACATCCCCAAGACCTCTCTCATGCGGGAGTTTGTGGGCGGGGGCTGCTACCACGTGTGACCCGGAGGGACGCCGCTTTTCAAAAGCGGCGTCCCTTTTATCTGCGCCGTGCCGGGATCCGGAGACAAGGGATAAAAAACCGCCCAAAGGGAAGACGTGGGGCGCGCGCCTTCCCCTTGGGCGGTTCGGCATTTATTTTTGAAAACTGCCCATATGTCCTTTTCCGGCCTTTCTCGAATCAGATATAATCAGGTTATCAACGACAAAGGAGTGGGCCCCATGAAAAAAGCCGAGCGCGCGTACGCCTCTCTGAGGGAGAGAATCCGGCTGGAGTGGATTCTGTATCTGCTGGCCTTCATTTTCATCCTCATCGCGGACTCCATCGGGCAGATCAAGATCCCCGTCTGGAAGGGTACCTTCATCATTTTCCCCATCTTCTACGCCCTGTTCCTGGGCATCCTCTCCGGTCCCAATGTGCTGAAAATCCTGGACGATAAGAAGGTCAAGGCCGCCTCGGGACTTGTGGGTGTGGCGATCCTTCCCTTCGTCGCCAAGCTGGGCATCAACGCCGGGGCCAACATCTCCATCGTCATCTCCGCCGGACCCGCCCTGCTGCTCCAGGAGTTCGGCAACCTCTGCACCATCTTCCTGGCCATGCCCATCGCCCTGATGCTGGGCCTCAAGCGGGAGGCCATCGGCGCCACCCACTCCATCAACCGGGAGACCAACCTGGCCCTGATGCAGGACATGTTCGGCGCGGACTCCCCGGAGGCCCAGGGCAGCCTGTCCGTGTACATCGTCGGCGGCATGGTGGGCACCATCTACTTCGGCTTCATGGCCTCCATGGCCGCCGCCACCGGCCTCTTCCACCCCTACGCCCTGGGCATGGCCTCCGGCGTGGGCGCGGGCATCCTCATGAGCTCCGCCGTGGCGGCGCTGTCCGAGGTCATGCCCGCCTGGGCGGACCAGATCGCCGCCATGGCCTCCGCCAGCGAGACCATCTCCGGCATCGACGGCATCTATATGGCGATCTTCATCGGCATTCCCCTGTGCAATTTCCTGTACCGCAAGCTGGAGCCCACGCTGGGGCGGCTGACAAAATCCGGCCGGGAGCTGGCCGGGAAGAATTGAGGAGGGCAGTGTAATGACCATTAAGGATTGGATTTTCGTTCTGGCCCTCTCCGGCCTGGGCATGATGACCGCCAACTTCGTCGGCTTCGACGTGGCCTTTTCTGAGTCCCTGCCCGGCGTGCTGGTGCTGCTGCTCATCGCCCTGTGCGCCGCGGGCCTGGCCCATGTCATCCCCCTGAAGCTGCCCACCGTGGCCTACTGCTCCATTCTGGGGCTGCTGTGCGCCTGCCCCCTGTCTCCCGTCTCCGAGTTTGTCATTCAGTCCGCCGGGAAGATCAACTTCACCGCGCCCCTGACCATGGTGGGCGCCTTTGCCGGCATGTCCATCAGCAACCAGCTGAAGATGTTCTTCAAGCAGGGCTGGAAGCTCATCATCATCACCGTCCTCGTCATGACCGGGACCTTCTTCGGCTCCCTGGCGGTGGCCCAGGTGGTGCTCCGGCTGACCCATGCCATCTGAGCTGCTCCTGGCGGCCCTGGGAAGCTGCGGCGTGGGGCTCTTCATCGGCTGGTGCGGCGTGGCGGGCTTCCTGCTGCCCATCCTCTTCACCAGCGCCTGCGGCCTGGCCGTGACGGAGAGCCTGCTGCTGAGCTTCCTGTGCTTTGCCGTCTCCGGGGTCATCGGCTCCTGGAATTACCGCCGCCGGGGGGAGCTGCCCCTGCGGCCCGCCCTGGTCCTCTCCGCCGGAAGCCTGGCGGGAGGACTGCTGGGCGCGGCCCTGGGCGGGCTGCTGGCGGCGGAGACCGTCAAGGCGGTCCTCTATGTGGTGGTTTTCCTCTCGGGTCTTGCCATCGCCGTCCGGGAGCTCCGGCCCCGGAAGGACGCCGGCGGCGGAGAGCGCTTCCCCAAGCCCCTGCCGCTGCTGGCCCTGGGCTTTGCCACGGCCCTGCTCTGCGCCCTCTCCGGGGCGGGAGGGCCGGTGCTGGTGATGCCCCTTCTGGTCGCCATGGGCGTGCCCGCCAAAACGGCGGTGGGTACTGCCCTGCTGGACTCCGTGTTCATCGCCCTGCCCGCCATCGCCGTGTACGGGAGCCGCTGCCCGTCTCTGACAGCCCTGCTGCCCATTCTGCTGGCGGCGGTGCTGGGTCACGCCCTGGGGGTCTTCGCCGGCAGCCTTACCGCCGCCCGGGTGCCGCAGTCCCTGCTGAAACGGGGCGTGGCCGTGTTCTCCATCTGCTTTTCCCTGTTTATGCTCTTGAAATAGGAGGGTTCCCCATGTCTGACGATCTCCGCTGCGACCTTCTGCTCACCAACGCCCGCTATCTCTCCCCGGATATGGACATAGTCTCCGGAAAGGCCATCGCCGTCCGGGAGGGGCGCATTCTGAGCATCACGGACCAGGACGGCTGCCCCTGCCGGGCGGACGCTGTCCTGGACGGCAAAGACCTCCTTTGGATGCCCGGCCTGGTGGACGGCCATCTCCACACCAGCCAGCAGCTCCTCCGGGGCCGCCTGCTGGACGAGAAGCCCGTGATCTGGAAGCGGGTCAACGTGCCCTTTGAGAGCCGGCTGGACGAGGAGAGCTCCCGCCTCAGCGCCCTTCTGGCGGCCATGGAGATGATCTCCTGCGGCACCACCGGCTTTGTGGACGCCGGCGGGAAGTACCCGGAGATCTACGCCCAGGTCTACGCCGCGGCGGGCCTCCGGGGCCGTCTCAGCGTCATGACCAACGACAACCCCCTCTGCCCCGGGAGCCTCCGGGCGCCCTCCGTCCCCGCCGCCGTGGAGCGGCTGCGGAGGATGAAGGAGGCGCTGGGAGGCCTCTTGAAGCCCATCTACTCTGTGACCACCCCCACCGCCGTCAGCGAGGACCTGCTCCGGGCGGTCTTTGAGGCGGCGGCGGCCGACGGCGTCCCTGTGGAGACCCACATGAACGAGTATGCCGGCGAGGTGACGGACTTTATCGAGCGCTATGGCAAGCGCCCCTTCGTCTGGCTGGAGGACGAGGGCCTGCTCAGGGCCCCCATGACGGCCCCCCACTGTATCTTCCTCAGCCAGGAGGAGATGGCGGTCATGGCCCGGCGGCGGGTCCGTGTGATCCACTGTCCCTTCTCCAACTGCGGCAAGGGCGTGCCCCCCGCGCCCCAGCTCCTGGCCGCCGGGGTCTCCGTGGGGCTGGGGACCGACGGCTCCGCCCACGGCGGGCTGGACCTGTTCCGGGAAATGCGCCTCTTCCGGGGCGTGATGAACGTCACCCGGGGCGTGGAGACGGCGGACTCCTCCATCATGCCCGCCGAGACGCTGCTGAAAATGGCGACGCAGGGCGGCGCGGCGGCGCTGATGGAGCCGGGTCTGGGCCTGATCCAGCCGGGGGCCCCCGCGGATCTCATCGCCGTTGACGCCGGCGCGCCCCACCTCTGGCCCACGCAGAACCTGGTCCACACCCTGGTGGAAAGCGCCAGCGGCGCGGATGTGCGGCACTCTGTTGTGAACGGGAAGCTGCTGATGAAGGACCGGGAGCTGCTGACCATTGACGCGGACCGGGTCCGCCGGGAGGCGGAGCGGCTGTTTGAAAAGCAGCCGTGGCTCCGGAGCTGGAAGTAAAGAAACCCTTGTGCGCCCCCTGAACCCGTGTTAAGATGGTTTCAGGGGGCGCTTTCGCGTCCGCCGGAGACGGAAGAGGAGGGGTTTGCCATGCGTTATGACGAGCTGCTGGAGCTGGCGCCGAAGCTGCGGGAGTTCACCGTCCGGATTCCCAAGGACCTGGACGGGCGGTTCCAGCTCAGCACTTACCCTGCCCACACGCTCATCCACCAAAAGGACAGCCCCCTGGAGCGGATCGGCATTCTGCTGCGGGGGACCTTCCGGGTGGTGAATGAGTTTGAGAACGGAAACGTGTTTATGATCGAGATGAACGAGGCGGTGTCCTTCATCGGCGAGGTGACGCTGCTGGCGGACGCCGCCACCACCTCCGTGACCATCGAGACGGTGACGGACTGCCTCATCGCCTTCCTGCCGGTGGAGACCTTTGACGCATGGCTCCGGCAGGACATCGCGCTGCTCCGGGCCGTGAGCCGCCATGTGGCCGCCAAGCTGTACTGCTCCAGCTACAACCGGGGGGAGCGCCTGTTCTACTCCGCCAAGTATGTGCTGCTGAAGTACCTGGTCCGCCAGGCGGAGGAGCAGGGCGTCAGCACCGCCGGGCAGGCGGTGCTGAACAAGACCCGCCGGCAGATCAGCGAGGAGGTGGGGCTGACGGAGAAAACCATCAACCGCACCCTCACCCAGTTTGTGCGGGACGGCGTGCTCTCGATCCAGAGGGGCAAGGCGGCCTTCAGCGCCGAACAGTACCGCCGGGCCCAGCGGGAGCTGCGGGTCTATATGTCCCAGAGCAAGAACGGCGCCGGTTCCTGAGATGGAATGCCTGCCGCCCGCTCTCCCAAAAACCGGGCGGCAGAAGGCATAGGGGAAAAAGAACGTGGGCGGGAAACCTTCCTGGGGTTTCCCGCCCACTTAAAATTTGACGGCCGCGTTCAATCCGGCTCCATATATAAGATGCTTTTTTAGAGCGCGCTTTCGTGATGAGACTTTGCGCCTGCTCCGTTTCGCGGCCTGCCGGGATTGACGGACCGGCGCTCCGTCACAATAGGCCGGCTGCGTTTGTATTCTAAAACTGTCGTCAATTGCCTTGCCGGCTTTTCAAAGGGCATTTCACCGCTTGCGCTTTTCCCACGGGTGGCAAGGTACGCCATGGAATTTTTAAATTATTTTTCACACGCTGCAATATTTCCCCTTTCCCCGCCGTTTACTCAGTGAATCGGCGCCAATTCAACACGAAGGAGGAAGATTTCTTATGCTTGCGATTTCCCTTGCGATGCTGGAGACCGAACAGGATCAACAGCGGTTCACGCGGCTGTTTGAGGCCCACGAGAAGAAGATCTACGCGGTGGCCCTCCGCATCCTGGGAGACCCGGACAAGGCGGAGGACGCCGCGCAGCAGACCTGGCTCAAGCTGGTGCAGAGATGGGAGCGGGTGTCCGCCCTGCCCTGGAGGGAGACCGAGGGCTACGTGGTGACCGCCGCCAAAAACTGCGCCCTGGACATCCTGCGCTCGGAGCGGAAAACCGTGGCCTTCCCCGAGGACTGGGACCCGCCCGCTCAGGAGGAGCGCCAGGAGGAGTACGATTATCTCGTCTCCCTCATCCGCTCCCTGCCGGAGAATTACCGGCGGATCCTGGAGCTCAAGCTGGTGGAGGAGGAGAGCAATCAGGAGATCGCCCGGCGGCTGGGACTCAAGGAGGCCACCGTGGGCTCCCGGGTGATGCGGGGCCGGGCTATGCTGAAAGAGCGGCTGGAAATGGAGGGATATACCTATGACGCAGTTTGACATCCTCTTGCGCCGGGCGCTGATGGACGCGAACCTGGCGCAGTACCAAAGGGCCCTCCAGAGTGTGGAGGACGTGGAGCCGGACGTGTCCCCCGGTTATCTCCGGGAGCGGACGCGCCTGCTGGCGGACCCCTGGAGCTGGGGGCGGCGGTCCGGAGGCGTCCGCCGCCTGGACTGGCGGATGATCGCCGTTGTGGCGGCGCTGCTGCTCCTTCTCTCCGCCTGCGCATACGCCGTGGTCACGGGGCAGTTCTCCCAGTGGTTCCCCCGGCGAGGGGTGGACCCCCAGGCCCCGGAGGCGTCGGAGGAGGTCCTGAGCCGCACGGGCACGGAAATCGGGCAGAGTCAGACCGTGGGAGACGAGACCATGACCCTCAACGCCGCCGTGTGGGACGGGACCCGCGTGTGGCTGTCCCTGGTTTTCGAGAGCCCGAGCATCCCGGACGAGGCCCGGCCGTACGCCGCCCTCTATACCGGCGACTGCCGCCTCAGACTGCGGCGGGACCAGTGGGAGGAGTCTGCCAGAGCCAGACTGGAGCGGTTTTACGCCGATACGGAGCCGGATATGTCCCCGGAGCAGGTGGAGGCGGCCGTCCGGGCCGAGCTGGACAGGGGGGACCAGTCCCGGGGCACGGAGCTGGATGTGCTTGGCCGGGAGGGGAATACCCTTGCCCTGGAGGCAACGGACTTCCTGTCCGCCGATCTGTTTACGGAGACGAAGCGGCCGGAGCTGACGCTGCATCTGGAGAATGTCGCCGCCTATGCGGACGGCGGCGGGACCGGGGACGCCCGGGAACCCGAGCCGGGCCCGGTCATCGTAAAGGGGCCCTTTGACTTCACCTTCACCCTGGAAGAGCCCATTCTGCCCATCCGCTACGAAGGGGCCTGCATCGAGGCGGCGGTGATGGAGGTCCCCCTCCGGTTTACGGGGTTCGCGCTCTCCGCCACGGAGCTCACCGCCTTCTATGAGACTCTGGAACCGGCGGAGCCGCCCCGGTCCGGCCTGACCCCGGAGGAGATGAGCCGGATCAACCGGGCGATGATGGAAACCCTGAACGCGGCTTATGGAAGCGTACAGGGCCTCTGGACGGAGGACGGAAAATACGTGGACCTCACGAATGTACAGGCCGGCGGGGGCGGCGGCTGCGTCAGCTGGAGCTATCCCTACCCCATCTCCCCCGCCGCGGTGACGGCGGTGGACGTGGCCGGAACCCGGGTGGAGCTCAGCGAGTTGGAGCGGATGACGGATTAAAAAATCTTTCTGAAATTTTCAAAGGGGTGCAATGCGAAGCCCTCTTCCTCCGTTTACCTGATAGAATGCCGCGGGGAGAGCGTCCTTCTTCCCGCCGGAAAAGAAAGGAAGGCCATGATGAAAAGACGAATCACATCCTTTGCCGGGGGCTTTTTCGCCGCCCTGGCCCTGTCTGTCTGCCTGACCACCGCCCTGGCGGCCGGCGGCAAGGTGAGCTACAACTCCGCCAACATCGCCCTGAACGGGGAGACGAAGATCGCCGCCGGGCAGGACGTCACCGCCGCCAACGGACAGAAGATCCCCGGCACCATCCTCTTCACCGACGCCGCGGGAGGCAAGACCAACTACCTCCCCATCCGGGCCGTCAGCGAGCTGCTGGGGGTGGAGATCGGATACGACTCCGCCACGAAAACCGTGCTGCTGGGAAAACAGCCGGCGGCCCCGGCGTCATCCGCCTCCGGCTTTACTGCCGCCGAAATGGCCGGAGCCCTTCGGGGGGACGCGGCCCTGATCCAGAGCCGGGGCGGTACGCTGCTGCCGGACGACGACCCCAATTCCTATACCGGGATCAACGGCAAGGTGTACAAAGTGTTTCTGGATCGGAGCGGCCAGAAGAGGGTTGAGTATTTCGTGGGGAATCTCAACGCGCTCCACGCCGGCGGCGCGGGGCTGCTGGGGGACCTGACGGAGAGCGGCGATTACAGGCGAAACGGCAACGGCGAGAGCTATGGGCGCCTTACGCTCAGCGACTATGTGGGGTATGACCCGGAGCTGGTCTACCTGGCGGAGTATCCCCCGGAAGACCGCCCTGCCGGATATTTCCGGGCATCCGAGCGGGAGGCGGTCCCGAACCTGCCAGAGGACCAATGTTCCCACAGCTTTGCGATTCCCCTGTATGACTCTGAGGGAGCGGTCATCGGCGAATACAAGGTCGCCTGCCGGGGGCATGACGATCTGTCCGGCATGACCATTGAGGAAGCCAAGGCCGCCCTGGAGCGAAAGCGGAGTTAAGCAGCCTCTGATTCATTACCCGGCGCGTTCGGTCATTGTTTTTGTATCTGGCATTTTCAACAGGAGGGAACTTTATGAGGCGTTTTTCATTTTTGCTGCCGCTGGTGTTGGCTGCAACCCTGACGGGATGTGGCGGGCCTGGGGAAATTCCGCGATCCGGTGTGGCCGGAGAGATGGACCCGCCTAACAACAGCAACATTCAGATCACCGACGAGCCCATCCGGGAGGAGTCCCCTCCAGAGGCGCTCCCGGCGGACCCGGCGCTGGCGGACATCCCCGAAACCGGAAAAGCGGACTGGAGCCTGGAGGACGGCGTCCTGACGATCTCCGGCAGCGGTTCGCTTCCGGAGACCTCCTGGGAAAGGGAATACCACGACGAAACCGTGCAGTCTATCACAAAGGTCCTGATCGGAAATGGGATCATTGATCTGCCCTATTCCGCCTTTGGGGATCACGATTCATTAGTTTCCGTATCCATCGGAGACGGATTCACTTATATTCCACCGGAGACGTTTTATGGATGCACAAGCCTGAAACAAGTCAGTTTTGGCGCGAATGTAGCCTTTATTGACGGCGGCGCCTTTGAACGGTGCGGTCTGGAGGAAATTGCAATTCCGGATACCGTTTCTTTCATCAATACCGGCGCATTTGCAAATTGCGTGGATTTGGAAAAAATCCTGATCCCTGCCAGTGTTACTGAGATCGGAGAAGACGCCTTTAAGAACTGTGAAAAACTGACAATTTTCGCGCCGAAAGGGAGTTTTGCGGAAACCTATGCTAAAGAAAACGGCATACAGTTTTTACCTGTTGGCTAATTGCATTTGACTTCACATCAGTGCTTGTGCCGATTCACAACGAGGCCGGAAACCGGTATTTACGGTTTCCGGCCTTATCATAGAGGCCTATATAAGCAAATCAAGGCAGGGTACAACGGCTTGGGGCGCCAAGGCTGTATGTGTAATTTGAATAGGCTGACAGACGAAGGTCCGGTCAATGCTGGAGGTCACGCAAGTCCGCCTTCTTCACGGATGAGGGCGAAGCAAAGTCTCTGGAATTGCTGAGACAGTATGGGATCAAAATTGATGATGCGGTATAATAGGACATAGAGAGCGGATTCACGCAAATAAGCAAACTCGTAGGAATCCAAGCCGGGATGACTACATGAGCCTGACAGATATAGCTAAAATCAAGGACAGCGGCAATCCTTGGTACATCATTCAAAACTGGCTCCGAAATCGCAATGCGATTGAGTTTTGGGAGTCTGGGAGTCCTTCGACAATCCGGTCTTCAACCGTGTCGGATTCGATGCGTTTAGAAATCAGGCTGAGCTGAACAGCTTTGTCATGCCCCCGCAAAAATGGATCGAAGCAGCCCAAGCCATCGGGATCGTGTCAAAAGCAGGCAGATATGGCGGTACCTCCACACACAAAACAATTGTCTTTGAATTTGCTTCCTGGATTCCGCTAGAGTTCAAGCCGCACTTGGTCAAAGAGTTTGAACGGCTCACTAAACCGGCAAAATCCGAACCCAATCCCCATGGGGGACGGGTTCGGATTTGTTGTTTATCTGGCTGATATTCCCGTATAGCACAGTAATGCGGCTCCTATCGAGAAGATCGAGGCCGCTTGACTTCTCCCTCCTGTTCGGGGTATAGTAGAAACAACGGCGGCGGCATCAAGCACCGGCTTGCTCACCCGGTCCTCTCCCTCCCCATTCTACCGCGTTCCCCCCTTTGCGGGCCATGGGACACATTCAATCTGAGATTCCTTAACATATCCATACAGGAGGCGATTTCATGCGCTTTTCTCTCTCCCGCGGCGCCCTGGAGGCCGCGGTCCAAACCCGCGGCGGCGAGCTGGTCTCCCTGCGCCGGGACGGCGCGGAGTACATCTGGGGCGGCGACCCGGCGTTCTGGTCCGGGCAGAACCCCATCCTCTTCCCCATCGTGGGCTCCTTGAAGGACGGCCGGGTGGACGTCGGCGGGCGGACCTGCCGGATGTCCCGCCACGGCTTTGCCCGGAACCTGGACTTCACCCCCGTGGAGCAGGACGGCACCTCCGTCACCCTGGAGCTGCGGGAGAACGGCGAGACGCTGGAGCGCTATCCCTTCCCCTTCTCCCTGCGGGTGCGGCACCAGCTGCTGGAGGAGGGTTTTTCCACCTCCTTCACCGTGGAGAACACCGGCGATACCCCCCTCCCTTTCTGCATCGGGGCCCACACCGCCTTCCGGTGCCCCCTCTCCGGCGGAGAGCGGTCCGAGGACTATCAGCTGGTATTCGACCAGAACGAGGACGCCTCTACCCTGCTGCTGACGCCGGAGGGGCTGATCCGCGGCGGGGCGGCGGAGCCCATACTCTCCGGCGGCGTCCTCCCGTTGGACTATGAGACCTTCCGGCGGCTGGACACCGTCATCTTCCGCGGGCTCCAGTCCGGCGCCGTCTCCCTGGTCCACCGGGAGACCGGCCGGGGCGTGAGGCTGGACTTCTCCCAATTCCCCATGATAGCCTTCTGGACCAAGCCCGGCGCTCCCTTCCTCTGTCTGGAGCCCTGGCAGGGGTGCGCCGCCTTTGACGATGAGACCGGGCGCTTCGCCGACAAGCCCTTTGCCGTCACCCTGGCCCCGGGGGAGCAAAAGACGCTGGCCTACGCCGCCGCCCTGCTCTCCGGAGAGTAGGGCCGCCTTTCCCCCGTCAAACGGCGCAAACGGGCTCCCGTCCTCCTGTATTACCTGCGCCGGAATCTGGACATCGCTCTCCCGCCGGCGAGGCTCACGGCCATGCAGATTCCGCAGATCATCCCCATGTGCGGCCCCACCGCCGCACCGGCATAGCGCGACCCCACCCGTGTAAGCTCATAAATGGATATCCCCAGCAATTTGACCGTATACGCCTCAGCCTCTGCGCGGTACGCTCGGCTGTAGCCAAAATAGATCGCCACGCTCATCAAAATCATCGCCGCCGCAAATCCAGCTGCCAGCGACAGCCCTATTTTGAGTCCCCTTTTCAAGCGGATCGCCTCCCATAGCGCGGACTTTTCCCATATCATATCATCCCCGGCCCCGACAGTCAACGGAGGCCGCACGCATCCTCAGCCGCGGCGCGCGGATAGGCCCGCTCCGCCCTACGCCTCCTCCTGCCCCCGGAAATAGACGGCGGCGCACACGGCGGTAATGGCCAGGCACCCCAGCTCCGACGCCAGGGTGGACAGCCAGATCCCCCGGTCCCCAAAGAGGGAGGACAGCACCAGCAGACTGGCGGCCAGCAGCACCAGGCTCCGGCTGAGGGAGATGGCAAAGGCCGGGGCGGGCCGCTCCACGGCGGTGAAGAAGGCGGCGAACACCACATTGAACCCCACCGCCAGGAAGGACCAGGCGTACATCCGCAGGGCGGAGACGGAATAGGCGAAAATGGCGCTGCTCCGGTCCAGGAACGCCCCCACGATCAGCGGCGCTCCCAGCTCCCCCAGGGCGAAGGACAGCCCGGCGAACAGCGCCGCGGCGGCAAGGCCGTACCGCAAAAGGCGATGGCAGTCCCGCCGCCTGCCGGCCCCCAGGGCGTAGCTCACCAGAGGCTGCATCCCCTGGGCGGTGCCGGTCATGGTCATGAGCACCAGTGTGTTCACGTAGCTGATGATGGTGTAGGCCGGCAGGGCCCGCTCCCCGATGACGCGCAGGATGGTGTGGTTGAAGAGAAAGATCACCAGGCCGTTGGAGAGCTCGTTGAGCCCCTCGGAGAGGCCCAGGGGCACGATGCGGCGGTAGGCCCGCGGCTCCAGGCGGAACCGGCCCAGACGGAGCCGCTCCCGGTGGGTGAGGAAGTAGAGAAGAAACACGGCGGTGGAGGTCACCTGGGCCAGACCCGTGGCCAGGGCCGCCCCCCACACGCCCCAGCCGAAGCCCATGACGAACAGGGCGTCCAGGACCACGTTCATCACCGCGCAGGAGGCCACCCCCACGGTGCTGACCTGGGGGGCCCCGTTGGCCTTCACCTGGACCTCCAGGTTGTAGGACACGGTGAAGAACACGGCGAACACGGCGATGGTGCCCACATACTCCTTCACATAGTCCAGGGTGTCCGGCGTGGCCCCCAGGAACAGGGCCGCCCGCTCCAGGTTCAGCAGCACCGCCGCCGTCAGAGCCAGGCTCACGCACGCCGTCACCGCCAGATTCTGGTTGAAATGGTTCCGGGCCTCCTCCAGCTCTCCCCGGCCCAGGGCCACGGAGATGACCGTGGAGGTGCCGGTGGCCAGCAAAATCCCCACCATGAACACCAGCGACGTAAAGGGCGCGGACAGGTTCACCGCCGCCATGGCGGTCTCCCCCACCCCCCGGGCCACAAATACGCCGTCCACCATGGTATAGAGGGAAAAGGCCCACATGGACGCGATGGACGGCAGGACGAATTTTAAAAATTTTTTTCGCAGCTCCAAGATCACGACCTCCTATTGAGGCTATCGTCACCGCAGTTGACAAGAAGGATTTCCTTCTTTTCAACCCCGGGGCGCGTATGCGCCCCAGAGCCGTGAAACGGCTTGGCGGTGGACGTCATAGGCAAAACACGGCACATTTTATGCGCCGGCGGGCGACGCCCGCTTTGAAAATCGGAATACCGGTTTTCAAGTGTTTTGACTATATCATAAACCCTCGTATGATCCGAAAGTCAACCCCCCAGGAGGAAGAAAATGAAGGACCTCTACAAGATCCACGAGATCGCCCGCCTCTTCCGCCTTCACCCGGACACCCTGCGCTACTACGAGGAGCGGGGCCTGCTCCACCCGGTCCGGGGGGAGAGCGGCTACCGGATGTACACCATCCAGGATGTGTGCACCCTGAACGTCATCCGCTCCCTGCGGGAGCTGGACCTGCCTACGGAGGACATCCGGTTCTATCTGGAGCGGCGCAGCGTGGAGGAGACGCTGTCCCTCCTGGACCGGCAGGAATCGCTGCTGGAGGAAAAGCTGGCCTCCCTGCGGGCCGCCCGGCAGGAGGCCCGGCAGCGGCGGGACCGGCTGGAGCGCTACCGCGCCGTGCCGGAGGGACAGGTGCGCCTCACAGAGGAGGGCCCGCGGCCCTATGTCTTTCTGCGGGAAAACGTGATTTTAGAGAAGGAGATCGACTTCCTGCTCAAAAAGCTGGAGGGGCGGCACCAGGACTACATCAAGGTCATCGGCGCCCAGACCATGGGGGCCGTTTTGGACGGGGAGAGCCTGCGGCGGGGAATCTGCAACCACTTCTCCTGCGTGTTCTTCCTCACGCCCCCCGGCGGGCCCCGGGACGCCCTGCTCCCCGCCGGGCGGTACGCCGGGCTCTTTTACCGGGGGGGCTACGACCATCTGGACCGCCACCTGGAGACGCTGCTCCAGGGCGTGCGGGACCGGGGGCTCTCCCCCGCCGCGCCGCCTCTGGAGCTGTACCACATCGACGTCCACGACACCCGCCACGAATCGGAGTACGTCACGGAGCTGCAGGTGCTGGTGGAGGACTGACCGTTTAGGAAAGGAGCGCTTTGATATGAACACACCACTGATCGAGGGCTGCGTGGACTCCTACGCCTCCGCCATGGCCGCCGCGGCCGGCGGCGCGGACCGGCTGGAGCTGTGCGCCAACCTGGCCATCGGCGGCACCACCCCCTCCCCCGCCCTGTTCAAGCAGGTACAGCGGGACTGCGGGGTAAAGATCAACGTACTCATCCGGCCCCGCTTCGGGGACTTTCTCTACTCGGAGCCGGAGATGGAGGAGATGTGCACGGAGATCCAGGCCTTCCGGGCCCTGGGGGCCAACGGCGCCGTCATCGGCGCTCTGACCCCGGAGGGGGACCTGGACACGGAGAAGATGCGCCGCCTGATGGACTGCGCCGGGGAGATGGAGATCACCCTCCACCGGGCCTTCGACATGGCCCGGGACCCCCTGGAGGCCCTGGAGGCGGCTGTGGCCCTGGGCTGCCGGACCATCCTCACCTCCGGCCAGGCCGCCAGCGCCCCGGCGGGGCTGGAGCTCCTACGGACCCTCCGCGCCCAGGCGGCGGGGCGCGTGGACATCATGGCCGGGTGCGGCGTGAAAAAGGAGAACATCCGCCTCCTCTACGACGGCGCGGGGATCACCTCCTTCCACACCACCGGCCGCAGGGCGCCCCTGGACAGCGGCATGGTCTACCGCAAGGCCGGCGTCTCCATGGGCCTGCCGTCCCTGTCGGAGTACGAGATCTGGCGGACGAACCCGGAGGAGTTTCGGGCCTGCGCGGAGATCGTCCACGGGCTGGAAAAACAGGAGAACAGGATATCATAAAAAAAGAAGGGGCCTTCGGCCCCTTCTTTTTTTATGTCTCCCCTCAGATCAGCCGCCGGATCACCGGCAGCCTGGAGAAAAGAAACGCCGCGCAAGTGCTGGCTGCGATGACCAGCAGAATATTGATAACCACCCAGCCGGCCAGGGGCACTCCGCTCGCCAAATGCCCCTCCGCCGCCACAAGGAGATCCAGCACCAGCACATGGACAAAATAGATCCCAAAAGTCAGTCCTGCCAGCCCGCGGGCCCAGTCAGCTGCCCGCCGCGGCAGACGACCGCCGTACTCCTTCATAAACAGGAACAGCGCCCCGGCTGTCATGTACTGCATCACGGAGTAGCCCTCGCTGAAATAGAAGGAGATTTTCTCCGGGGAGGAGTACCAGTAATTCCCCCAGGTCCCCCCCGCCATTCCCACGATGCCCAACAGGTAAATCGCTCTCCGCAGACGGGGCGGAACCTCCCGGGTCCCCAGCAGATAGCCCAGCAGATAAAATCCCACGTACCCCTCCACCAGGGCCAGAAAGGGTGCGATGTGGAAAACCGGCTGTACCACGTTGACCAGACGAAACACCGTAGGCTGGAGCAGAACCACGGCCAGAAACACCAGCAGCTCCCTTGTGCTGGAGTGGTCCACAATCTTTTTCAGAAACGGAGTCAGAAGATAGAGACCCATGATCTGATAGATGAACCATAGGTGATATTTGCTTCCCTGCTGTACCAGCTGCTGGAAAAACGGCAGAATGGCCCAACTGCCCCGGACGGCACAGCCCTCCAGATAATACACGGCATCCCAGGCCAGAAATGGCGCCGCCAGCTTCAAAAAACGTTTTTTATAAAAGGCCCTGATGTCCAGGGCCCCGCTGCCGGAGAGCAGCAGGAATCCGCTGAGCATGAAAAAAACCGGCACGCCCATGCGGCCAAAGCTGTTGATGATCGAGCAGAGCCACCAGGTTCCAGTGCCGTACATATCCGTATCATTGACATACCCCACCACACAGTGCAGCGCGATCACCAGGCAGATCGCGAGGTATCGAAGCACGTCTATGTAGGCAATACCCCCCCCCCGCATTCGTTACGATTTCGAGTGTTTATATCAACTTTTTCCATAAAATCACCAATTTTATTAACTTTTATTGCGGTTTATACATGGGGGCGGCCATTTAGGCCCTATGCAAGGACCTTCGTCCGCTCCTGATTTCGGCACTCCTGGGCATACTCTTCCGGAGCCGCGGCCTCGGCCGCCGCCCGCTCCGCCAGGCGCTCCCGGCCCACCGCCAGCATCAGCTTGATGCGGTTCTCCTGGTTGACCCGGGTGGCGCTGGGGTCGTAGTCGATGGGGGTGATGTTGGCCTGGGGGTACAGCTCCCGAATCTTGTTAATCATGCCCTTGCCGCAGATGTGGTTGGGCAGGCACCCGAAGGGCTGGGCGCAGACGATGTTCTCGTACCCCGCCCGCACCAGCTCGATCATCTCCGCGGTGAGGAGCCAGCCCTCGCCCATCTTGTCCCCCATGCCGATGACGCCGTCGGTGAGCTTGACAAGCTCCCGGAAGGGCAGGGGCGCGTGGTAGCCGTTGTCCTTCAAAACCCGGATCATCACGGACTCCATGCCCTCGATGTGCCGCAGGACCACGTCCGGCAGGACCTTCTCCCAGAGCCCGCCGCCGTACAGGCGGGCGGTCTCCGCCGGGTTGTAGGCGCAGTACTGCACAAAGCCCATAAGGCCCGGCAGGTTCACCTCGCAGTCCTGAGAGGCCAGGAACCGCTCCAAATCGTTGTTGCCCAGGGGGGAGTATTTCACGTAGATCTCTCCCACCACGCCCACCTTGACCTTGGGCGTCCGGTTTACCGGGATGGCGGCGAATTCCCGGGCCATCCGCGGCATGGCGGCCTTGATCTCCCGGCCCGTCCAGCCCCGGTTCTCCCGGACCCAGCCGCAGATGGCGTCCAGCCATTTCTCCTGGCACCTGGCCGCCGCGCCCCTCTCGGTCTCGTAGGGCTCCGTCTGGGCCCGCAGCGTCACCAGCAGGTCGCCGTAGAAGATCACCGCCAGGAGCTTGCGCATCAGGGGCACCGTCATGGGGAAGCCGGAGTCCTTCTCCAAACCCGAGAAGTTCAGGCTCACCACCGGCACCTGGGGATAGCCCGCCTTCACCAGGGCCTTGCGCAGCAGGTGGATGTAGTTGGAGGCCCGGCAGCCGCCGCCGGTCTGGGTGATGATGAGGGCGGTGTGGTCCAGGTCGTACCGCCCGGAGCCCAGGGCGTCCAGAAACTGGCCGATGACCAGCAGTGCGGGGTAGCAGGTGTCGTTGTGGACGTATTTCAGTCCCAGCTCGCAGACCTGGCTGCCGCAGTTCTCCAGCAGCTCGCAGGTGTAGCCCGCCTGCTCCATCACCGCCGCCAGGATGCGAAACTGCACCGGGGCCATGTTGGGGATCAAAATCTTGTGGGTCTTCTTCATCTCCGGAGTAAATTTTGGATACTGCGTCGCTTCCATATCCTCATACCTCCTTTTGCGTCTGTTCATCCAGGGCGGCGAAGAGGCTCCGCAGGCGGATGCGCACCGCGCCCAGATTGGTGATCTCGTCGATTTTCAGCTGGGTATACAGCTTGCCGCCAGCCTGCAAAATAGCCTGGGTCTCGTCGGTGGTGATGGCGTCCACGCCGCAGCCGAAGCTCACCAGCTGCACCAGGTCCATATCGGGCTGGGAGCAGCAGTACCTGGCCGCCGCGTACAGCCGGGAGTGGTAGGTCCACTGGTTCAGCACTGTGGTGGGGAATTTCTCCACCCGGTTTGAGATGGAGTCCTCCGTCACCACCGCCGCGCCGGCGCGGGTAATCAGGGTGTCGATGCCGTGGTTGATCTCCGGGTCCACGTGGTAGGGCCGGCCCGCCAGTACAATGATCCGGCGGCCCTCCGCCCGGGCCTGGCCGATGATCCGCTCCCCCTCTTTCCGCACCAGGGACATGTGGTGGGCGTACTCGGCGTAGGCCGCGTCGGCGGCCTCCTTCACCTCTCCCTTTGTGACGTCCGGGAAATACCGCCGCAGGATGGTGAAAATCTTCCTGGTGAAGTCCTTGGGCCGGTGGAGGCCCACATAGTCGTAGATAAATTGGGTCTCCCTGACCTCCGGGCAGTTGCCGGCGATGACCTCCGGGTAGTAGGCCACCACGGGACAGTTGTAGTGGTTGTCCCCCAGGCCCTCGTCGATGTTGTAGGTCATGCAGGGGTAGAAGATGGCGTCCAGTCCCAGCTTGGAGAGGTAGTGGATGTGCCCGTGGGCCAGCTTGGCCGGGAAGCAGGCGGTGTCGCTGGGGATGGTGCCCTGCCCTTTCAGGTAGAGGTCCCGGCTGGAGAGGGGACTGTGGTACACGGCGAAGCCCAGTCTGGTGAAAAAGGCGTGCCAGAAGGGCAGCAGCTCCCAGAAGTTCAGGCACAGGGGCAGGCCGATCTTCCCCCGCTTCCCGGGCACGGGCTTATAGCCCAGGATCAGCCTGCGCTTGTAGGCGTAGAGATTCCGCTCGCCGGTGTCCGCCTTTCCGGTAACAGGGCGGTCGCACCGGTTGCCGCTGACGAAGGTGCCGCCGTCGGCGAAGGTGTTCACCGTCAGCTGGCAGTTGTTGCCGCACAGGCCGCAGGTCCGGCTCTCCGTCTCCTGGGAGAAGGCGGCCAGGGCCGCCCGGTCCAGCAGGGCGCTGGTCTGATCCGGCGAGGCCTTGCCCCGGCCGTACAGCGCCGCGCCGTAGGCCCCCATGAGCCCCGCCACGTCGGGCCGGATGACCTCCACGCCCATCTCCTTCTCAAAGGCCCGGAGGACCGCCTCGTTGTAAAACGTGCCCCCCTGGACCACCACGTTCCGCCCCAGCTCCTCCGGGGAGGCGGCGCGGATGACCTTGTAAATGGCGTTTTTCACCACGGAGATGGAGAGGCCCGCGGAAATGTTCTCAATGGTGGCCCCGTCCTTCTGGGCCTGCTTGACGCTGGAGTTCATGAACACCGTGCAGCGGCTGCCCAGGTCCACGGGGCGGCCGGCGAAGAGGCCCAGCTTCGCGAATTCCCGCACGTCGTACCCCAGCGCCTGGGCGAAGGTCTGGAGAAAGCTGCCGCAGCCGGAGGAGCAGGCCTCGTTTAAGAAGATATTGCTGATGGCGCCGTTTTCGATCTTGAAGCACTTCATGTCCTGTCCGCCGATGTCGATGATGAAGTCCACATTGGGCAGGAAGTACCGGGCGGCGGTGAAGTGGGCCACGGTCTCCACCACGCCGTAATCGGCGTGGAAGGCGTTTTTCGCCAGCTCCTCGCCGTAGCCGGTGGTGGTGACGGAGGCCACGTGGAGGGCCGGGTGCTCGCTGTACAGCCGCTCCAGGGCCGCCCGGATCAGCGGCACGGGATTGCCCAGGTTGGGCCGGTAGTCCGTGAAGAGGAGCCGGGCCTCCTGGTCGATCACCGCCAGCTTCACGGTGGTGGAGCCGGAGTCGATGCCGATGTGGACCGGCGCGGCGTAGTCCGGGCCGAAGGGGGCACGGGGCACGGCGGCCCTGGCGTGGCGGGCCGTGAAGGCCTCGTACTCCTCCCGGCTCTCAAAGAGGGGCGGCTGGCTGCGGTAGGTCTCGGCGGCTCCCCGCTCCTCCAGCCGCCGGCAGATCCCGTTCAAATCAAACTCCCGGTCGGAGTAGAAGGCGGCCCCCAGGGCCACAAACAGCAGACTGTTCTCCGGGCAGGTCCCGGTGACGCCCAGGGTCCTGTCAAAGCTCTCCCGCAGGCATTTCGAGAAGGTCAGGGGCCCGCCCAGGTACAGAATGTTCCCCTTGATGGGCCGGCCCTGGGCCAGGCCCGCGATGGTCTGGTTCACCACCGCCTGGTAGATGCTGGCGGCGATGTCCTCGCACCTGGCCCCCTGGTTGATGAGGGGCTGCACGTCGCTCTTGGCGAACACGCCGCACCGGGAGGCGATGGTATACGTCTTCTCTGCCCGGGCCGCGGCCTCGTCCATCTCGTCGGCGGTCATCTTCAGGAGGGTGGCCATCTGGTCGATGAAGGCCCCGGTGCCGCCGGCGCAGGAGCCGTTCATCCGCACCTCAATGCCGCCGGTGAGGAAGAGGATCTTGGCGTCCTCGCCTCCCAGCTCAATGACGCAGTCGGTGCCCGGGGCCAGGCGGCCCGCCGCCACCCGGGTGGCGAAGACCTCCTGCACGAAGGGGACCTCCACCCCCTCCGCCATGCCCATTCCGGCAGAGCCGGAGATGGCAAACTCCGCCCGGCCGCCGGGGACGTAATTCTCCGCCACCCGGCGCAGCAGCTCGCCGGACTTCTCCAGAATATGGCTGAAATGCCGCTCGTATGTACTGTACACAATGTTTCCGGCGTCGTCCAGCACCACGCATTTGATGGTGGTGGAACCCACGTCAAGACCCACTTTCAAGGCTGGTTCCTCCTTTGGGAAAACGGTTACGTCAGTCTTTTCGACCTTCTGCCGCAATCTTCACATTCTCTGGTATTTTACTCTTTTCCGACAAAATATGCAATCGCGAAAATTTGTAAAGAGTGTAAAAAAAGTGTTAAGAAATTTATAAAAACATGGGGGATTGCCTTCTCTTCTTTTTATGATATACTTGTCCTATTCATACCGGAAACAAACCGCGTCAGAACAGAAATGAGGAATGGCCTATGGAAACCGTCCTGCTCCACACCTGCTGCGCTCCCTGCTCCCTCTCCTGCATCGACCCCCTGCGCTCGGAGGGAATCGAGCCGGTGGCGCTGTGGTACAACCCCAACATCCACCCCTGGAAGGAGTACCAGGCCCGGCGGGACTGCCTGCTGGAGTACGCGCCCTCCATCCACATGGAGGTGCGGGTGTGGGAGGACTACGGCCTGCGGGACTTCTGCCGCCATGTGGCCGGGGACGTCGGCCGCCGCTGCGCCTACTGCTACACCCACCGGCTGGAGGGCACGGCCAAATACGCCGCGGACCACGGCTTCGCCGCCTTCACCACCACTCTGCTGGCCAGCCTCTACCAGGACCACGAGGGCATTGTCCGGGCGGCGGAGGCCTGCGCCCAGCGCTACGGCGTGGAATTCCTGCACAGGGACTTCCGTCCAAACTTCCGCGCCGGGAACCAGCGGGCCCGGGAGCTGGGATTTTACATGCAGAAATACTGCGGCTGCGTCTTCTCGGAGGAGGACCGCTACGAAAAGCAGATCCGGCGGGACCGGGAGCGGTTCACGGAGCAATGACAAAATCCCGGCTGTGAGTTTCCTCACAGCCGGGATTTTCACGCCCTGTCACGCCGAGGCGATGACGTCCCGGTTCTTCACAAAATACTCCACGCCGGAGTAGAGGGTGGTCAGCACAATGACCCACACGCAGACCGTGTCGGCCCACGAGATGTACCGGTCCCAGGGCACGGCGGTCAGCCAGGCCCCGGAGCGGCATGCGGTCAGCGCGGGCCCCAGCAGGAGCATCACCACCACGCAGACCATGGTGGCGGCGGTCTTCACCTTGCCGGACCACCCGGCGGCGATGACCCGCCCCTTGTCGCTGGCGATCATCCGCAGGCCGCTGACGGCAAACTCCCGCAGCAGCACCACCAGCAGCGCCCAGGCGGGCATCCGGCCCACCTCCACAAACCAGAGCATGGCGGCGGTCACCAGAATCTTGTCCGCCAGGGGGTCGGCAAACTTGCCGAAGTCCGTCACCAAATTGTACTTCCGGGCGATCTTCCCGTCCAGCAGGTCCGTGAGGCTGGCGATGATGAAAATGGCCAGGGCCGCGTAATCCGCCCCGGGGAAGCCCCAGTACAGCACCGCCATAAAAACCGGCGTCAATATAATGCGCATAAGGGTCAGTTTATTCGGCAGATTCATGGTCTTCCTCTCTTTCCGGCGGATATGGCCTGTCCTTCCAATACCACCATTTCAGCTTTTCCGGGTCCTTCTGCCCGGGGTGCTCGGCGTAGTACACCGCCGTCCGCCAGACGTACAGGGCGCAGCGGTCCTCCCGGTATCCCTTCATCAGGCACTCCTGGAGGTAGAGCTCCTCCGGGTCCCGGCCCCGCAGGTCGGAGACCTGATGGATGCCCAGGGCCTCCATGACGGCGGCAATCCGCCTCCCCACGCCGGGGATCTCCTCCAACGGGCTCCTCATTCCGCCAGCTCCCCGGTGAGCTCGCCGTCCATAGTGCCGGTGAGGCGGACGGTGACGAAGGTCCCCGGCGGAATCTCCCGGTCCGCGTCAAAGTAGATGCGGCCGTCGATATCCGGGGACTCGGCATAGCTGCGGCCGTAAAACATCTGGCCGTCAAAGCCCTCGCACAGCACCTCCCGGTCCTCCCCCAGCACCGACTCGTTATATCCGTCGATGATGTCGGACTGGACGTCCACCGCCAGCTCCGCCCTGCGCCTGGCCTCCTCCGCGTCCACGTGGTCCATCTGCGCCGCCCGGGTGCCCTCCTCCGGCGAGAAGGGGAACACCCCCGCCCGCTCGATCTTCATCTCCCGCAGGAACGCACACAGCTCCTCAAACTCCGCCTCCCCCTCTCCGGGGAGGCCGGTGATGATGCTGGTGCGCAGCACCAGGCCGGGGATGCGCGCCCGGAGCTTTTGAAAGAGGGCCGTCAGGGCGGCCTTGGTGTCCCGGCGGTTCATGGCTTTCAGCACGCCGTCGTTGCAGTGCTGGATGGGGACGTCCAAATAGGGTAGTATTTTATCCTCTCTTGCTATTATATCGATCAATTCATCGGTGATCTCGTCAGGGTACAGGTAGTGGAGGCGAATCCAGCGGAAGTCCAATCCGCACAGCTCCTCCAGCAGATCCGCCAGCCGGTACGCCCCGCCCAGGTCCGTTCCGTACCGGGTGATGTCCTGGGCGATGACCAGCAACTCCTTTACGCCGGCATCGCTGAGCTCCGCGGCCTCCTCCAGCAGCTCACTTCTGGGGCGGCTGCGGTACCTGCCCCGCAGAGAGGGGATGACGCAGTAGGCACAGTGGTTGTCGCAGCCCTCTGCGATGCGCAGGTAGGCGTACCACGGGGGCGTGGAGAGAATGCGGGGCCCATTCTGGGGCGCTGTGTGGATGTTCCCCAGGTGGCAGGGCCGGAGCCGCAGGTCCATGACCTCCTCAATGGCCCGGACGACGTCGCCGTAGCTGCCGGTGCCCAGAAGGCCGTCCACCTCCGGCAGCTCCTCCAGCACATCGCCCTTGTACCGCTGCGCCATGCAGCCGGCGACCAAAATCTTTTTCACCCGGCCGGCGCGCTTCAGCTCCGCCATCTCCAGGATGGTCTCAATGGCCTCCTCGCAGGCGGAGGCCAGAAAGCCGCAGGTGTTCACCACCACCACGTCGGAGCCCTCCGGCTCCGCCCGGACGGCGTGGCCCGCGGCCTGAACGGCGGACATCATCTGCTCACAGTTGACCTGGTTCTTGGCACAGCCAAGGGAGATAAACGCGATCTGATAACCCAATGTCATCCCTCCATATTCCGGACACTACGCCTCCGGCAGCTCCTGCCCCCGCCGGCGCCAGGCGGCCTTCACATCTCCCCAGGAGAAACCCCGGCGGAGCAGGGCGTCGCTGAGGCGCTTCCGCTCCCGGTCGTCCGGCGTGCGGTCCCGGAGCTTCCCGGAGAGGAAGGCGTCGATCTGCCCCTCCGCCGCCGGCAGCTCCTCCAGGGCCTCCTCCCAGAGCTCCCTGGGGACCCCCTTCTCCCGCAGCTTCTCCCGCACCCGGGCGGGGCCCCAGCCCATCTGGCCGTAGTGCCGGGCCAGCAGGGCCGCGTAGTCTCCGTCGTCAATGGCGCCGATGGCCTCCAGCCACTCCGCGGCGTAGCGGGCCTCCGCCTGGCTGGCGCCCCTCTCCGCCAGTTTTCGCTCCAGCTCGCGGCGGCTCATGGCCCGCTTGCCCACCAGGTCCGCCGCCGTGACCTTCACGTTGGAAATTCCGGCGGCCTCCTTGAGGCGGGCGAGGGCCTCGCCGTCCAGCCGGTCCCCGGCCCGGAGGCCGAAGTCCAGCAGCTCCTGCTCCGTGATTTTCAGGCAGGCGCCGTCCTCCAGGAATACCAGCACCCGGCCCCGCTTACGCCTGGAGGCCTCGACGCGCTCAATCCGCATCGTCAAAGTCGTCGGCGCTGACGTCCACGGCCCGTCCGGCGGCCTTGGCGGCCACCCGGGCCTGGTTGCTCAGGAGCTTGTCGAAATTCCTGCGGATGTCCGCCTCCAGCTTCTCGGCCACCTCCGGGTTGTCGTGGAGGTAGGTCTTGGCGGACTCCCGGCCCTGGCCGATGCGGGTCTCCCCCATGGAGAACCAGGAGCCGGCCTTCTGCACCAGGTCCAGCTTCACGCCCAGGTCGATGAGCTCTCCGGTGTGGGCGATGCCCTCGCCGTACATGATGTCGAACTCCGCCTCTCGGAAGGGGGGGGCCATCTTGTTCTTCACCACCTTGGCCCGGGTGCGGTTGCCGATCATCTCGGAGCCGTTTTTCAGCGTCTCCACCCGGCGCACGTCGATGCGGACGGAGGAGTAGAATTTCAGGGCGCGGCCGCCGGTGGTGACCTCCGGGTTGCCGTACATGACCCCCACCTTCTCCCGGAGCTGGTTGATGAAGATGACGATGGTGTTGGTCTTGCCGATGGCTCCGGTGAGCTTCCGCAGGGCCTGGCTCATGAGCCGGGCCTGGAGGCCCACGTAGCTGTCGCCCATCTCGCCCTCGATCTCCGCCCGGGGCACCAGGGCCGCCACGCTGTCCACCACGATGACGTCGATGGCGCCGGAGCGCACCAGGGCCTCGGTGATCTCCAGCGCCTGCTCGCCGGTATCCGGCTGGGAGATCAGCAGGTCCTCCACCCTGACGCCCAGCGCCCGGGCGTAGGTGGGGTCCAGGGCGTGCTCCGCGTCCACGAAGGCGGCCTCGCCGCCCCGCTTCTGGGCCTCCGCCACCACGTGGAGGGCCAGGGTGGTCTTGCCGGAGGACTCCGGCCCGTA
>CANRYZ010000022.1 GCA_947644365.1 uncultured Oscillibacter sp. | reverse complement strand
CCCTGGGTCAGCTTCTTCTGCACGCACATGTAGAGGATCAGCGTGGGCAGCATCACCAGCACCAGTCCGGCGTACAGGATGCCGTACTGGGCCGAGGACTGCTGGGCCTGCATCAGGTTCAAAAGGCCCACCGGCAGCGTCTTCTGCCCCTGGGCGCTGCTCATCAGCGTCATGGAGATGATGTACTCGTTCCAGAAGGAGAGGAAGTTGAAGAGGATGATGGTGATGATGGAGGGCTGGGCCATGGGGAAGATGATGCGCACCATGGTTGCGCCGTAGCCCGCGCCGTCGATGTAGGCCGCCTCCTCAAAGTCGTGGGGCAGCGTGGCGAAGTAGCCGGAGAGGAGATAGATGGTGAAGGGCAGCGCCGTGGAGGCGTAGACCACCGCCAGCACCACCAGATTGTTCAGCAAAAATCCGTTTCCCAGGGCGTTTTTCAGCCAGAGGTCGCCATCCCGCAGCATCAGGAAAATGGGGACCACGATGTAGTTCACATTGATGAACAGCCCCGCCATGAAGCAGGTATTCAGGAAATTCCGCCCCCGGAATTGGAACCGGGCCAGGCAGTAGGCCGCCGGCAGGGCGATGATCAGCAGCAGCGCCAGGGACAGCGCCGTTACCAGAACGGAGTTGAGCATATAGCTGCCCATGCTGGCGGAATTCCAGGCGTCCACAAAGTTCTGCCAGTAGAAACCCGCCGGCAGGGCCCAGGGATTGCCGTAAAACTCGCTGTTCTGCTTGATGGAGGCCAGAAATACCCAGGCCACGGGGACGATGATGGTCACCGCCAGGGCCAGCAGCACCACGTAGATAAAGATCTTGTACAGCCGCTCCCCGGAGACGCCTTTCTTCTGTTGTGTCATAGTCCCACCCCCTTACATTTCCAGCACTTCCCGCGCGGTCACCCGGTTCACCAGGGCCGAGAGCAGGAAGGAGAACAGAAAGATCACAACGCCGGCGGCCATGGAGTAGCCGTAGAGCCCGGCGTCCTTCTGGGCGTACATGAAGCTGAGGCCCACGTCGGCCATGCCCTTGGCCACCATGGCCTTGACGAACAGGAAGGCCATGTTGATGGTGGAGATGATGAAGAAGGTCAGGGTGGTGCGGATGTTGGTCCAGATCAGGGGCAATGTCAGCTGGAAAAACTGGGTCAGCCGCCCGGCGCCGTCCAGCCCCGCGCTCTCGTACAGGCTCTCGGGCACAGCGGACATAGAGGCCATGTACATCACCATGTAGTAGCCGATGGCCTGCCACACCATGGCGATGATAACGCTGATGATGACCATGGGCTGGTCCTTCCAGAGGACCATGACGGTCTCGCCGGAGACGGCGGAGAGGATGCTGTTAAGCATACCGTTCTCCGGCTTGTAGATGGCGGAGAAAATACCGGCGATGACCACCACGGAGAGGATATTGGGGATGTAGAAGACAATACGGAAGAAATTCTGCCCCTTGATCTTCTCCCGGGTCAGGATGGCGGCGAAGACGATGGCGAAGAAGAACGTGATGATGGTCACCGTCACGATCAAAAGGATGGTATTCTGCATGGAGGTGATAAACTTGGCGTCATTGAACAGCGCCTTGAAGTTGGCCGTACCCACGAAGGTCTCCGTGGGAGAGTAGGCCCCCCGCTCAAAGAGGGACATGCGGAAGACATTCAGGGTGGGCAGGATCATGAAGATGAAAAAGAGGATGGACGCGGGGGCGACGCACAGCGCAAGAAAGCGGCTGCGTTGTTTGCTGCGGCGCATGAGATCACTCCTTTCGGACCATGGGGGGTAAAGGTTCAGGCGGCGGCGGGCAGGTTTCTGCTCGCCGCCGCCGTGTTACGGACTATGCTGTTTTGATTAACCCATCAGGTTCGCCCGCATCTGGTCGCTGGCGGCCTTCACATCGCTGATCCACTGTTCCTCAGTGACAGAGCCGTTCACCAGACCGTTGACGGGGTCCAGGAAGACCTCGCGGACGGTGCCCAGGCCAGCTACGGCCTCGTAGGCCGCGAAGTTGCCCATGGCGGCGTCGGCGCCGTTGTCATAGATGGCGTAGAACATCTTGTTGTCGCCCTCGAGATTGTCGGTCAGGCCGGGGACGGGCTGGACCGCGTTGCCCTTGGCGAAGATGGCGCAGGCCGCGTCAGAGTACAGGAAGGCCACAAACTGCTTGGCGGCGTCCAGGTTGGGCGCGGCGGCAGGGATCCAGGCCTGCTCCAGCCAGCAGTAGCTGGCGCCGGCGCCGCCGGCCTTGGCGGCAGGCAGGGCGGTCATACCCCACTTGAAGCCCTCAGCCCGGGGAGCCTCGGCCATCTCGCCCACGATCCAGGTGCCGTTGGGCATGAACAGGGCCTTGTTGTCCAGCACCAGCTGCTGGTTCTGGGTGAAGTCCTGATCGTTGGCCTGGGCGGGAGTGACGGGGTTGGTGTAGGAGGCCAGCTTGGCGATGATGTCAAAGCACTGACGGGCCTCGGGGGTATCCCAGATGCCCTCGGCATAGGTGGTGGCCTTATTGAAGAAGTCGGCGCCGCCCACGGAGTACATCAGGGCGTACAGGAAGGCGTCGAAGTAGCCGGTGGTGGGATAAGTGAAGAGATAGCAGCCCTCGGCCTGGGCCTTCTCAGCCAGCTCCCACATCTCGTCCCAGGTGGCGGGAACGGTCCAGCCCTTTTCCTCAAAGAGGCCCGCGTTGTAGAACAGGCCGCAGGGAGAGTAGAACATGGGGGCCAAATAGGTCTTGCCGTCCCCATAGGGGTTGGTAACAGAGGTGTCGGTGAAGCCGCCAACGATCTTGTCGGAGACCTTGACGCTCTCGCCGGGAACGGTCATGCTGAGCACGTCGGTGATGTCCGCAATGTTGCGGTCCTTGATGAACTGCTCGGTGAGACCCTTCTCACGACCGGTGGCCAGGTGGATCACATCGGGGAAGTCTCCGCCCTGCATGGAGGGGCCGATCACATCCTCCAGATTCTTGTCGCAGATCAGGTTGACCTTCACGCTGGTCTCGGCGGTGAAGGCGTCGCAGACCTCCTGCCACATGCCGGGATACGCCTCCTCATAGCCGGAGGCCAGGGCGGCCACGGTGATGGTCACGTCGGCAGGAGCCGGCTCGTTGTTGTCCGCCGGAGGCGTGGTGTTGTTGTCGGCGGCGGGGGGCGTGCTGCCGCCGCCTCCTCCGCAGGCGGCCAGGGAGAGAACAAGGGCAAGCGTCAGCAAGAGACTGAAAAACTTCTTCATGGTTCTACCTCCTTAAAATTTAGGGAAACACGAACGGCCGGCGCTCCGGCCTTTGGTGATTTCAGTATAGCGGTTCCTCTTCTGGAAAAACAATCCGTTTCTTGCGCTTCTTTTTATATATCTTGCGCTCTTTGCTCTTTCACACAATTTTTGCGATTCTCTGTTCCTATTTTTATATATAATCTATAATTTCACGATCTCTCCCCCCTCTTCTCCGGCAAATCGAGACAAAATCCCCCTGAAATCAAAAACCGGTTTTTCAAAAGTTGCACAATGCCTCCAAATACGCTATACTGTTTACCATATCCCGAGGCGCGGGATTTTCAAAAAATTGCGAGCATAAGGGGGGCAGGTCTTATGGGCACACAGCAATACACCTTTCAGGAGGGCGCCGGAGGAGCCTCCTCCGGCGCCCCGGCCCGCCCGGGCGGGCCGGGACGGCTACTCTACGCCTCCCGCACCCAGTACAGTCAGGACTGGAACTCCAGCCTCCACACCCACGGCTGCGCAGAGGTATTCTTTATCACCGGCGGCCACGGCCGCTTCCGCACCCGGCAGGGGGACATCCCCGTGACGATTCGGGATGTGGTGATCGTCAACGCCAACGTCCCCCATACCGAGGTCAGCCAGCTGGAGAGCCCTCTGGAGTACACCGTTCTGGGGGTGGAGGGCCTGGGAGCCCTGGCCGGGGCGGAGGGGTATACCATGCTGCACCTCTACACCGGCTGGGAGGCGCTGGTCCTCTGCCTGCGGCTGATGCTCCAGGAGGCCGAGGAGGCTCAGCCGGGCCATGAGGCCGTGTGTCAGAGTCTGCTGGAGGTGATCCTGATCCGGCTGGGCCGCCAGCGGGACATCGTCCTCTCCGGTCAGGCGGCGGGTCCCCGCTCCAGCCGGGAGTGCGACCTGGTACGGCGGTACATCGACAACCACTTCAAGGAAAACCTGACCCTGGACCAGCTGGCGGAGCTGGCCCACGTCAATAAGTACCACCTGGCCCACACCTTCCAGCGGGAGTTTCGCTCCTCCCCCATCAGCTACCTCATCGCCCGCCGCATTCAGGAGAGCCGCTTTCTCCTGCGGGAGACGGACCACAGCATCTCCCAGATTGCCCAGATCCTGGGGTTCTCCTCCCTCAGCTACTTCTCCCAGAGCTTCCGGCGGCTGGAGGGCGTCAGTCCCATCGAATACCGCCGGCGGCACCGCAAAAAAGACGGAGACACGGGGTGACCACCCCGGCGGGCCCCGGATGCAATCAATATGAAAGAGGCGTACCCGCGGTCTGGCGGGTACGCCTCTGCTGTTTGACGGCTCTTCGGTTTTACGGAAACCTCCGGGACCGCAGATTACTGGGCGGCCATCTTCCGGGCGTTGGCCTCCATCTTGTTGCGGACCACGTCGATGGTGACGGCCAGGATGATAACGGCGCCGATAACGATGTACTGGAGATCGTTGGACGCGCCCATCAGGTTCAGGCCGTTGCGGATCACCGCCATGATCATGGCGCCGATCAGGGTGCCCCAGATGGTGCCCTTGCCGCCGGTGAAGGAGGCGCCGCCCACGATGCAGGCCGCGATGGCGTCGTTGTCATAGGTGGTGCCGGCGTTGGCGTTGGCGGAGGCCAGACGGCCCACGGATACCACGCCCGCGAGACCCGCCATGAAGCCGGACAGGGCGTACACGAAGGTCAGCACGTTCTTGGAGGGGATGCCGGACAGCCGGGCCGCCTCGGGATTGCCGCCGCAGCAGTAAATCTGGCGGCCCAGGGCGGACCTCTTCAGGAAGATGTCAAAGAGGATGAACACCAGGATAACCAGAATGAAGCTGACGGGGATGCCGGGGAATTTGCCGAATTTGAACACGGAGCCGCCGCCGATCCACATCAGGGCGTCCACGCCGGTATTGGTGAAGCCGATGGACTTGGACCCGGTGATGACCAGGGCCACGCCCAGCAGCACGTTCTTCATGCCCATGGTGGACACGAAGGGATGGGGCAGGTCCAGGCGGGTCAGCAGCGTGCCGTTGATAAAGCCAGCGAAGGTGCTCACCGCCAGGCCGGCAATCGCCAGAATGAGGGCGTTGGTTACGCCGAAATTCTGCACCAGCACGCCGATGGTGCAGGTGCACAGCACGCAGTTGGAGCCCACAGACAGGTCGATGCCGGCGGTGATCAGGGCGCACAGCATACCCGAGGCGATCAGGCAGTTGATGGACGCCTGCTTCAGGATGTTCATGACATTGCCGATGCGGGGAAACTTATCCGGCATGACGATGCAGAAAACCACAATCAGGATCAAAAGCGCCAGGACGGTACCCAGCTTTTCCAGCAGTTCTTTGGCTGTACTCTTCTTTTTCATATCAGTTTAACTCTCCTCCCCAGGCCGCTTTCATAATATCTTCGGAGTTGAAGTGCTCCGAGCCGCGCTCCACGTTGGCCATGACCCGGCCGCCGCGCATGACCACCACATGGTCGCTCATGGCCAGAATCTCCGGCAGCTCCGAAGAGACCATGATGACGCACTTTCCGGCCTTCACCATATCGTTCATCACGCGGTAAACCTCGATCTTGGCGCCCACGTCGATGCCGCGGGTGGGCTCGTCGAAGATAAAGATGTCGGCGTCGATATTCATCCACTTTCCGATGACCACCTTCTGCTGGTTGCCGCCGGAGAGCTGGGCCGTGACCTCGTCCAGAGACGGGGTCTTGATTTTCAGCGCCTCCACGTTCTCCTGCCCCGACTTCTCGATCTGCGCCTTGTTCAGGAAGGGACCGTTGCTGAATCCCTTCATGTTGGCCAGGATCAGGTTGGTGCGGACGTCCAGGGAGAGCACCAGGCCCTGCCCCTTGCGGTCCTCCGTCAGGAAGGCGATCTTGCGGTTGATGGCGTCCTTTGGCGTCTTGATGGTCACCTTCTCGCCCTTGACGTAGATCTCGCCGCCGTCCAGCTTGTCGGCGCCGAAGATGGCCCGCATGGTCTCCGTCCGCCCTGCGCCCACCAGACCGGCAAAGCCGGTGATCTGCCCGGCGTGGGCCTGGAAGGAGACGTCGTGCAGCACGCCCACCTCGTTGAGGTTCCGGGCCTCCAGCCACACGTCGCCCTTGACGCCGAATTCCTTGGGATAGAGGTTATCCAGGGTCCGGCCCACCATGGCGGTAATCAGGGAGTCCTCGGTGAGGTTGCAGGTGTCCTCGGTGATGATGTGCTCGCCGTCCCGCATGACGGTGACGCGGTCGCAGAGCTCAAAGAGCTCCTCCAGCTTGTGGGAGACAAAGAGGATGGCCACGCCCTTGGCCTTGAGGCCCCGAACGGTCTCCATCAGCTGGGCGATCTCCTCCTTGCCCAGGGAGGAGGTGGGCTCATCCATGATGATGAGCTTGGCGTCCAGAGAGACGGCCTTGGCGATCTCCACCATCTGCTGCTGGCCCACGCCCAGCTTGCCGCACTCCATGCGGACGTCGATCTCCGGGTGACCCAGGGATTTCAGCGCCTCCTCGGCCTCCCGGTGCATCCGGGGATAGTCCAGAAGGAAGCCCTTTTTCACCGCCCGGCCCATGAACACGTTGTCCGTCACCGGCAGCTGCTTGACGATGTTCAGCTCCTGGTAGACGCAGGCGATGCCGGCCTCCCGGGACTGCACCGGGTTTTTGAAGGTCCGCTTCTCGCCGTCGACGAAGATCTCGCCCTCCTCGGGGCTATGTACGCCGGTGAGCACCTTGATCAAGGTGGACTTGCCGGCTCCGTTCTCGCCGATCAGGCCGTGGATCTCCCCGGGCCGGATGCCGATGGACATGTTCTTCAAAGCGATGACGCCTGGGAATCGCTTGGTGATGTTTTTCAGTTCGACGACGTACTCGCCCATGCAATTACCTCGATTCTCTATTCCAGATTTCTCTCGGGCCCTGTTCCGATCCTTCCGCGCCGGCCATGCCCCGCCAAAGGTTCGGAACAGGCCCCCAAGTCCGCCGGAGGGCGGGGCGGATCAACCACCCCGCCCTCCGGATGTATGGAATTTCGTCAGCTATCGGTTTATCAGCCCTTCATGGCAGCCAGATTGTCCAGGTAAGCCTGGCCGTTCTCGGCGGTGACCACCTGCACGGGGGCGTTGATGACCTCGTCCACGCTCTCACCCTTGACGGCCTTCACAGCGGCCTCCACGACCTGATAGCCCATCTCATAGGGCTGCTGGGCCACGGTGGCCTTCACCAGCTCGCCGTCCATGATCAGCTTCACGGCGGACTCGTTGCCGTCGAAGCCCACGATGATGATGTCGCTGACGCCGGCGGACTTGCAGGCGTTCATGGCGCCGATGGCGGTATCGTCATTGTGGCAGAGGACGATGTTGATCTGGCCGGGATAGGCGTTCAGCAGGTCCTCCATGGTCTTGGTGGCGCCGTCGGTGGTGTTCTGGCCGGACAGAGCGGCAAGGACCTCCACGCCGGCCTCGGAGCAGGCGGCCTCATAGCCCTCGCGGCGCATATTGGAGGTGTTGTCGCCCTCCTGGCCGTAGATGACGACGGCCTTGGCGCCGGAGCCGGCCTGCTGGGCGGCCCACAGGCCGCCTTCCTTGGCGGCGTCCACGTTGGAGGTGCCCACGAAGCAGGTCTGGCCGGAGATGCCCACGTTGGTGTCCACAGCCAGCACGGGGATGCTCTGGTCAATGGCGGCCTGGAGGGCGGCGGTAGCCGCGCCGGCGTCGTTGGGGGCGCACACGATGGCGTCGCAGCCGGCGCCGATCTGCTGCTCGATCATGGAGACCTGGCCCTCGATGTCGCTCTCAGCGCCGGGGCCCACCACGGTAACCTTCACGCCCAGGTCGGCGGCGGCGGCGTCACAGCCGGTCTTCACGTAGCCCCAATACTCGGAGGCCAGGGTCTTGAGCACAACGGCGATCTCGACGTCGCCATCGGCGGGAGCGGGACTGGCGTCGCCGCCGGTGCTGCTTCCGCCGCTGCCGGAGCCGCTGTTGCCGCCGCAGGCGGCCAGAGACAGGACCATCGCAAGGGTCAGGATCAGCGCAAAGATCTTCTTCATACTTCTTTTCTCCTTTTATTCTGATTCTGATGCCTCTCAGAGCCCGTTTTCCGCCGGTAAAACCGGCGGAAAAAGCGGGGGCGCCCCCGCTTGCCGCAGCTGTGACACAGGCGGAAAACAGTTCCCCAAAAAGCTGGTTTATTTTATCATATGACGTCTGTTAACGTCAACCATATACCAGCCAATCTGTATATTTTTCACAAATAATTTGTGATTTTTGTAAAAAAGTCAAAGAATCAGGAATATTTTTCCAGTCTTTTCCTGGATTTATCCCCGCCTCCGCCCACAGCGGCAAAGAGGTCCGCCGGACTGGCGGACCTCTTTATTTTCTGTGACGATTCAGGGCGTTGCGCCGCGGCCGGCGGAGATCACTGCATGAAGGTGCCGTCCATCACCTGGGCGATGTAGCCGTTATACTTCTCCTGCACGTCGGCGGGCACCAGGTCGCTGAGCTTGCCCACGGAGAGCACGCCGTTCTGCATGGTGCCGTAAATGGTCTCGCCGCCGAAGGTGCCGGCCTCCACGGCCTCCATGCACAGGCCCACCAGGCCGGAGTTGTCCGTGACCTGGCTGCCGATGATGCACTCGTTCTGGCCCAGGAAGTCGCCGGGCTGGGCGATGTCATAGACCTTCACGGCCCCGGCGGCGGCGTTGGCCTCGTCGATGGCCTGGCGGGCGCCGGAGTCCACGGCGGAGGCGTCGCCGAAGAATACATCGGCGCCCTGGTCCATCATGGCCTTGGCAAACTCAATGCCCTTGTCGGAGGCGCTGAAATCGCCGGAGTAGACCACATCCAGGGCCTTCACGTCCTTGCCCTCCTGCTGGCCCACATACTCGGCGGACTCCACAAAGCCGGCGTACTTGCCCTTGGTGGTGTCGATCTCCATGCCGCCGATAAAGGCGACCTTGCCAGTCTCGGTCATGAGGCCCGCCAGGATGCCGGCGATCCAGCCAACCTGCTGGGAGTTGGGAAGCAGGGAGGTGACGTTCTGGTTGGCGGCCTTCTCAGGGGTGTCCGCGCCGCCGTTGAGCAGGGCGAAGGCGATGTCGGGGTACTCCTCCGCGGCCTGGAGGATGGCGTCGGTGTACTGGTTGCCGGGGGCGTAAATCAGGTCATAATCCAGGTCGCAGAAAGCCACGATGCTCTCGTAGTAGGCGGACTGGGCGATGCTGTCGGAGACCTCGGTCTCCCAGCCGTACTTGGCGGCAGCGTCCACCATGGCGTTGTAGCAGGCCATGCCCCAGCCGCCGTCGGAGATGCTGGAGTCGCAGATCATGGCGACCTTGTAGGTCTTGCCGTCGCCGCCGCCGTCAGCGGGGGCGCTGGTGTTATTGCCGGACGAGGCGCCGCCGCCGCTGTTCCCGCCGCCGCAGGCGGCCAGGCTCAGCACCATGGCGAGGGTCAGGAGCAATGCAAAGATCTTCTTCATTCCAAAATTCCTCCTTGTTTTGTCGCGTTTGTACTTCTATATGAAAACGGATCAAAGTCCGTTCTCACCGGGTTTATCTCTCCTCCCGGAGATAGGGCTTGCCCACGCCCTTGGGGCCCGCCTTCTTCATGCCGATGATCGTCAGCACCACTACGGTGGCGATATAGGGGATCATCTGGAAGAACTGATAGGGGATGCCGTAGCTGCCCACCTGGAGGCGGATCTGCAGCGCGTCGCAGAAGCCGAAGAACAGGCAGGCCAGCAGCACGCCGCCGGCGCTCCAGCGGCCGAAGATCACCGCCGCCAAGGCGATGAAGCCCCGTCCGGCCACGTTGCCGTCGGTGTAGGTGGTGGAGTAGCAGGTGGTGAGATACGCGCCGCCGATGCCGGCCAGGGCGCCGCAGATGACGCTGGCGGCGTACTTCACCCCCACCACGCTGATACCCAGGGTGGCGGCGGCCTTGGGGTACTCGCCCACGGCCTTGTAGTTGAGCCCGGACTTGGTCTTGTTGAAATAGATGGCGGTGAAGATCACCAGGCCGTAGGCCAGGTAGACCATGGGCGTCTGGTCCAGCAGCAGCCGCACCAGGAAGTTGTCGGAGGCGATGCCCAGAAGGCCGGAGAGCGTGGTCATGAGGCCCACCTGCACCAGCTCGGAGCCCGCGCCGAAGTACACCCGGTAGATGAAGGCCGCCAGGGCCGGGGCGAAGATGTTGATGGCCATGCCGTAGACGATCTGTTCGGCGCAGAGGTTGATGGTGGCGTAGGCGTAGATCATGTTCACCAGAATGCCCACCGCCGCGCCGGCCAGCACGCCCAGCAGGGGGCTGCCGGTGATGAGGCTCACCAGGAAGCCCACCAGGGAGCCGATGGCCGCCAGGCCCTCCAGGCCGATGTGGACCAGGCCCGCCCGCTGGGAATAGAGCTCCGCCAGGGAGAGGAAGATCAGAGGCGTGGCCATGCGGACGCTGGCCAGGATCAGGTTGGTGATGAAAGCGGAATCCATATTACGCGGCCTCCTTTCTCGCGGACAGCTTGGCGACGGCCGCCTTGAACTGGGGCAGCTTCACCATGGCGAGACCCGCCACGGTGAACACGATCACCAATGCCTGGATGATGTCGGACACGCTGGTGGGAACGCCGGTGGCGGCCTGCATGGTGGTGGAGCCCACCCGCAGCACCGCGAAAAAGATGGCAACCAGAATGGTAGCCAGGGGATGGAGCTGGCCGATGAGGGCCATGGCCACGCCGTCGAAGCCGTAGCCGCTGGCATAGCCGTTGATGAGGCGGTACTGAGTGCCCATGAGGTCCGCGCTGCCGCCCAGGCCAGCGATGGCGCCGGAGACGATGAAGCTCATCAAAATGTACCGTTTGACGGCAAAGCCGTTGAACTGGGCCGCCGTCATATTCAATCCCACCGCCCGGAGCTGGAAGCCCTTGGAGGTGTAGAACAGGAAGTAGTAGATCAGCAGGCCCACCACAATGGCGAGAATAAAGGCGGTGGTGACCCGCAGGCCGAAGAGGCGGCTGAGCTTGGTGGCGTCGGGCACCGGGGCCGTCTGGGGCACGGTGCCGTCCCGGAGCCAGTTGGTGTACACCACCCCCATGAACAGCGTCGCCACATAGTTGAGCATGATGGAGATAATCATCTCATTCTGGTCCCGGTAAATCTTCAGCACGCCGGGGACGGCCGCCCAGAGGCCGCCGGCCAGGGCGCCGGCCGCGAGGCACAGCACGATGGCAAGGGGCCCCTCCAGACCGCTGCGGGTGGCGATGAAGCAGCACACCACCGCGCCGATGATGAACTGTCCCTCGCCGCCCAGATTGAACACGCCGCACCGGTAGGCGAAGCAGGCGCAGAGTCCCGTGAAGATCAGCGGCGTGGACCGGGCCAGAGTGGTGCCCACGTTCCGCATACTGCCGAAGGCGCCGGTCCACAGCGCCTGGAGCGCCACAAAGGGATTGGCCCCCAGCACCGCTATGACGATGCAGCCGATGACGAAGGCCAGCAGCACGGAGATCAGCGGCACCAGGATATTGACGAATTTATTTTTCATCGTTTCCCCTCCTCACTTGCCGGCCATGGCCAGGCTGATCTCCTCGATGGGAGGATTCTTGCCGGAGTAGACGCCCATGACCTGTCCCTCGAACATGACAACGATGCGGTCGGAGACCTCCAGAATCTCGTCGAAGTCCGCGGACACCAGCAGCACGCCGCAACCCCGGTCCCGGGCCTCGATCATGGTGTCGTGGATGAACCGGGTGGCGCCGATGTCCAATCCCCGGGTGGGGTGCACCGCCACCAGCAGGTCGGGCTCCCCCTCCAGCTCCCGGGCCAGGATGACCTTCTGCTGGTTGCCGCCGGAGAGGTTCCGGGCCTCCTGCTCCACAGAGGTGCAGCGGATGTCGTACTTCTCCTGCATCTCCAGGGCGTAGTCCCGGATGGCCTTTTTCTTGAGGACCAGGCCCTTGGCGCTGGAAAACGCCTGGGTCTCCGTGGTCTTGAGCACGATGTTGTCCTTCACGGACATCTCCCCGATGAGGCCCATCTTGTTCCGGTCCTCCGGGATGTGAGACACGTTTTCCAGAATAAAGCCGTTGGGAGTGAATTGGGCCACCCGGGTCCCCTTCATGTCCACCGTGCCGGCGTCCGGCGTCAGCACGCCGGTGACCACCTGGGCCAGCTGGCTCTGGCCGTTGCCGTCCACCCCGGCGATGCCCACGATCTCCCCACGGCCCACGGTGAGGCTGACGCCGCTGAGGCCGTTGTGCTTGGAGTCCTTCTGAAAGTCCACGCCCTTGAGCTGGATCACCGGCTCCCCGGCCTGTTCCACCTTGGTATACTGGGAGGGCGCCAGCTCCCGGCCGATCATGAGGTTGGCCAGGGCCTGCCCGTCGGTCTCCTCCCGCCGGAGGGTGGTGACCACCTCGCCGGCGCGGAGGATGGTGATGCGGTCGGAGATGTGCAGCACCTCCCGCATCTTGTGGCTGATGAAGATGACGCTCTTGCCCTCCTCCGTCAGCTTCCGCATGATCTTGAAGAGGCCCTCCACCTCGATGTCCGTCAGGGCCGCGGAGGGCTCGTCCAGCACCAGGAGCTCCGCGCCCCGGTACAGGGCCTTCAAAATCTCCACCCGCTGCTGGGCGCCCACGGCGATTTCCGTGATGGGCCGGTCCAGCTCCACGTCCAGACCGTACTTGGCGGAGAGCTCCAGGATCTCCTTCTTCCGGGCCTCCCGGTCGATGAAAACGCCCTTGGTATTCCGGTCTCCCAGGATGATGTTCTCAAACACCGTCATGGCCTCCACCAGCATGAAGTGCTGGTGCACCATGCCGATGCCCAGGCGCACCGCCTGGGCCGGCGAGTCGATGCGGACCTTTTTTCCGTTTAAGTAAATGCTGCCCTCCGTGGGCTGATAGAGGCCGATCAGGACGTTCATCAGCGTGGACTTTCCCGCGCCGTTCTCCCCCAGCAGGGTGAGGACCTCACCCTTGTAGACAGTGAGATTGATGTCCTTGTTGGCGTAGAAGTCGCCGAACCGCTTGCTGACATGCTCCATTCTCAAGAACTCTTCCAATGCGCTGTCTCCCCTCTCTGCGCGGGGCCCGCCCTCCTCGGCAAAACACCCCTTTATGTAGGAATCCGACACCATTATATAGAAAAGGGCGCGGGATTTCAACCTCTATTTTCCAGACCCGCCGCGATTCCGGCCAGCAGGCCGTCCGGGTGTGGTTTCAATCTCCGTTCTCCGGGCAGGCGAAAAAACAGCGCCCATCTCCGGTCTGTGCCGGAGATGGGCGCGCCGCTTATTCCTCTGTCCGCAGGGCGGCCTGGACCACCCAGCGGGTGGCGTGTCCCACGCCGGTGCAGGTGGAGAGGGTCAGGATCTCGCTGTCCACCGTGGGCTCCACCCCCGTTTGAATGGCGGAGCGCCGCAGGGCGGTGTCGATAAAGGACTGGCGGCCCTTCTCCGTGGTGACCTCCGGCGAGAAGGGCGGGTCCGTGACCCGGGGCTCCCAGGCGGCGAAGATGTCGTAGTAGTGAACGCCCTCGCCGTCAATCAGGCAGATTTCCGGGTGCTGCTCCCAATAGCCGTCCTTGCGGTAGTTGCGCAGGGAGCCGAACATGGTGCGGTTGCGCATATTGTGGCCGTAGATGATGGTATTGAAGCCCCGGGGCTCCCAAGCCGCCCGGTAGTCCAGAAAGATGGACCCGGCGGAGGTGGGGGTCTTATCCCAGCTGCGGGTCAGGTAGGTCTCGTTGTCCCGGGGACGGATCAGGGGGTAGGAGACATCCGTGCCGGGGATGGCCAGCCAGCCAACCACATCCTCGTTGACCTCCCGCAAAGCCTCCAGATCGATGTCCGCCCAGGGGTCTGGCTCCTCCTCCGGGGGCTCCTCCGCCTCCCCCGGGGCAGACTGGGGACGCCGGAGGGCCGGCTTGCTCTCCGCGGGCGCGCCGGCCAGCCGGCGGGCGTCGTCAATGGCCCGGTCATTCTTCCCATACTGTATCTGCTGACAGGCCACCACTCCCAGGCTGACGGCAAACACCAGCGCCAGCGCCGCGATCAGAATCCGGCGCGTCCTCTTTTTCATCGGGCACCTCCTCACTCAAGCAGGCCCGGACGAGACGTCCGGGCCTGTAATCGGTTTTCTCTCAGGCCTCCTGGGCCTCCCGCTCCTTTTTCAGCAGGGCCAGCAGCGCCGTGCCGGAGAGCATGGCGGCGCACATCCAAAGCAGGCTGCCGTCGCCGGTCTTGGGGACCTCGGTGAGGGGAACGTCCTCCTGGGGAATCTCTTTCTCGGGCTCCTCTACGTCGGTCAGGGGCACCTCCTCCTCGGGGATGTCCTTTCCGGGCTCCCCGGGGTCTTTCGGGTCCTCGGGGTCCTTCGGGTCTCCGGGGTCTTTCGGGTTCCCGGGTTTTTCCCTGTACTCCGGTTCCGGATCGTCCCGCTCATCTATGGAGGGGGCCGGCGGAGCGTACGGCACATTGAGCGTGTGCAGGAAGGTAAATTTCACCTCTTCCAAAACATCCTTCGTCTCATCATACTCCTGTTCGGTATTCACGCCAGTAAAGGTCTTTCCCCCGTCTACAGAGACGTAAATCCTCTTCCCTGTCGTATTTCCGCTCTCATCCTTGTCTTCCACAATGGTAATTTCAATTTTCAGCTGTTTGGTGGTATATCCAATGTCCTCCAGCGCCTCGTCGTCAAGGCCGAGGGTGTCCTTCAAGAAATCCTTTTTTGCTTCAACAGGATGTTCGTCCATGTCCGCCCGATAATTCAGAGGGCCGTCGTCGTTCTTCTCATCTCCCGAACCCAGCTCTTTCTCCGTAGACCACATATTCTCGGCCTCTGTCCCGCTGACGGTCTCACTCCCCTGGATAATCGCGTTGACCGCATCAATGATCTCCTCCGCCGTATCGGAGCCCTCTCCGTCAACAAAATCGTCGATCCGGTCTCCGATCTCCCCGACAAGCTTATCTCTTTCCTCGTCTTTAATCTCAGGGGGAGCCGGGGTCTCTGTGCCATTATAACCCGCATGATACCCGTTGTCAAAGCCCTCGTTGTATTTATCCTTGAGCTGCTCGGGCGTCAATCCGCTGTTTTCCAGCTGTCTCAAAAAGCCGCCCATAAAGCCGTCGTCATTGCCGCCGGGACGGGACGCGGAGTTTTCAGCCTTGCAATACTCCTTCAAATAGCCGCACAGCTCCTCATAGGCCTTCTGGTACGCCGCGTAGCTCCCCTCCTGATCCTCCGGGCCCATGTATTTCTCATAGGCCTGACGGTATTCCTCGAGTTTTTCCGCGTATTCCGCCTTCGCGGCCTCCGTATATTCGTAGTCCTTACCGTTGTCGCCCGTGAAGTCTTTGAGGTCCTCAGGCTTCGGCAGATCGTTCGGGCTTACCCAATCCGCGGGGTCTTTCAAATCAGCGGGGTCTTTTAAATTGAGGTCATCCAGTTTTCCCTTCGCGTCGGCGCCGGCCTGGACGCCGGCCTCCTCGCCCTTCTGCTTGATCTCCTCCAGCAGCTCCTCCGGAGCCTTATCCGCCGCCTCCCCGCCGGCCTGCGCGCCGGCTGCGGAGCCGTCGTCAGTCATCTCGGCGAAGTCCTCTTTTACCACCGTATCGTTTTTCTCCTCGTCTCTTCCCTGAACCTGGTTGATGTCCACAGTAACCTCATCCGGCCGGGTGCCGTATGCGTTATTGTGATCCTCCCAGATATGCTCCACCTTGATCGTCACGTAAGAGGTCGCGTTCACCGCCGTGGCTGTGGCAGTCAGCAGGGCCATTGCCGTGAGCATCAGACTTTTCAGCGGCTTTCTCAAATTTTTCTTCATGTCGCATGCTCCCTTCTTCTATCTCAAAATATCTTAATTCCTGTCGCTGGGCGGGCCCCTCGGCACAGCCCCTTGTGTTTACACCCACACACTACCACAAAAAGGTTACAGTAAGGTGACAGCCCCCTTAATTTCCAGAGCCCTCCCGCAAAATTTTCAGCCGCCGGGTGACCTCCTCCGCGATCTCCGGCATTTTCCGCTCCAGATAGGGCCCGGGACACTCCGTTTTATCGGAAAACATCCTGTGGACCGTCAGATTTCCCTCCGCGTCCCCGGTGTACTCCAGGGCCTGGATGCCGTTGCGCAGGCAGACGTCCGTACACAGCCGGAGCAGCGCCTCGTAGGACGTGTCGCTGACGTGCCAATCCCCGCCGGTCTCGTCGTTGGCCACTTCGATGGTTACCGCCTGGTGGTCGTTCTCCGGGCTGCTGGAGGTCCAGGCCCGGTCCTTCTCCTCCACATAGAGGGCCACGCGCCCCCGGGTATCGATGGCGTAGTTGGAGGAGGCCCGCCGGTCCGGCTCCGCGAACACCTCCCCCAGCCGCTCCAGGGGAATGTCGTCCGCCATGTGGTGGATCGTGATCTTTTTGATCTCGCTCTCCCGGGGGAAGTCGGCGTTTCCGCTGAGGTAGACGTACTCCGTCAGGGGGCTGTTGCGGGCGATGATCTCCGCCTGCTCCGCCTCCGTCAGAGGACGGCCCACGTTCTCCGGGAGCCTCGCCCCGGCAGACCGCCAGGCCAGCAGAACAATGGCCGCCGAGGCGGCAAATGCTGCCAGCAGCAGCCAAATGCGCCGGAACTCCTGTCTGTTCGTCTCCATCTCCATCCTCCGTCCTCACAGGAAATACGGATAAAGCATATAGGCCCAGCACCAGAGAAAATGAACCATCAGCAGCACAAGCACCGCCCTGGTGGCGGTCCTGCCCAGAGTTTTGCCGCCCTTCTGCGGCTCCCCCGCCGACACCAGCATCAGCGTGGTAATCCCGGAAAAGAAAAAGCTGGTATCCATCAGGTTATGGACTACGAAGGCGGCGGCCCCAGGGGCCCCGGTCTTGCGGAAATGCCGCAGAATAATGATCACCAGCATCGCCATGGCAATCAACCCCAGCTCCACGCCGATGTGGATGAGAAAGTTGTGGATATGCCAGGTGCCGAAGTATTTGTCCCCGTCGTACAGGTTCCACTCCCTCCACCGGCCGGGCCCCAGGCCCAGCACCGGGTGGAAGAGGATGTAGCCAAGGCCGTTCTCCATCATCTCAATGCGCTCGGCAAAGGTGGCGATGGCGCTGGGCCGGATGGCCGCCGCGGCCGCCGCTACCACCAGCCCGCCTCCGGAGAGGCCGACGGCCGCCCAGCGGTACGCCGCGAGGAACCGCTCAAAAATCCCCCAGCCGGCCGCCAGCGCCAGCAGCCATGCCAGCAGAACCAGGCAGAACCAGGGGACGCGGGTCTGCCGGGCGGTAACGTACATCAATATCCCGGCGGCAAAGCACAGGCTGGCCTTGGCCAGCACCCGGCAGCCATAGTCAAAGACCTCCCGCCAGGAGCCGCCCCGCTTTTTCTCCAGCAGCAGCACCGCAATGCCTGCCGCCATGGCAAGAAAGCTGCCCATGGACAGCGTCAGGGCCAGGGTGGTCAGCACCACGGGCTCCAGGAAGCGCAGGGCTCCGGTCATCCAGTCCTCCCCGCCCCCGTCCTCCAGACAGGCGGTGACGGCAAACCACCCCACCGCCAGAAAGATGCCCAGGGCGTTGGGATTGCCCAGCAGCCCGCCCAGGCGGCCCGCCGTGCCGGCCAGAGCCTGGAGCAGAAACATCCCCAGGCTGATGGCCGCCGCGCACCCGGCCCACAGGGCGTTGAGCCGCTTGAGAAGCCGCAGCTCGCCGCCGTCCATGCAGGCCATGAGGAAATAGACGGCAAAAAAAATCGCATGGGTGGAGGGATAGCCCCGCACCGTATTGCCGTAGACCGCGTAGGAGGACGCCATCCCCAGGACCAGATACGCCGCCATGGGCACGGCGATCCAGGGGTCGACGCAGGCGGAGCGCCGGAGCCCCAGCCCCGCGGCGCACAGCAGGATCCCCACCATGCCGCAGCTCAGAGCGTTGGCCACGCCGAACTGGGCCAGGGCCGCCTGGGCCAGGATCAGCAGGACAAAGAAGTAATGGTCCATCAGCGCATTGAACACGCCCTTTATTCGCTGGGTCACCGGCCCGCGCCTCCTCCGCCCTTCGGGCGTGTTGTTACTCCGCCAGCAGAGCGCTGTCCATCAGGCGCATCAGCTCCAGAACGCTGCGGAAATGTCCCTCCAGCTTCCGCTCCCGCCAGAACAGGGAGCCCTGCCAGCTGGCGTTCTGCCGGAACAGGACCCGGATCTCAAAGACCGCCAGATTCCTCTCCCGCCTGGGCTGAGACAGCAGGGCGGGCCGGTCCTCCACCGGGCAGAATTCCCGGGCCTCCGTCTCCCGCTGGGGAGAGTGATCCCGGTCCATCAATTCATCCATGTAAAACAGCAGCTGCGCCATACTGGAAAACCGCAGCGGCTCCGGCACCTGGGGTCCGCTCAGCGTGCCCACCGGACGCCGGTCCTCATAGGATACGACCCGCACCGTGACGACGTTCTTCCCGCAGGCCATATACTGTACTTTTTCTGCCAAGTGATCTCTCCTCCCCCGTGCCGAAGTTAAAATCCCAATCTATTTTATCAGGGAAAGATTACAATCAGGTGACAGCACCTCCGCTTTCCCGCCATTCCGGCTGGGACGACATCTCTCTGGAGGGCAGGACGGGCAGCAGACTGGTCCGCACGGCCACCGTCCTGCCCAGCAGCGTGTTTTTAAAGGCGTCCAGTCCCCGGCGCAGGACCCGCTCGGCGTTTTCATAGCTGGCCGTGGGCAGCAGCAGAAGGTACTGGTTGGCGTTGAGCCGGGCGGCCACATCCTCCGACCGCAGCCGCGACAGACAGGACCGCTCCAGCTCCGCCATGACCGCGGCGCTCCGCCTGGCCTCCGGGTAATTTCCGTCCCGCTCCAGAATGGTCAGCAGGCACATCTGCACCACCCGGCCGGAGCGGTACATCCCCCGGGCCATGAGCCGATAAATGTCCCGGAACACGGCGTACTCGCAGATAAACGCGCCCTCGACCGGCTCCTCCTCCAGCAGCCTCCTGCGGATGATCCGCAGGTCCAGCTCCACGGAGGCGTCGATCCTGGCGATCTCCTGGTAAAAGGCCACCAGCTCCGGCGAGGGAGCCACGCCCAGCTGGTCCATGCACAGCTTCGACACCTGGCTGTAATGCTGCAGCGCCGTCTGGGTGGCCCCGGAGGCGTGGAGCAGGCGCATCAACAGCAGCTGGCACCGCTCGTCATAGGGATCCAGCGTGGCGGCCTGGCGGCACACGCCGATGGCCTCGTCCAACCGCCCCAGCTCCCACAGGCGGTTGGCCGCGCTGTGAGACAGCCGCAGATACCGCGTGTGGTAGTATGTACGCAGGGGAAGGGTCCAGGAAGCCCCCGCCGCGTTGGGCAGGAAATCCCCCTGGTACCGGGGCAGAAACTCCAGCACCGCGGGGAGCGTCCTGTCCGGCGCGGCGGAAAAGGCGGCGTACAGCTCCTCCAGCTCCTCCGCGTCCGTGCGCAGCTCCGGTCCCCAGAAATACCGCCCCCGGCGGTAGAGCAGCACCTGCTTCCCGTCGGGAAACCCCAGCTCCTTCAAAATGGCGCGGGCCCTGTGGAGGGTGGTTTTCAGCGCCCCCACCGGGTCGGCCGCCTCCTCTCCCTCCTCCCAGAGGGCGGCGATCAGCTCCTCCTGCCCCACGCCGTTTTGATGAAACGCGCACAGATACTCCAAAAAGCTCCACAGCCGCTGGGAGGCCCGCTCCTGCTCCGAGATGACCTTGCCGCCTCCCGGGCAGGACAGGGAAAACCCTCCGAAAAAAGTAACACACAAAACCTGTTCCATCAGTTTTGGATCTCCTTTTTTCTCATTTCCGTTATCCAGCGAAAAACTCCGCCAAGGCTCTGACGGCATTTTCGCCTTCTGTAATACGGAATATTCATTATGTATCCCATTGCTGTATTGTTACACAAATACACGCCGGCGTATTTAGAAAGTATTCTCATTTCTATTTCGGGATTATAACACATCCCATTTTGTAAATTCAAGGTCTTTTATGTTATTTTCCTTGTGTTTTTACAAAACTTTGCCGCAATATCCATTTTTAAATACTTTGCAAAATAAAGCGGCGGCCTGCGGAAGAATGCCTCTCCTCCGCAGGCCGTTTGTAGTCAGAATATATATTTCGTTCCCTATCTCCGACACAGCAAAAACCACCGTCCTCAGCCGGAGAGCTCCGCCTCTCTCTCCGCCAGGGGGTTCCACGTCCCTCTGGCAAAGGAGATCAGATACAGGACAAACAGCAGCACATTGTGGGCGATCATGCAGCCCCATGCGGCCACCAGGCCCAGACCCAGCAGGCGCACGCAGACGAAGGTTCCCACAATCCGGACGCACCACATGCCGGCGATGTTGTACACAAAGGGCGTTCGGGTTTTTCCAACGCCCATCATCATCCCCTCCACGATGATGGACACGCCGTACAGCGGCTCCGACACCGCCACCATCCGCAGCACCGCGGTCCCCAGCGCGATCACCTCTCCGCTCTTGGAGAACAGGCCCATCAGCAGCGGCGCCGAGGCGAAGAGGGCCCCGCCGGTGACGCACATCAAGCAGATCTCCACCGGCAGGAACATGGAGGTGAGGTCCTTCATGCGCCTGCGGTCCCCGGCGCCGTAGGCGTTGCCCGTCAAAGTGGCGGCGGCGGTCTGCATCCCGTAGCCGGGGATATAGAAGGCGGATTCCACGGTGTTGGCGATGGTGTGGGCGGCGGTGGCCACCTCCCCCAGGGAGTTGATCATGGCGGCAAAGGCCACGTACCCCAGGGAGGTGCCGAACCGCTGAAACATATTGGGCAGGGCCACCCGCAGGCAGGGCCGGAGGATCAGCGGGTCCGGCCGCAGGCTCTCTCCCCTGGGGGAGAGCACGGGGTGGCGCCACAGCGCCCAGGTGATGCGGATACCGCCCCAGGCAAAGGCCGCAGCGCTGGCGGCCGCGGCCCCCACCACCCCCATTCCCGCGCCGGGCACGGTGAAGGCGCGCCCCAGGAGCGTCACCGTGCGGGTGGGGTAGATCAGCAGAAAATTCAGTATCACGTTGACGCAGTTCACCCAGAGGCCCACCCGCATGGGCGTCCGGGTATCTCCCGCCGCCCGGAGGGCGGTGCCGAAGATGATGCTGGCCGTTCTGGGCAGCAGGGGCAGGTACAGGATCAGAAAATACCGGGAGGCCGTGGGCCGGATATGGGGCTCCACCCGCATCCACACGGGGATCACGCCGCTGACGGCGGTGGTGAGAACGGTGAAGACCGTGCCGATCACCAGCACGGCCAGCACCGCCTGGGCGGCGGCCCGCCGGGCCATCTCGACGTCCTGGGCGCCGCAGGCCCTGGAGATGATGGCCAGAAAGCCCACGCTGAACGCGATGATGGAGGAGTTGATGAGCCACCCCACGGTGCTGGTGGCTCCCACCGCCGCCGTGGCCTGGGTGCCCAGGGCGCCCACCATGGCCGTGTCGATATACTGCACCGCGGACTGGCTCATCTGCTCCAGCATCGTGGGCCAGGCCAGGGTCAAAATCACCCGGACCATGGCCCGGGCCTCGCTTCTCTGTCCGATCATATCCGTCCCTCCTCCCGGACGCGTATTGCCGTATCGGTTTTATCATAGCGTGATTCTCCGGAATTTGCAAATAATCTTTTCCCCTATCCCGGTTCCCTTTCGCTATGATATAATCTCACCGGTAAAATACAAATTTGAGGAGTTGAAGAGATATGAGAAAAATCAACCTATTTATTGCGATGAGTCTTGACGGATATATCGCAGATAGCAAAGGCAATGTCGATTGGCTGAAAGGACAGGGAAGCGAGCACGAAAACATGGACGTCTATTCTGAGTTCGTAAAAAACATTGATACAGTTTTAATGGGCTGGAACACCTATCATCAAATTACTGCCGAGCTTTCTCCAAAAGAGTGGGTATATCATAATTTGACGGCTTATGTGATTACCCATAAGGAGCGCGCTTCCTCTGAAAAAATTCGGTTTGTAAATACTGACCCTGTCGATTTGGTAAAAAGATTAAAAGAAGAACCTGGAAAAAACATTTGGATATGCGGCGGAGCCAGCATCATCCATCCGTTAATCAATGAAGATTTGATTGACTGCTATTACATTACTGTAATTCCAACGCTTTTGGGAGACGGCATTCGGCTTTTTGAAAAAACGGGACATGAGATCAAGCTGCGGCTGCTTAAAACACAATCCTATAATGGCATGACAGATTTGATTTATATGCGAAGATGAACCGCGGATTTTACAGACGCCATCGCCGCAAGGGTAACAGGGGCGTTCTCCCCTTTCCACTCCGCCGGAAACGGCGTATGATAAAAATGTGACCTTTTACGGCCCTGAACCGTTTTACAGGCAGAAGGCCACGGAGAGGGGGCGGCGCCGTTGACGGCGGAGGAGATCTTTGAAAACGCCTATACCGCTTACGGCCCGGCGCTGTACCGCTTCTGCCTGGTGCAGCTGGGCAGCCCCGCCGACGCGGAGGACGCCCTCCAGGAGGTGTTCTGCAAGCGGCTGTACCGAGCCCCGGGCTTTGAAGCGCCGGAGCAGGAGCGGCGGTGGCTGTTCCAGGTGGCGGCCAACCAGTGCCGGGACGAGCACCGGCGCAGCCGCAGGCGGGAGCTGCCCCTGGACGAGTCCCTGCCCGCCCCGGCGGCGGAGTATCTGGGACTGTGGGAGCTGGCGGCGGCCCTGCCGGAGAAGCACCGGGCGGCCATCCATCTCCACTACGGCGAGGGGTACAGCGTGGAGGAGACGGCAAAAATCCTGGGGACCACGGTCTCCGCGGTAAAGATGCGGCTCAAGCGGGGCCGGGAGGCCCTGCGGCGGGAATGGGAGGACACGATATGAACCGGTATCAGGCAATGGTGGAGACGCTGCCCGTCCCGGCGGGACAGGCGGCGCGGATGAAGGAGGCGGCCCTGGCGGCGGAGCCAAAGCGGCGGCGGGTCCTGCGCCCCTGGAGCTTTGGGAAAAAAGTCCTGCTGGCGGCGGCGCTGGCCGTGGGAGTGCTGGCCACGGCGGGAACCGCCCTGGAGGCCGTGGAGTGGGACCCGGTGTTTCTGGAGCGGTTCGGAGCATCGTCCCGGGAGGTCTCCGGGGCGGAGGGCGTGTTCCGGGACGTAAACGCCGTCAGCGTCTGCGGCGACGTGACCCTGACGGTGCGGCAGGCCATTGGAGATAAGAAAAATCTGTACGTCCTGCTGGATTACCAGCTGCCGGAGAATACGGACCTGGAGGCCGTGGCGGCGGCGGAGCATCTGCCGCCCCTGCGCATCGACACGCTTCTGGGGCGGGAGATCGCCTGGGAGGACATCCAGAACGCAAGCCCGGAGGAACAGTGGCAGATCCATGCCCGCTTCAGCTCTGTCTCCGGGCAGTGCACCGATACCCTGGGCTTTGACCCGGAGACCCGCACCCTGACCTGTATGCTCAGCGCCAACTTCCAGGAGATCTGGAACCTGACGGCGCTGCTGAACCCCTCTATCACGCTGCTGGTGTGGCCGCCGGATCTGGAGATCAACGGTGAGGACGTGCCCCTGACGGACCACGCCGCCGCCGTCACCTTCCGCCCCTCCTTTGCCGTGGACACCGCCGCCGGAAAGGCGGCGGCAGACGGCATCGCCTACAAGGCGGAGATGTCGCCCCTGTCCCTCCAGGTGCGCATGAAGGGGGAGGACCTGCCGGATATGACCAATCAAACCATCTCTCGGGAGATCGAATCCTCCCTGGCCCTGCGCCTCCGGGACGGCACGGAGATCTCCATGGAGGACCTCCAGCTCTCCGGCGGCAGCTCCTCCGCTGAATCCAGCTTCACCATCCACGACGACGGCCGGCGCAGCGGCAGGATCATGCTGAACGTGGTCTTCCGGGAGCTCATGGACCCGGCGGAGGCGGAGGCCGTGCTGGTGGGGGACGTAGAGATTCCCCTCTCATAGTCAAATCCCTGGCCAATGGGGCGCTGACGCAAGAAAATCTTTGTAGGGGCGCATAATATGCGCCCCTACAGGATTTCTTAGGATGTGTTCACATAAGTGCATCTACAATAAGAGCAAAATAGACAAAAGTCA